>NZ_KV825968.1:0-57747 GCF_001835805.1 Corynebacterium sp. HMSC034B08 | reverse complement strand
CTAACAAATAGAACATGCGAGTGAACATGCGGGTCGCCAGCGCGACTTGTCCGGTGCTCATACTTCACCCCGAAGAGCGCTTCCACGCGATCAATCACCATCAGAGCACGGTCGAAATCATCGGCCCGGCGTGTGTACCCGGCGTGCTCGGAAAGATACGAAAGCGCCTCCGACACCGCCTGCGCGTGCGCGGCATCGACTACCTGGCGCACACTTTCGCTTCCGAACCCCCACAAAACAGACACACTTTTCGGGGCGCAAAACGTTAAATCGAACCCCGGCACACCGGTTGATTTTGGCGCGCGCCCAAGTTTCTCCCCACTTGGTGCGAGCGCTTTATTGAACCAATCTCGCACCGAATCGCCACGAATTTCAGCATCGACTTCAACACCAAGCCGCGCAGAAACACGCTCACTTTGCGCGCGAGAACGAGCCGCAATCCACGCTCGCGCGGGCCTTCGTTCCGTCCTCGGAGTAGTACGAATCCGGCCCACTTTCAGGCGCCGTCTGGCCGGGTTCATTGCCAACAGTGGACTCGTAATAGACCACGGATTCGCCATGCAGTTTCGCAATCGTCAGCATGAAGTGCCCCGAGTTCGTAAGTTGAGTAGTGGAACCTATGTCGCAATAGCGTCATTGGTCTGGAAAATATTCCCGAGTGAGTGCCTACGACGCGAGAAAACCCCAGCGGAAACCGACGCAATGTGTGGCGCTCACACTGTCGCACTGAGGTGTACCCCTAAAACCATCATCTCGTGGGAATTACTGCGTGACGAAGAAGCCATCGCCTTCTTCCAGCGGATATTTCGGGGCGCGATCGCGGTCTGTCTTCGGCCAGGACACCCCGTCAGCCTCCAGCTTGTCCCGCGACAACAGGTCACCTTCCACTACAGCGTGGAGCAGCTCACTCTGCTTTTTCTCCAGGTGAACTAGGTGAGTCAACACTGCTAATAGCTCACTGAATTGTCGGGACCATTCAGTTGGCCAGCTGGCCGGGATAATCTCGTCCAAAGGGGACGACTTCCGCCCCTTAGGCTTTTTCCGTCGGTAGCCAACCCACGAATCAATTATCTGAACGCCGCCGACAGTGTAGCCCCAAACTTCAGGGGCAACGTTCGACCAACGGCCATCCCCTAGATGGATAGTGCGGGTGTCTTCATCGTAAGTCGCTTTTTCTGGCATGTTTACGCCAACTGCCTTGTCATAGGACGGGAGGGTGTACCCCTTCTGCGGTGCACCCATTATTTGAGAGATCCCTGGCATTGGCTTCCCACGGTGACCGTAGGTATGCAACCAAATGATGTTGTACCCAACCTCCACGACTGCATCCCATAGTTCTGTGTCAGCAGTGATCGGAACATGATTACCGGAGTAATGCAGCGGTTCACTGAACATGTCCACGTATTCCGGATGAGCAGAAACCCCTGCCACGTAGGCGGACAAATCGGTAGCTGTGACTGTCTGACCAAGCGCAGCCGAGAGCGCCTCCAACAGCCCTAGGGCAACGTTTGGAGATCCATCTGGGTGGAAGGTCGGCAGCGTCCGACCACCTCGGTTATTAAACGTATCCATGTCTGTAATCAGGTGGGAGAACATAACCCCCGGACCAGCTTTGGGGTAGTGAGCGTGCTGTTCAACCAAGAAAATCTGGCCATCTGACCGGCCCGCCCACAGCGTTGGGCTTGGCATATGAAGCAAACGACTATCCGCAATGAGGTGCTGACGGTCGAACGATCGGTAGCAGACCTCAACGATCGCAGGTTCTGACGGCCACTTCACCTCAGAAAAAGGAACCCGCGTGTTTTGTTCAGCGTCCCCCGACGGAAGAGGTCGCTTGATTTTCTCTAGGGTGGTATCCCGAGTTTCTTTGAAAAGCGCTCGTTTACGGTCGGTATCAGCTTCTTGGGTAAGTTCGTCCCACCGCTGCTGGAGAACTCCCGGATCAGGAGAATAAACCCATTTCTTATTAGGTTTAACACCTGGCGCGGTCCAGCAGTACAGGTCGTTAAGAGCTGGGTAGCTAGCCCACTGGTTTCCAGCGGATGGAACGAAACCGTCCTTCCATCCGGTTCCGGTGTCCTCGAAGCACTCATCGTCAAGATTAAGGTTTCCTAAAACCTCGAATTTCTGCTCCTTGGTGCCGTGCAGTTCCGTGTATTTAATGTTGGCTGGCGTGTTCAGGTCGTTGTTCTGCTTGCGCACGAAAAGTGCGATGGCGACCTCGGTTTCGATGTTGAATACCGCTGTTTTCGCTGGAGGACGCTTTCCTTCGGGTGTGAGGTTGATAATCCACCCTCGGGAAGTGTTGCGTCGAATCCATTCACGCATCCCCCGGAATCCTGGGCCGTTGAGGTATCCGGTGGCGGTGATGAAGCAAACCACGCCGTCTGGGGAGTCCTTGATGCTCTCAAAGACTTTCCACATCGCCCAGCGCCAGAAGTACACATATAGGTTTTTCAGGACGTACTCGTACTTTCCGTTTCCAGGGGAGCGGAAATCATCGAGTGGGGCTTTTGTTTCTGCTGCATATCCTTGTTCGATCCAGCCGCCCAGGCCTTCAGCTTTGTCCTTGTAAGGCGGGTTTCCGATGCAAACTTGGATTGGAGTTTCGAGCTTGACCTTGTTGGCCTGCTCGCGTTGCTGCGCAATCATCTGCAGCGTATAGCTGAGCTGGCGATCACTACCTTTAGTCGGATCTTCCAGCGTGTCAGCAACAAACAGGTGCAGCCCATCATCTGGCAGCGATCCGCCGTGCTCCCGAATCGCTTGGCTTAGACGCAGTTCAGCGACGGAAAACGGGCCAGACTGAAGCTCGATTCCGTAAAGGCGCTTAGCAACGGAGGACACTGCGTCCGCCACCGCCCCCTTCCCGTAGGGCACAGCCTTCTCGGCAACGTGTTGGATAACGCTCAATGGGTAAGTACCTGTACCCATTGCAGGGTCGCACAACCATTCACGCTGGATGCAAGACCCCAGTGCGGAGCGGTGCTATCGGATGGCGCCGATACCCGCTATGACCAGCAATTTTGCGCCGAAGAAGCGGATCGAGAACTGGGTTACCATGCTAGCGAGAGGACTCCTCGCAAGGTTCAGGTTCGCCCCTGAACCGGAGTGAACCAGTCAGGATTTCGCGCGCAGCAATTGCTGAGCAGGTGATCGTAGCAACGGAAACAACCAGCATAGACGTCGCGCTGTTCCTTCCCGGAGGAGCTCGGGAGAAGGGAACAGCGCGAGGACGTGGTAACGATCAGAGTGACGCGTTTATGGGCCGCCCCCCTCATTCGGTCCGGACGCTCTGTGAGCCGTCGGTTTCGATTTGATGGGTGCATTGCTGAGCGTACTCGATTGGGGGTAGGTAGCCGAGCGAGGAGTGCCGGCGGTGATGGTTGTACTCGTCTTTCCAGTCGCCGATCACGACCTGCGCGTGCAGCAGCGAGTAGAAGCTGTTGATGTTGAGGCACTCGTCGCGGAGCCGGCTGTTGAACGACTCAACGTACCCGTTCCGCCACGGCGAGCCCGGTGGGATGTAGGACAGGCCGGTGCGGGTACCTGCCCAGTCGGCCATCGCTTCGCTGATGAACTCCGGCCCGTTGTCGGACCTGAGCACAACGGGAGCGCCGCGGACGGCGACGAGATCCTCGAGATACGCGGTGAGCCGGTCGGCGGTGATCGACCGCTCGACCAGCCCGCCGATGCATTCCCGGGTGTGCTCATCGACTATCGAACAGATCTTGATCGGCCGGCCCTGTTCGTCGGCGTCGAACTGGAAGTCCACCGCCCGCACCACGTTCGGCGCGTCCGCTGTTGCGGGGTCGACGGTCGAGGACCCGACGCGTTTGCGACGCCGCTGCTGCCGGACGCGGAGGCCCTCGTCACGCCAGAGGCGTTGGATCTTCTTGTGGTTCACGACTCAGCCCTCGGCGCGCGCATCGTGATACGCGCGTCGGTACCCGTAACGGGGGCGTTTCTTCGCCCAGGCACGCAGCCAGTCCCGCAACGCCCGGTCCGGGCCTGCGGTCGTGTCGCCCTTGAGCGTCGCGTTCTGCTTCTCGAGCTCCTTCAGGCGCTTCGCGTCGTCGGCCTTCAACCCGCCGTACTGGTTACGCCACCGGTAGTACGTCTGCTCGGACACCCCGAGCTCCCGGCACACCGCCGCGACATCCGCGCCGTCGGCGAGTATCCTGTCGGCCTACCCGAGCTTGCGGACGACCTGTTCCGGGGTGTGACGCTTCCTGCTGTTCGACATGATCTGACCAGTCTCCCTGCCCGAACCCTCGGGCGGCAGGACGACTCTCAGAACCACCGGACCTACGAAACGGGGTCAGCCCAATATCTCAGGACACAGTGGATAGTCCCTATCAGGACATCTCAGACATGTTGTTGTTCTCTCTCACTGAGGCAGGGGACGGGAGGAAAGCTCCGGAAATGTTCGGGAAGACGCAGCGCACAGGATGGGAGACGAACGGAAAAGGCTCGTGAAACGTGATGTGAGCGAGCCGCAATGGTCGAACCGGCGGGCTTGTGGCTGGTCAGTGACGTCGCAGCAAAACCGAGAGTGTGAGGTAGAGGCCGCCGAGGCTGACGGTGATCGCGCCGACGGGGAGCTGGGTTGGTGCGAAGGCGTGGGCGGCGGTCCAGTCCGCGGCGGCAAGCAGGATCGCGCCGGAGAAGGTGGCGGCGAGGATTGGGCGGTCGCGTGGGAGCAGGGTGTTCGCGATGTGTGGTGCGGCGAGGGCGATGAACATGACCGGTCCGGCGACTGCGGTGGTGGTGGCGGTGAGGAGCACCGCGGCGATGGCAAGTGTTGTTCTCGTGCGGGGCACTCTTAGGCCGAGTGCGGTTGCGAGGTCGTCGCCGAGGGCGAGGATTCGGAGTGTCGGGAGCACCGCGGAGGTGGCTATTCCGATAGCGGCGAGGGCTGCGAGGGCGGGCCAGGCCTGCGCCCAACGCATGTTGTCCAGGGTGCCTGCGGCCCAGATGGAGCCGGTGGCGGCGGTGGCGGTATCGGTGCGGTAAAGCAGCCAAGTGTTGACCGCGGTGAGGAGGGCGCTGATGGCGATCCCGTTGAGAATGAGCCCGCGGCCGCCGTTTCTCGGGCCGCGTGCGAGGGTTAGCACGAGGAGAGCTGTCACGAGGCCGCCGACGATGGAGGCAACCGCGAGCGCGAGGAACCCGCTTGCCGGTAGGAGAAGCAGGGTGAGGAGAACACCGGTGTAGGCGCCGGTGTTGAAGCCGATCACATCGGGGCTGCCGAGCGGGTTGCGGGTGAGGGATTGGAAGATCGCGCCGGCAGCACCGAGGGCTGCTCCGAAGGCGATGGCGGTGAGCGCACGCGGTAACCGCCAAGACAGGACGACAATCGTCGTGAAGTCATCGGCACGCCCGAGGATCGCTTCGAGCACTTCCCATGGGGTCAGCGGCAGGTCCCCGGAAGCGAGTGAGGCGAGGATCAGGCCGGCGAGCGTGAGCAGTGCAACGGCCCATCGCCATGCGATCCGATCGCCGGGTCTGTGACCGGTCGGGGGTCGGTTCATCGGCGTCTCCGAAGGAGAACGATCATGACCAGCGCTCCGAGGGCTGCACTGACGATCCCGACGGGGATCTCTCCCGGCCAAAGGACGATGCGGGACAGGATGTCGGCGGTGAGGACTAAGCCGGCGCCCGTGAACGTGGATATCAATAGGAGGGGTGCGGTGCGGGGCCCCGTGAAGGGGCGGACGATGTGCGGCACCATGAGCCCGATAAACCCGATGGGCCCGGCGATCGCGGTGGCGGCACCGACGAGGCACACCGTCGCCAGCCCGGTGCCGATCCGGGTGGCCAGGGGGTGTGAGCCGAGGCCGCGGGCGAGGTCGTCACCGAGGGCGAGCGCATCCATCGGGCGGACCAGCAGAAAGGCGATTAGCGCGCCGACGGCCAGTATCGGGAGCGAGAAGGCGATGACCTTGCTATCCGGGCTCGCCAGCGATCCGGCTGACCACGCGCGCATCGCGTCGAGCGCGCGCGGGTTCAGCAGGGTGATAGCCGACTGGATGCCAGAGACCGTCATGCTGAAAGCGACTCCGGCGAGGATCAGCCGAGAACCGTCCGCACGCCCTCGCAGGCCGAGGATGAGCACGACCGTCGTGACTGCGGCGGCACCGATGATCGCGGAGGCGGCGATCCCGAAGGCGGAGCGGAGTCCGAGCCAGCTCATACCGATCGTCACCGCGAATGCGGCCCCTGACCCGACGCCGAGCAGTCCCGGGTCTGCGAGGGGGTTCCGGGTCATCGCCTGCATGAGCGCCCCGGACCAAGCCAGTGCAGCGCCGACGAGCATCCCGGCGAGAGTGCGCGGCAGACGCACCTCACCGACGAGCGTGCGCACCTCCTCGGATCCACTGCCGCTGACGAGCGCCATGATCTCGGTAAGGCCGAGAGGCTTGGAACCGATCAGTATGCTCGCGAACGTGAGCAGAATCACCAGGATGGCTGCGATGAGCGCCACAACGAGGAGGCGCGGCAAGCGGACAGGCGACGCCTCCTCGCGCGGGCGTGTCACGACGCGGGAATGAGTTCGAGGCCAGCGCATAGCTCGTCGAGTAGCCACGGCACGGCCGCGACGTTGGGATCCTGCAGTGCGGTCGCGGCCTCGAGACCGACGGGGACGTACCGCTGCTGCATAATCGGCTGCTGGGACACGATCGGATCGGACTCGAACTTCTGCTGCAGGGCATCAGACTGATAGGTCATGAACAGTACCCCCGCGTCGTTGAACAGTGGGGCCTGTTCGAAGCTCACGTCGATCGAGCCGGGCACAGAACCCTGCCCGCCGAGTTCCGTGATCGCGGGAAGGGAGACGAGCCCGAGCTGCTGCATGAACCGGGCGGTGACATTCTCTTGATCGACCAGGAACACGACCACGCCATCGCGAGCCTGCCCATACAGGAAAGTACCCCCGTCGAGGTTCGGCAGTTCTTCCTTCGTCTTGGCGATGGCGTCATCGGCCTGCTGGATCAGCCGCTCAGCCGCTTCGGGATCACCGAGCGCCTGGCCGACGCGTGCGGCGGATTCCTCACTCGTGGCCCGGTAGAGGCCCTCCTCGTAGGTGACGACCGGCGCAATGTCGCTGAGCTGCTGGTACATGGCCTCATCCAGCGTGAACGCGGCGGTGGCGAGGATCAGGTCGGGCTTGGCAGAAGCGACCTGCTCAACACTGATGCTCATCGGGTTCACCCAGGTCGTGTCGTCGGGGAGCGGGTCGATATACGGCAGGTTCTTCTCATCGCCCGCTCCAGCGACCGACGTGAACGATTCGGGCGCCAGCACCACCTCCGCACCCATCGCCGACGCCAGCGCAACATCGGCGTAGCCGAGTGCGGCAATCCGCTTGGGCCTCTCCTTGATCGTGACATCGCCGTAGGCGTTGTGCAGCGTCACCGGGAACGCACCGTCGCCGGGCGGGGGTTCGTCTGTGGAAGGCGTCATAGGCCCGAAGGCGCAACCGGCGAGCAACAGCGCGCCGGCCAGCACTGCTGCCATCGCGGAGGCGATACGGGTATGAACGGATCTGAGCATGGGCTTTTCTCGTTTCTCTGGTGGGTAGGGCCTCAGGCCGCGGGCAGGATTCCTGCTACGGCTTCGAACACACGGGCCGGGGTCTGCGCTGTGTCTAGTTCCTGCCAGCGCGCCGCCAGTTCCGTGACGACGGGGAGCAACGGGCGGACACCGTCATGTTCGGGGAGCACGCTCGGACGGTTCAGCCGGGCGCAGGTGATGGTGGCCTGTCCGAGGATGGTCGCGAACATGGTGCGGTAGAACATGAAAGCTGCCTCGTCGGAGAGCCCGGCGTTCCGTGCACAGGAGAGGAATCCTTCCGGGAACCGGAGGCCGGCCGGGCTCGCGAGCCTACCAGTGGAGATCAAGCGAATCATCCAGGGGTGCTCGACAAGGAAGCCGTGCATACACAAAGCGAGATCGACGGAGTCCCGTACGGGATCGTGCGAGGTCGCAGGGAAGACGATCTTCTCGGATACCCGCTCCACCAGCGCGAGCAGCAGCGCGTCGCGATCTGCGAAGTGGTGGTACAGCGCCATCGGGGTCACGCCTAGCTTCGTGGCGAGGAGCCGCATCGAGAGCGCGGCTTCGCCATCGGAGCGCACGAAGGCGAGAGCCTCGTCCACGATCTGCGCAGGATCCAGTTTGCTCACGATGCCGTCCTTTCAGTTTTAGGTTACCCCAACTATACGCATATAGTCTTAGACATGGCAACCAAGACATCTCTCCTCGACCCGGCCGTCCTGCGACTGCTGCGCCCCTCTCTCCCGGCACTGGCCGTTGCAACGGCTGGCACGACACTCTCGGGCCTATTCGGCCTGGCCGCGATGTGGCAGATCGTGCGCCTGATCGAAGCCCCGGCCCCCGCACGGGTGGGCTGGGCCAGTGGCGCCTGGCTGTGCGCGGCGCTCCTGGCTGCGGGCGCTTCGTGGCTCGCGCACGCCGTCGAGGGGCGGCTCGAGGCGCGTGTGCGGCGAGCGGTGGCCGGTAGCCTGCTCCGGCTGCCGGCCGACCGGTTGGCCGCCTACCCGACGGATCGGTTGCGTCGGCTCGTCACTGAGGATGTCGCCGCGCTGCATCACATGATCGCCCACCTTCCCGCGGAAGCAGCCACGCTCGTCGCGGTGCCTGTGTGCGCCGTCCTGCTGATGCTGACGCTCGCCGGGCCCGTGTCCCTGCTCACCCTCATCCCGGGCGTGCTCGCCGGGACGGCCTACCTCACGGTGATCCCGCGCCTCTCGGCAAGACACGGCGCCGAGCTGGGCCGGGTGATGGCCGAGATCACAACGGCGGTCGACGACTACGCTCGTGGGATCCATGTCTTCCGCAGCTACGGTGCAGCGAACAGCGCTCTCGCGGACTACATGGACGCCGCCCGGCGCTTCACCACCGGCATGCTCGACTGGGTGCGACGTGTCGCCACTCCTGCCGCGGTAGCCGTCGGCCTGCTTCAGGCGGCCTCCAGCTACGCCATCGCCTACGCGGTCGGCTTCGCTCGGGAGCCTGCCGTGCTCGCAGCGATCCTGCTGATGGGGCTGGCGCTCGTCACACCCGCACTGAGGCTTGAACATGGCCTCGACTACGTCGCCGCGGGGCGAGTCGCGTCCACACGCATCGGAGAACTCCTCGCCGAGCCTGTTCTGCCTCACGGCAACGCGAACGCGGTCAGCGGGCCGGGCATTCTGGTGGACAGTATCGTGGTCTCGGCGGGTGGCCGAAGGACCCTCGACGGACTCTCCCTGACCGCGCCAGCATCCGCGGTGACGGCGGTCACGGGGCCGAGTGGTGCAGGAAAGAGTACCCTCCTTCGCGTGCTCGCGGGCCTGCAGCCGCCCCTGAGTGGCATCGTCAGGGTCGCTGGCACCGACATATCGGCGTTTCCCGAAGCGGCACGGCCGGAGGCGGTGCTGCTGATCCCGCAGGGCGGGGACGTGCTCCCTGCAAGCATCGGCGAGAACCTTCGCCTGACCGCCCCCGATGCAGACGACCAGGCGCTGACGGCCGCCCTCGCTCGCGCCCAGCTCGATCTCCCGCTCGATACGGACGCCGCGCTGCTGTCCGGCGGCGAGCGCCAGCGCGTCTCGCTTGCCCGAGCGTTCCTCGCGCAGGCGGGCGCTATCCTGCTCGACGAGCCCACGAGCGCCCTCGACGACGCGACAGCCACCCGCTTCTGGGGCGAACTCGAAGAGCTCGCCCGGGCTGAGGGGAAGACCGTCGTGGCGGTCACTCACGATCCACGTCTCGCACTCCGAGCCGACCATGTCCACAGGCTCGCCCCGCCAGCCACTCCCGAAGAAGGAGACGACCAATGAACCGCAACACTCCGGCACCCAAGCAGGTGCGGCCAGGCTTTCCGACGGTGGCAAAACGGCGGATGGCATGGATCGGCGCCGGCTGGGTGCTCGCAGCCCTCGCCGAAGCCACTGCCTACACGGTCCTTGCCTTCGCGATCCGCGACCGGGGAGGGGTGCTGCCTGTGCTCGCCGCAGCGGCCGTGTCACTGGTCGCCACCGTGCTGGTCTCCCGCAGCGGCTACCTGAGCGGCGCACGATTGGCCGGCGACCTCTATGCCCAGCTCGGCCGATCTCTTTCCGCCACGAAGTTGTCCTGGTTCACGGCAGAGAACCGTGCACTCGTGACCACCGTTGCCGGACGCGGCATACCCGCGCTCATGGGCGTGCCCGCCCATCAGTTGCAGACAGTGATCTGCGCACCGCTTGTACCCGTGCTCATGGTTGTCGCGGTCGGGTTCGTGTCAGGGGCTGGCGAGGCCTGCGTGCTCGCCCTCCTGCTGCTGGCCGCCTTCGCCACGCAGATGCTCACGCAACGCCACCTGCAACGCGCCGACGCCGAGCGTCATCGCATCGAGCAGGAGACGGTGCGCGCGACGATGGAATTCGTCGACCACCTCGAACTGATCCGCACCGCAGCCGGCCCCCGAGGTCTCGTCCGCGCGGATGAGGCTTGGAGGCGACAGGAACAGGCGATGGCGCGCACCAACCAGGCCGCAGCGCCCGCGACCCTTGTGTCCTTTCTCGCGTCGGTCATGCCCGTTGCCGGGATGCTGATCATGCTCGCTGCTTCTGGAGAGTTCGCGATACCTGAGGCAGCCCTCGCGTTGCTGGTGCTCACCATCCGGGCGTCCGCCCCGATCGATGAACTCGCCCTCGCCGGGGTCAGCCTCAACGAGGTACGTTCACACAGCTCGGCCTACCATACAGCCGCGATGGCGCCGCGCCTACCCGCTCCCGCTGACCCCGTCCCTCCGGCAGGTTCGGAGATCGAGCTCCGCGACGTCGCGCATCCACCCGCGCTCCGCACGATCACCGCGAACATTCCCCCAGGCGCACGCGTCCACATCGCAGGCCCCAGCGGTGCCGGCAAGAGTACCCTTCTGGGACTGTTGCAGCGCTTCGACGATCCCGCCGATGGAACTGTCACTCTCGGCGGGGTCTCACTCGCCGCACTTGAGGAGACAGAGATCACCGCAAGAATCGCCTATGTCCCCCAGGACCCCATCGTGCTCACCGGCACTCTCGCCGAGAACATCAAACTCGGCCGCCCCGAAGCTTCCGACAAGGAGATCCTTCAGGCAGCCGAGCGCGCCCAACTCCGGGAGGTGATCACTCGTGACCCGCTGGGTATCCACCAGCACCTCGGCATTCACGGGCAGGCGCTCTCCGGGGGAGAACGTCAACGAGTCGCGATCGCACGCGCCCTCCTCAAGAACGCGCCGGTGCTCGTGCTGGACGAAGCCACCTCCGCTCTCGACACGGCCACAGAACAACGGATCGCTGACACCCTCGCCACCTACGACGGGACTCTCATCTTCGTCACACACCGCGACCCCACCATCTGGCACCCCAACCGCACCATCACCCTTGAAGGACCACAGCAGGCATGACCACCATCCGCCACCGCATCCGCGAACTCACCCAACAGAACATGCGCCCGGTCTCCACCAACGCCGAAATCACCAGTATCCGCAGCATCGCCCCCAGCTACACCCGCGTCACCCTCACCTCCTCCGACCTGGCCCGCTACGAGCCCACGCTGCCCGCAGACGGCATCAAAATCGCCGTTCCCGGAAAGGACGGCGCACCCGAGATCCGAGCAATGACCGTCTCCCGCCGGCCCACACCCGACACGATCGAGATCGACGTCCTCACACACACGGGCGGTATCCTCGCCCCCTGGCTCACCCACGCTCGCACGGGCGACCGAATCGACGTGCACGCGGTCCGACGCGAATGGGCACTCGGTGACGACATCACCGAACACATCCTCGTAGCTGACGCTAGCGCGCTCCCCGCAGCAGCCACGATCCTCCACGCCATTCCAGAAGAGCACCAGGTTCACGCCTGGCTCCACGTCCCAGAAGCCGACGATGGCGTGCTCATCCCCGAGCGCCTCAACCTCCAGCTGCATCCCCACGTCGGCAACGCCTGGACACCGATGCAACTCCGCGACGAACTCAACAAAGTACTCCCCTCAATTCCCAGGAACAATGGAGTGCAAGCTTGGCTCGCCGCCGAAGCCTCGACTGTCGCCGAGGGGCGACGATGCCTCACAAAGCACGGGCACGACCGCGACCATATGTTCGCCGCGGCATACTGGAAGCACGGTTGCGGCAGCACCGCACGCGATGAACGTATCCGACGCGCCTATGTGGAAGCGGTGGCAAAAGACGCCGACCTTACCGACCCGGACACGCGCGCCGACACAGAAATGCTCGCGGACGAAATGGGTCGAGAGGTTCCCTCCCCCTAGCGTGCTGTTCGAGCTTTTCCAGTGACGAAGAGCACGGTCACGGTGCCGATGACGGTAAGCGCGGCGATTCCTAGTACGAGCCAGCGGGCGGCGGCGAGTTGGCTTGCGCTCCCGAGGGCGAGAAGGTTTCCTGCGATCGCGGAGGTAAGGGTAAACGCGATCAATTGGGTCGTGCTGACGGCAGCTGCCGCTTTCGCACCCTCGGTTTCGTCGTCGCTACTGCTCATTGCTGCGACTGAGAGATGCGGGAAGGCGAGCCCGATTCCGATACCAGCGATCAACAGCATGACCACCCATAACACAACGATGAACGCCGTGGCGTGCACAGCTTGCAGTACTCCGTAGCTTGCCAGGCCCACGGTGAGGAGCACTGGACCGGTACGAGTAAGTCTGCGAGCGATCTTCCCCGTGGCGTTCGCGCTGAAGAGCTGGGCAACAACCCACCCCAACGACAGAACCGCGCCGAGCAGTCCCGCCAACAGTGGGGAGAGGTTCGCGAGTTGCTGGCCGAACAGGGGGATGAAGTTCTCGACCATCACGCCCGCGCATAGCGCCGCTACCGTGAGATATACCCATTTGAGTTGGTTGCAACGGGCATAGGTGAGCCTAGGAAGCACGCCGTTGGCGTCGCGTGCATCGACGGCAAGAAACACAATGAGAAGGAGCAACCCTGCGCCGACCATGACCGGCACCCAGAAGGTTGAGAGGGTCGAGCTGAGGCTGAGCGTTGCTGAGGTCAGGGCCAGTGCAATGATCGACGGAATCGGGACGCGCAACCGGATCGACTTCGCAGGTTTCCGTCGCGGCAGGGCACGTAGCGTCACGACCGACAGGATCACCGCAAGTGCGGCGAGCACTCCGAATGCTGCTCGCCATGCGTTGAGTTCGGCGAACACGCCGCCAAGTGCAGGCCCCACGAGGGTGCCGATGCCGAACATCGCGGACACCACTCCGGTACCACGAGTCCACAGCGTCTGCGGCAGCACGCTTCGGATCACGGCGTACCCAAGACCGGTGAGTAGGCCTGCGCCAAAGCCTTGTACTGCTCGCCCGGTCACGAACAGTTCCATCGTCGGGCTTGCTGCGCTGATGAGAGTCCCGGCAGCGAAAAGCAGGTACGCGGTGACGTAGGTGTGTGCAGCGCCCTGAGTGGTGAGCATGCGGCTCACGAACATCGTCGCGATCACTGCGGTGATCAGATACCCGGTTGACGCCCAGGCATAGTATTGCTGGCCACCGATCTCAGCGACCACAGTTGGCATGAGGGCTGCGGTGAAGTATAGGTTCATCGCGTACAGGCCGACCCCGCTGGCCATGACGATGACTGCCGTTAGGTGCGGCTTCGAGAAGAGAGCGCCCCATCCCGATTTGGGTGTTAGAGGAGTGCTGGATGTGGGCTGTGGCTGATGTTCTGGTGTCGATGAGGTCACACCGGCTACACTAGAACTTCAAGTCAACTTGAAGTCAAGGAGTCGCGAGTATGAGTTATGCACCGACCGATCTCCTCACTGTTGGCGAGGTTGCTCGTCGTGCCGGGATCGCCACGAGTGCGGTTAGGTTCTATGAGGATCAGGGGCTGATTTCTTCTGTTCGTACAGCTGGGAACCAGCGCAGGTATCCGCGTTATGTGCTTCGCCGGATCGGAATCATCACCGCCGCCCGCCGTTTCGGCATTCCACTGGCCGAAGTCGCCCAAGTATTCGACTCACTTCCTGAGAATCGGATGCCAGGAAAGACCGACTGGCGCAGAATCTCCAAACGTTGGCATGAACGACTTGAGGTGCGACGGAGGGAACTTGAACGTCTTGAAGAAGAACTAGTGGGGTGCATCGGTTGTGGGTGTCTCTCACTCAATACATGCCGCGTGCTCAACCCTGACGACCAGCTTTCTTCCGAAGGCCCTGGCGCGAGGAGATTGCAGTATCCCTCGGGAGTTGACGCACAATGAGCCGTCTCAGCTGTGATCGCATAGGATGCCTCACCGAGTCGTGCGGCTCGAGAATCGTTCATAGACTCAACTCCCCTCCGACGCTGTTTCCGTCATTGACCATTCAGGAGCCCCTTGGCCTTCTCCGCGTTCTTCGCGCTAAGAGCGTCTTCTGAATGACTTTCCGGAGCCGAGCAAGCCCACGTTCGAGTTGACGGGGATCAGGGCGTCCGATGCAGATACGGAGACCTGAGGCCTCATTCAAGGGGTCAGTGCTCATAGCCGCTGGAGGCGTGACGAGGGCGCCTTCGCGCGCGACGGAATGTGCGATTTCCTCGGCTTGTCCCCGAACCATCGGGAGCCAAAGGTGAAAACCGCCAGACGGGTGGAACGGGATGAGCAGCTACACCATTCCCAATGTCATCGCGCAGCACCCACGCGGTGAACGCATTATGGACGTATATTCCCGCCTACTCACCGAACGCGTGGTCTATTTGGAAACTGGGATCGACGCAGGCGTCGCCAATGCCCTGATCGCGCAACTGCTGTATCTCGAAGCAGACAGCCCGGATCGCGACATCCAGCTCTACATCAACTGCGAAGGTGGTGGCCCTAGTGCCATGCTCGCCATCTACGACACGATGAAGTTCATCAAGCCCAGCATCGCAACAACATGCGTCGCTCAGGCGGTATCGGTCGGAGCGGTACTACTGACAGCTGGCGCGCCAGGCAAACGTGCCGCGCTGCCGCACGCACGGATCGTGCTCCACCAGCCAGCCGCTCAAAGCCGAGGAACAATCCCCCATCTGATCCGCGACGTTAATGTTCTTCCCCGGCTCGAATAGATCCTCGCTTCCTTCTGCTAGCCCTAGGCGCACAAGGAGGCGAACTACTTCTCGCGGCGTGTAGTGGTCACCAGCCTCCGCGTTCTCAGAAAACCTGCGGATGAGTTCTTCGAACATGTAGCCCATGGCAACGTTGTTGATGCGCTCAGGGGCCAAGTCGAGCTCAGAAAACTTGCGGACAACACCCGTGAGGCGTGAGCCCTTGTGCATCTTGTCGATTTGAGTGAAGAAATCGAGGCCCTCATTCTTGTCGAGGATCATGCGGATGTTCGGGGAAAACGCTTCAAGATAGGTCTTCAGGTTGCGGTGTAGTTGTGCAGGTTCTGCTAGTAGTTTCTCTAGGGTGTAGCGGCTCGTGTTGTAGAACGGGTATCCGCTGACCTGCTTTAGGATCGCGTCGGGTGTGGAGTCGTCTTGCTCGTAGACCGTGCAGACAGCATCTTTCGTTTCTTCTAGGGCGCATTCGAGCCTTCGAATGATGGTCATCGGAATGATGACGTCTTTGTATTTGTCGGCTTGGTATGTCCCGCGTAGCGAGTTGGCGATGCTGAATACGTGATCAACTTGCTTCTTGACGTCAATCTGAGACATGGGGCAGGTTCCTTTAAGCTTCTTCTTTAGGGATGATTGTGACAATGTCGCCGATCTGGCAGTTGAGGACCTGGCAGATGCGTAGGAGCACGTCGGTGGTGACGTTGTCGCCGTTGTTGAGCCTGGCCATCGTGGTGGACGACAGTTTGGCTTCCTCGCGCAGGTCTTGCTTGAGCTTCTCCTTGTCTACCAGCAGCTTCCACAAGGGTTTGTAGGAGGCTTTGACTTGGAGGTCGAACTCTATTCGTTTACTCACTGTCGTTAGCCTTCCTCTTTTTCTTTTTGCTCCACGACCGGCCAAACAGCTCTCGTCCGGGTTCAAGATGGATGAATGCTGACTTAGTCAAGATCTGTCGGGTTTCCTCCGAGTAGCGGCTGATTTTGTCGATCGCGAGGAAAACCTGTTTTCTCTGACGTGCATACACCTGCGCGATTCCGTCGAAGGCTTGGTCTTCGATTGGTTGGACGAGCATCGAATCGTGGGCGACTGCAGGGAGAAGCGTGGTTTCCAGCATTGCTAGATCGAATGAAATCAGGCCGCGTTGGGTAGAGCCCGTTCCTGAGTCGTTCTCGATCTCGTAGGAGTATTTGTCGATCGCTGGGATCTGGATGCTTGGTGGGGTTCGTTCCTCGCGGGTGATTTCCCCATCTAGGCGCTGCATCGCTCCGTTGAGCTTGTATTCGATGTCTTTCAGGATCGATTCGGATGCTTCGTCGAGCGCTTCGGAAGCTTGCTTCTTGGCTTCCCTGAGTCGCTGCTCGTCATGGAAAGCCTTGTTGGCGTTGCGCAGTGATCTGATCTGGCGATCGAGTTCACTGTAGGCACGGATATCGGCCTGCGTTGCCGTGGGCGCGACGGAGAGATCCTCGAGGCGGGCGCTGAGTTGGTCAAGACGCTGCTGAATTCGCCCACGTTCTTCTTCCAACTGCTTGGTTTCTGCTTTGAATTCGGAGTCCAGAACCTGACGGATACTGCGGTGGAAATGCTCGATGCTCTCGATGTGTTCGATATTTGCCCCTGGGAAGAACTCGCGCAAGGAATCGAACTTCTTGGTCAGGTTGACCTCAGATGAGATCCCCTTTGCCTGTCGCATGGAGTTGATCTGTCGACCGATCTGGTTGAAGCGCCGCAGCAAGGGCTCGCGTTCTGCCTGCACC
Source organism: Corynebacterium sp. HMSC034B08 (assembly GCF_001835805.1). Classification (NCBI taxonomy): domain Bacteria; kingdom Bacillati; phylum Actinomycetota; class Actinomycetes; order Mycobacteriales; family Corynebacteriaceae; genus Corynebacterium; species Corynebacterium sp. HMSC034B08. Next base: position 40,920 of record NZ_KV825968.1, on the reverse strand, counting down.
TCGTTGATGGCTGCCTGTTGAGCTGAGGTGTAATCCTTTGCAGTCAATCCTGCGCGGAGTCCTGCTTGGTCGCGTTCGGTCTCGAGGTCTTCGATTCGCTGGGTGTTGTTTTTGACCTCGGTGACGTTCCTTGCTCGGGGGAAGTCGTAGTAGCGCCCGGCGGCATTGAACAGATCAAGCTCTCGAACAGCCTCTTCCTTAGCAGCCATGAAGCCTTGAAGCTTGGTGTACTCATCAAACAGCTTCAGGAGACGCTTGACGCCGTCAGCCTGGGTGTCTCGCGGGTACGCAAGAAGCGGGTGGTCGACATCGGAGTTCTTCCGTTGCCAGATGCGGAAGAAGTTGCTGACTGCTTGACGGAGCGTGATGCCAGTTTCTTGAAGTCCATACTGGGTGCCGACAAAGCCCTTGAAGTCCTCAAGCGTCATGGTGCGCAGTGCTCGGTATTCCTTGTCGCACAAGGTAACCGCGTTGGGGGTGTCAGTGGCTCGCCGGAAGTAGTGCGTCTCGCCTCCGAGAAGGAACGCGAAGCGAATCTCGTGATGCCCAATGTTCTTGACGACATCCTTGGCTTTGTCGATGTAGTCAGAACCGCCGAAGCAGAAGTCGATGGCCAGCAGCGTGGTGGACTTTCCGATTGAGTTTTCAGTGTTTTCCGTGCCGAGAACCGTGTTGAGTCCTTCTTTTAAGCGCAGCGGGCCGGGGCGTTGTTTGTCGTGAAAGAACGCGTCACTGTCAAACTCGACCAACATAGTGGAGCACCTCCTCCGGGTAGAGCAGCTCGATCTGGCCGAGTGCGAATAAACAGTCCAACGTGTCGACGAACTCGTCCACGTCGGCAAACTTTGATTTGACCTTCTTGTATAAGGCAGCGGGACTGAGATCCTGATCGGACAGATGCGTCAGGATCGGTGGAAACTGGCTCAGTGTGGACTGCGAGTAGGGGGTGACCTTGCTAGGCAATCGCATCGAACACCTCACAGTTTTGAACGAAGAAGCACGTCACGATGACCGACGCGCTGAGGTTCACAGAGTCGGAGTTGGTGTGGATCCAATCAGCAACTTGATCGAATATCGCCTGCTGGTCGTCAGTGTGCTGGGACGCCTGGTCGTAAAAGTCGGCGACTTGCCCGGCGATCGCGTCGAATCTGCTGCGACCTCTGACGCCCTCGAGAGAGCGGAACTCTTGCTCGATGATGCGATACCACTTCAAGACATGAATCTTGATCCGCTCGGCGAGCTCAAAATACTCGGGCCTGACCTTTTCAGCGACTCGCACCGCGTCCAACGTTAGCTCCGGGATGACTCCGGTGACGATGCGTTCCCCAAGCGTTTCGATGACAGAGGCGATCGCTGGGTGGAGTTGCGAATCGAGCGCGGTGTCCTGAAGTGCTGTTGCAGCAATCCTACGATTTCGAATGTCTCGGAGCTTGTTTACGACATCAGACACTTCAAGCAACGTGTCATTGGTGGAGACCTGTTTGGCGCACTTGACACACACCGCTTCCCGGTCGGTCTCAGCGCTGCCGTCGCCAATGGTGAAAGAGACAATCTCGAAGAATGGTCGCCGTTCGCCTTTGACAGTTTTGACTAGTCGCTCTTTGCGGCAGACAGGACACAAGTCTCCATTGCGGGCTGCAAGCACGACATCCGCTTCGGTTACGCCATTGTTGGCTCGCTTCTTGTTCGTTCTCGAAATGGCAGATAGGAACGTGTCGGCATAAAAAGACACGTCATCCTGGTCTGCGGTGTACAGCAGGTCTTCTGCGGCGTCGGCACTGACTTCGGGATCATCTTTGATCAGTTCGATCAGCTCGGCTTTGAAGTCGCTCTCGCGCATGGGCGCAATATCTTGGGCGATCTTGCCGAACGCTTCACGTGCAGCCCCACGTAGTCCCGGTTGCTTCAGAACGGGCCCGAAGCCGGTGTGCAGCTCGACGTCCTGCTTGAGTAGCCCACTTACAGTCTTGGGCGTGCGCCACACGTCGAATCCATCCCTGTCGGCAACTGGAGCGAAGTCCTGAATCCAGCGCAAGAGCACCTCTACGACGTAGGCGTCGGTTGAGGTCATCTTTGGTCGCGCCGTCGACGGCTTCTTGGCTCCCTGCCTGGTCGGAGTGGTGTAACTCGCTGCTGGCTGGATGAGCACCTTTTGCAGGGCGCGCGCAAAGGTCGCGAAGCACAGCTGGCTCATCAAAAACCTCCCTCGGGAAAAGAGGACCAAAACAGCACCAAAACCGGGGCAAGGACTTTTTCTCGCCCGATTTTTAGTCTCGAAGTACTTCCGGAGGCGTCCGCTGAGTACCTAGAGATCGTGATCTTAAGTCTACCGCTGATGTCCTTCGAAGGAGTCTAGGACGCTCTGTGAGTGATCTAGACGGCTGCGGGACCTGAGTGGCCACGACGGTTCCGTGACCTACAAGTGCCGCGTGCTGATCACACAAGGCCGTCGACCACCAGGGAGACGCGTAAGAGAAGCAAGTGGCAGGTACCCGACCTACGGGTACCTGCCTTCTCGTTTCTCTGCCCATCTCTTCTGAACCTTCGACACCGAGCTTGCTTACTTAAGCGGGTCTCCCTCCTCAGGAGGGATTCCCTTGACAACACAACCAAATAGAAGGACTAGCGAGCCGTACTCCGTGCGGACCAAGAAGGTCAGCGGCAAGGTCTACACCCAGATCTACGTGCCTTCGACCATCTCGAAGGACGGCACCCAGAACTATGCGTGGATCGAGCTCGTCGACCCACCCGTTGGCGACGAGAAACTTGGCCTGAGTGCCGATGAGGTTCTCTCCTTGCTCTACGACCCGACGTACGTGCCGGAGTGGAAAGTCGCATATCTGCGCACTGCCTACCGCAGTTTTCGTGCCGTTGAGAACGCTCGAAACCGTGGCGACCTCTCCTATAGCGACTGGGAAGTCGAGGTCCACGACGGACCCCAGTATCTGAACGTCTTGGTTCATGAAGACCAGATCGACAGTGAGCTGGTTGTCGATTGGCTGCTGTCTCAGGTCAGCACCAAGCAAGCCGAGCACATCCGCCTGCACGTGTTTGAAGGGCTCTCCTTCGTCGAGATCGCGCGTGAGGAGCTGCCCGGTGCAGGCGAAGCCGACGTGGCCAAGCGAGCGAACAGCATCGGGCGCTCGGTCAAGCGGGCTCTGAAAAAGCTTCGCGAATTCATCGAGCAGGAATGTCCGGATCTAGCTCCCGTCGGGGGCGTATGAGTGCCCGGCCCACATGAAGGCCAGCACAAACCGACGCTCATCTGATTCATAAAGGAGGAAACGATGTCCAATCATCGTCTCAAGGTCACGTTGACTGACCAGCCCGAACCTGACGCTGCGGTCTCTGCCCGCAAGGTCAGCATCCGAAGCAGGATCGCCCGCAAGCTGCTCGGCAACCCACAGCAGCTCACCGTTCTCGTGCCGGGCAACCAGGTCCGCTCAGTAGAAATCATCCGCCCAGACGACGATCTCATGGCGCTGGCCCGTGCCGTCGGCGTTACCCAGAGTGGTGGTGATGCCGCGTGAACGTCACCGAAGCGAACCGCTACATCCCGGCGCTGAACCGGATCGCGGAGGGGGTCACGATGCTGGCCTCTGCGATCGAAGAGGCCGCGTGGGAATCGTTCGAGGATCACCCTGGTATGTCGGGGGCTCGCCCGATCGCCGCAGCCCAGCTCGCCCAGCCAGCACTGGAAGCTGCAGCCGAAGAGTACGTAGCGGCTCACCAGCCGCCAGCCCCGGAACCTGCCCCGGCCCCGGTCCCGGAGGTTGTGCGGGTGACGTTGGAGCAGGTCCGCACGGTGCTAGCGCGCCTGTCACAGGCAGGCCACACCGCGCAGGTTCGTGAGCTCATCCAGGCCGCTGGCGCGAACAAGCTCTCCGAGGTTGACCCCTCCAAGTTCGGGCAGCTGCTGGAGCAGGCGGAGGCGATTGCTGATGCCTGACCAGCACGCACTGCTCAGCGCCTCGGGAGCACACCGATGGCTTGCCTGCCCGCCGTCGGCAACGCTGGAGGCCGGGCTACCGGAGTCCACCTCGCAGGCTGCCGAGCAAGGAACCGCAGCTCACGAGCTCGCGGAGTGGAAGCTGCGCCGAGCACTCCATGACGCTCCGACCACGAAGCCGGTCTCGAGCTGGCATGACGAGGAGATGGATGCCCTGACGGATGACTACGTGGCCTTCGTTCAGGAACGGCTGCGTGATGTGCGGCAGGTGTGTGCTGATCCGCAGGTGCTCATCGAGCAGCGCCTGGATTTCTCCCATGTGGTGCCGGGTGGGTTCGGTACCGGCGACTGCGTGATCATCGCCGAGCCCACGCTTCAGATCATCGATTTGAAGTACGGCCAGGGTGTCATGGTCGAGGCCGAGCACAATCCGCAGCTCATGCTCTATGCCCTCGGAGCGTTGAACGCGTTCGGGTCGCTGTACGACATCAACGAAGTGGCGGTGACGATCTTCCAGCCGAGACGCTCGAACGTCTCAACCTGGAGGGCTCCGGTGGCCGAGCTAGAGGCGTGGGCGGAACAGGTCGTCAAGCCTCGTGCCGCGCTGGCTGCCAGCGGGGATGGCGAGTTCGCTCCTGGTGAGTGGTGCCGGTTCTGCAAGCTCGCACCCACTTGCCGGACGCGCGCCGAGGCGAACCTTGCGCTTGCCAAGTACGAGTTCGCACCCCCTGCCGAGTTCAGCGATGCCGAGATCGCACAGGTGTTGGCCCAGCTTCCGGACCTGAAGGCGTGGGCTGCCGATGTGGAAGCGCACGCGCTGTCGCTGGCGGTGAACCAGGGCAAGACCTGGCCGGGGTTCAAGCTCGTCGAGGGCCGCTCGATCCGCAAATACTCCGACGAGGCCGCTGTCGCCCAGACAGCTGAGGCAGCCGGTGTCGACGTGTGGGATCGCAAGCTCAAGACCATCACCGCGCTGGAGAAGCAGCTGGGCAAGAAGCGCTTTTCCGATCTCCTCGGGGACCTCGTGGTCAAACCCGCTGGTAAGCCCACGCTGGTGCCCGAGTCCGATAAGAGGCCCGCACTGGAGATCCAGTCGGCAACAGATGAATTCACTGCAATCAAGTAACGAACAAGAAAGTAGGTAAGACAAGATGTCTGCAACAAATCCGACCCGTGTGGTCACCGGCGAAGTTCGCCTGTCCTACGCCAACATTTTCGAGGCAAAGTCCATCCAGGGCGGCAAGCCCAAGTACTCCGTGTCCCTGATCATCCCGAAGTCTGACACCGAGACCCTGGCCAAGATCGAGCGCGCCATCGACGCGGCGATCGACGCTGGGATTGGCAAGTTCGGTGGCAAGCGCCCGAACAAGGCCGCCTTGAAGCTCCCGCTGCGTGATGGTGATATCGAGCGCGATGATGAGGCTTATGCGAACGCGATGTTCGTCAACGCCAACTCGACCACCCCACCCCAGGTCGTGGGTACGGACCTGCAGCCGATCCTGGACGCCAACGAGGTCTACTCGGGCTGCTACGCGCGAGTGAGCATCAGCTTCTACGCGTTCAACACGAACGGCAACCGGGGTATCGCCTGCGGGCTGGGCAACATCCAGAAGCTGCGTGATGGCGAACCGCTCGGCGGCAACCGGATCAGCGCAGAGGCCGACTTCGGAGGCTTCGCAGCAGCCTCGGACGACTTCCTCAACTAGAAGAGCGGAGAAGCATCATGAACGAGTGTTATTCAGCAGCGCTGTCCGCAAACACCACCACAGTCGTGGCACTGCTCGTTGGCGCTGTCCTCGGTCTCATCGTCATCAAGGTCTCCTCTGTGATTGCCGAACGGCGGGCAATCCGCCAGGATCGCAAGCGCATCGACAAGCTCATGGCTGATACCGAGGCTGAGCTCGAGAAGTACCGCGCTGACCACGACCGCTAACCCTTCACCCGTGCTGGGAGGACACCACGCCCACTTCCGGGAGGTGGTCTCCTCCCAGCACCCATTGTTTTCTAGGAGCTGTCGCGCATGCGTGAACTCTTCATTGACATCGAGACCTTCTCACCGGTGAACCTGGCGAATTCCGGGGTGTACCCCTACGCCGACCACGACGGCTTCGAGCTCCTGCTGTTCGGTTACTCGATCGACGGCGGCCCGGTCGAGGTCGTCGATCTCGCCAACGGACACCAGCTGCCCGAGAAGGTGCTGTCCGCACTGGTTGACCCGCTCGTAGTGAAGTGGGCGTTCAACGCCACGTTCGAGCGCATCTGCCTTTCAAGCTGGCTCGCCCGACAGTACCCGGAGCTCATGGCGGGCCGCAGATTTCTCAATCCTGCGCAGTGGCGCTGCACCATGGTCTGGAGCGCATACCTCGGCCTGCCGATGAGCCTGGACCAGGTCGCCACCGTCCTTCACCTGCCGGTACGCAAAGACAGTGCAGGTAAGAGACTCATCAGCCAGTTCTGCACCCCGGGCACACCCAGCGTCTTCAACCTGGGCGGGATGCGCAACCCGCCTGCGTCCGACCCGGACGGGTGGGAGCAGTTCATCTCCTACAACCGGCGCGACGTCGAGGTGGAGCTCGCGATCCACGACAGGCTGGCTGACTTCCCGCTCCCAGCGTCCGAGTGGGACACCTACGCCCTCGACCAGAACGTCAACGACACCGGCATCCGGCTCGACCGGGTACTCGTGGATCACGCGGTGGCATGCGACCGGCAGCACCGCGCCACCACGCTTGCCCGGGCACAAGAGCTCACGGGACTGGAGAATCCGAACTCACCGATCCAGCTCAAGGACTGGCTCGCCGCTCACGGCGCGCCCTTGCAGTCACTGACGAAAGACGAAGTCGCCGCCGCGCTCGACACCGCTACCGGCCAGGTGCGTGAGGTCCTCTTGCTGCGCGGTGAGCTTGCGAAGTCGTCGGTGAAGAAGTACGAGGCGATGCAGCACGTGACAGGTCGTGATGGGCGCGGACGAGGGTTCCTCCAGTTCTACGGGGCAGGACGCACCGGACGTTTCGCTGGCCGCCTCGTCCAAGTCCAGAACCTGCCCCGCAACTACCTGCCAGACCTCTGTGAAGCCCGAGACCTCGTGCGGACCGGAGACTTTGAAGCCGTGGAGCTGCTCTACGACTCCGTACCCGACACCCTCTCGCAGCTCATCCGCACTGCTTTCATCCCCGCCGACGGGCACCGGTTCGTGGTGGCCGACTTCTCCGCGATCGAGGCGCGGGTCATCGCGTGGCTTGCAGGCGAGACCACCACGCTTGAGGCCTTCCGTGACGGGAAGGATTTGTACTGCGAGACCGCGAGCCGCATGTTCGGTGTCCCCGTCGACAAGCACGGAGCCAACGCCGAGCTGCGTCAGAAGGGCAAGATCGCTGTGCTCGCCTGTGGCTATCAAGGCGGCGTCGGAGCTCTGAAATCCATGGGGGCGCTGCGGATGGGGCTCGCCGAGTCCGAGCTCCAGCCGCTGGTCGATGCGTGGCGGGCAGCCAACCCCAGCGTTGTGCAACTGTGGGCCGACATCAACGCCGCCGCCATCGAGACGATCAGCACCCGCCAGCCGACCAGTGTTGGTGCGCTGACCTTCACCGTGGAGTCCGGGATCATGTTCATCCGCCTGCCCTCCGGACGTCGCCTGGCCTACGTGAAACCCAAGCTGGGTGAGAACAGGTTCGGTGGCACCAGCATCACCCACGAGGGCATCACAACGGGACGCAAGTGGGGCCAGTTGGAAACCTACGGTGGGAAACTCACCGAGAACATCGTCCAAGCCGTCGCCCGAGACCTGCTCACGTACGCCATGCACCAGGTCGCTGAGGCTGGGCACAGGATCGTCATGCACGTCCATGACGAGATCGTCGTGGAGACCGCCACGGCCACCGTGGACGAGATCTGCAAGCTGATGTCCACCGCGCCCGACTGGGCAGCAGGGTTGCCGCTAGAGGCAGACGGGTACGCGTGTGATTTCTACATGAAGGACTGATATTGCTGGGCGGAATCGAGGCGACGATGGACATAGGAGAACAAGCTGAAGGCATCGAGGAAGTCATGTTTACCTTCCTCACTACCTAGTCGGGTTTTGTGAGCGCGGGGATTGCGATAGTGCCCGTGGATCCCTATAAGCAGGTTCTTAAAACCCTTGTGCTCTGATTTTTCCGACTCCGTGGAAAAGCTATTAATCACGAGCTTAGGGGCAGAATTGTTTGTTCCCAAAGCTGCGTCGAACAACTCCTGACCATCGTCTGTCAAGCTAGTAAGGATGCGGATGCGGTCAGGGATCGACTTGGCTGCCTCGGATATCGCGTGGAACAGAGACTCCGCGATCAGTTCTTGGCTGCAATACTCCATTAGGCGTTCGTGGGTACCGCGCCGCTGAAGTTCCTCCACGAGAGAGCTGGTGAGACGCTCGATATCATCGAATGTGCGTGCCGCCTCAGCGAGTTGGGTCAACTCGCCAGCATCGTCGATATGCCATCCTTCGGTCGCCAGCACCTTGTTGAGCAAGCGGCGCAAATCATTCCAACGCTGACGATCGGTGGTATGCCGTGCCGGGCTCATCGCAGTCGTTATGAACTCACGAGTGAGTTGACCTGCTTGCGCTGCGGACATTCCTTCCGTAAGCGCGCCAAACAGTCCTTCTCGCTTACTCCCGGCAACACGCGGTGGCGCACCAATGTCGAGGAGAAGCTCGTCGATTTGGCTTCCGCTTAGGCCCGGCAAATCGGTACTTGCCAGGACATTCGCAATACTGCGGATAGTCGAGCGTTGGGAGAAAGAATCGGACTGCATCACCGCTCCAGCTTCTCATGTGAGCGAGTGGCCTGAGTATTTCAGCAAGACCCGGGTGTCCGGATTCTTGCGCGCTCAGGGGCGTATGCGTGAGAGCCCGACGCGGCCGCACCCGTGGCTTGCTGGAATTCACGTCAATCCTGGCTCTTAGAAGGAGCCAGTCATGGCTACGAGAGATCTTCAGGTATTCACCAACGATGCCTTTGGAACGATCCGAACTGTCGAGCATGAGGACAAGGTGTATTTCTGTGGCCGTGATGTGGTCACGGCGCTTGGATACACCAATACCAGCAAGGCGATTCAGGATCATTGCCGTGGGGTTCCGTTTCGTTACCCCATCGTCGATGCGCTCGGTCGCACTCAAGAAGCCAGGTTCATCACCGAAGGTGACCTGTACCGGCTCATCTTCTCCTCCAAGCTCCCCGCAGCCCAAGACTTCGAAGCCTGGGTTGTCGACGAGGTCCTGCCCACCATCCGCCGCCACGGCGTCTACGCCATCGACGAGCTCTTGGACAACGACGAGTTCCTCGAGCACGCCATCATCCAGCTTCGCTCCGAGCGGGCCAAGCGGCTGGCCGCCGAGCAAGCCCTGCTCGAGGCCGCCCCGAAGGTCTCCTACTACGACGTCGTGCTCCAGTCGGACTCGCTACTGACCATCACCGAGATCGCCAAGGACTACGGCCTGTCAGCCAAGAAGCTGAACTTGCTGCTGCACGACGCCGGGGTGCAGTTCAGGCAGTCCGGCCGCTGGTTCCTCTACGCCCGGTTCGCCGAGCAGGGCTACACGCAGTCCAAGACCCACGAGTACGACGAAGGCAAGACCCGCACTCACATGTACTGGACCCAAAAGGGCCGCTTGTTCGTCTACGACCTGCTGAAGAACCAGTTCGGCCTGCTGCCGGTCATCGAGCAGGACGGCGGTGCGGCATGACGACGACTGCTCCCGGCATCGACCTGGGTTTCTCGCCCCACAACACGGAGGGCTACCCAGACCCCACCGCGTACAAGGCGCTGAAGAATCTCCAGCGCGCCGAGTACGGCTACCGGCCCTTGGTCTACATCTGCTCGCCGTACTCCGGTGACACAGAGAACAACGTGGGGCTGGCTCGCGCGTTGTGTGCTCACGCGGTGGCCCAGAACAAAATCCCACTAGCCCCGCACCTGCTGTTCCCGCAGTTCATGGACGACACCGACGCGAGCGACCGCGAGCTGGCGATGTTTTTCAACCGAATTCTTCTGAGCAAGTGCGAGGCGATCTGGGTCTACACGGCCCGCGTCTCGGCAGGGATGCGCGCCGAGATCGAATGGGCCCACCACCTCGAGCTGCCCATTACCTATTTCGACGCCGACTTTGAGGAGGTCACCCTATGAAGGCGATGACGATGTTCACCGCGCAAGTGGCAGGTCAGCAGAACAACGCCCACTACCCGAACCCGCACACCGTGACCACGGCAGCCGACCTGGAGGCGGTTACGCGGTTGGATCATGTGGTTGCCGAGTACGTGGGTGGCAGGCGCTCGGCTGGCAGTTTCGTGACCTCGAACTGCTTGGTGATGGACGTGGACAACTCCCACACCGAGGATGCTGCCGAATGGGTCACCCCGGCATCGCTGGCGGAGCGGCTGGCGGGTGTGGCGTTGATGACCGCCACCTCCCGCAACCACCAGAGGACCAAAGGTGCCCAGTCGCCCAGACCCCGCTTCCACGTCTACTTCCCAATTAACCCCGTAACTGATGCTGAGGCCTACGCGGGGCTGAAGAAGCAGCTCGCCGCCCGGTTCGTGTTTTTCGACCCGAACGCGATCGACGCTGGCCGCTTCATCTACGGCCACAATGATCCGCAGATCACCGTGGTCGAGGGTGAACGCACCATCGACGCTTGGCTTGCCGACACGGTGGAGGAGGACGTGTTCGCCCAGTGGGATGAGGGCACCCAGGCGATCGAGGAGGGTTCGCGTAACGCCACCTTGTCGAGGTTTGCTGGCAGGCTGCTGATTCGCCTCGGCACGACCGATGAGGCACGCGACTTGTTTGACCGCAAGGCCGCACGCTGCAACCCGCCGCTGCCCGAGGCAGAGGTGGAGTCGATCTGGAGGTCGGCCACCCGGTTCGCCAAGACGGTCGAGAACCAGCCCGGGTATGTGCCACCAGAGGATTTTGAGGCGAGCCTGGATTCGGTACGCCCCGCCGATTACAGCGACGTCGGCCAAGCCCACGCCCTAACCAAGGCCTATCCGGACTCGCTGCGCTACTCGGAGGCCACCGACTGGCTCGTCTATTACGACGGTGTCTGGTACGAATCCGCTCCCGCAGCCCAAGCCGTCGCCCAGGAGCTCACCGAACGCCAACTGGCCGAGGCTCACAAGCTGCTCGAAGACGCCAAAGACCAGCTCGCTGCCACGGGGGCTGCCATGTTGTTGGCGTCGATGTCGAAGGCGAAAGCCCAGGCCATGTTCAACACCGCCCAACAAGAGGCGTTCGCCGCATTCGAGGACGCGAAAACCTATGCGGCCTACGCGCTCAAGCGTCGCGAATCGCGCGGGATTACCAACTGCCTGAAAGAAGCCCGCCCCATGCTGCTGACCACACCTGAGCAGCTCGATGCCGACCCGTATCTGCTCAACACCCCATCAGGCACCTACGATCTGCGCCACGGAGCCGCATCGCGCCGCGACCATGACCCGGCGGACCTGGTGACCAAGCAGACCAGCCTCGACCCTGGCATCGACGGGGCGCACCTGTGGCAGGAAGCCCTCGAGGTGTTCTTCCAGGGCGATGCCGAGCTCATCGCCTATGTGCAGCGCATCGTTGGCTTGGCTGCGATCGGGCAAGTGTTCGTCGAAGCGCTCGTCATCGCTTACGGGGATGGTCGCAATGGCAAATCGACGTTCTGGAACACGATCGCCCGGGTGCTGGGCACCTACGCAGGCAACATGAGCGCTGATGTGCTCACGATCGGTGGGATGCGCAACGTCAAACCGGAGCTGGCTGAGGCCAAAGGCAAACGCCTCATCATCTCCGCCGAGTCCGAAGAAGGCGTGCGCATGTCCACCTCCGTGGTCAAACAGCTCGCCTCCACCGACCAGATCTACGCGGAGAAGAAATACAAGGCACCGTTTGCCTTCACCCCCTCGCACACCTTGATTCTCTACACCAACCATCTGCCCAGGGTGGGGGCGATGGATGCTGGTATTTGGCGCAGGCTCATCGTCATCCCCTTCGAAGCCAAGATCGAAGGCACGTCCGACATCAAGAACTATGCCGACTACCTCTATACGCAGGCAGGCGGGGCGATCCTGGCCTGGGTTATGGAGGGCGCGCACCTCATCCACGCCGAGAACTACCACCTCAAGGCCCCGGCCCGAGTGGTGGAGGCATCAGCGGCGTATCGGGAAGAGAACAACTGGTTCGCCCAGTTCCTCGACGCCCACTGCGACCTCGACCCTGGGCTGTCGGAACGGGCCGGGGACTTGTACCAGACCTACCGGGCGTGGGCGATGTCCACCTCCGGGTGGGCGCGTCCCATGGTCGATTTCAACGCCACCGTAGAACACCACGGCTTTGTCCGCAAAAAGATGAAATCCGGGATCAGGGTTTTTGGCCTCCAACTGAAAAACGAGTTTGACCAGCAGTAATAGCGCTGGGTGCAGCCTGGTGCAGACCCATATGTGAGTTTCCTATAGGGCATAAAAACTAGCCCTATAGAAAAGTCCAAAACGACCCTGCACCAGGTTGCACCCTCGGCAAAACACCAAGGACGTGTAACCCATGAACGAGCAAGCAATCGAACAACACTTGAAGAAAGCCGTTAAGGCGATCGGTGGCCTGTGCTGGAAATTCACCAGCCCCGGCACCGCAGGGGTTCCAGACCGCATCTGCATCCACCGTGGACGCGTCATCTTCGTCGAACTCAAAGCCCCCGGACGCCTCCCACGCCCCATCCAACGCCGCCGCATCCACCAACTCACAGACCACGGCATGGACGTAGTCGTCGTCGACAGCATCGAAGGCACAAAGGAGGTGGCTGATGCGCTACGAGCCGCATGACTACCAACGACAAGCCACCGCCTTCGTTGAAGACCACCCGCACGCCGCGATCCTCCTCGGGATGGGCCTGGGCAAGACGGTGATCACCTTGACGGCCATCTGGAATCTGCTACTGGACTCCTTCCAGGCCCGCCGAGTCCTCATCGTCGCACCCCTGCGGGTCGCCCGCGACACCTGGTCTACCGAGGCCGCCAAGTGGGACCACTTGGCAGGACTCACCATTGCCGTGGCCGTGGGGTCGAAAGCCCAGCGGCTGGATGCGCTTGCCGCCGAGGCGATGGTGACCGTCATCAACCGCGAGAACGTGCCCTGGCTGGTGCGCCACCTCGGCAACACGTGGCCGTTCGACATGGTCGTCATCGACGAGCTGAGCTCGTTTAAGAACCACCGGGCGCAGCGGTTCAAAGCACTCGCCGCCGTGCGGCCACGGGTTACCCGGATCGTGGGGCTCACCGGCACGCCAGCAGCTAACGGACTGATGGATCTGTGGGCGCAGTTCCGACTCCTCGACGAAGGCCAGCGCCTCGGACGGTTCATCACCCACTACCGCAACCGCTGGTTCGTACCCGATCGGCGAAACGGCCAGCAGATCTTCACCTACAAGCCCGCACCCGGTGCCGAGGACGAGATCTACGAGGCGATCAGCGACATCACCTTGTCGATGCGCACCACCGACTACCTGCGCCTGCCCGAGCTGACGGTCACCACGACGCTCGTCGACCTCGAATCCAAAGAGCGTAAAGCCTACGAGCGGTTGCGAGATGAGATGGTGCTTGACTTCGACGGGCAGGTCATCGACGCGGCGAACGCCGCAGCACTGTCAGGCAAGCTGCTGCAGCTGGCCTCCGGTGCAATCTACGACGAGGACGGCAACACCGTAGTGGTGCACGACCGCAAGCTCGACGCGCTCGAAGACCTCGTGGAGGCAGCCAATGGCCAGCCGCTGCTCGTGGCCTACTGGTTCAAACACGACCTGCAGCGGATCACCGAACGGTTCCCGCAGGCCCGGGAGCTTACAACCAGTACCGACATCGCGGCGTGGAACGCCCGCGAGATCCCGCTGGCGCTCATCCACCCGGCCTCAGCCGGACACGGGCTCAACCTCCAGCAAGGCGGCAACCTCCTGGTCTGGTTCTCCCTGACCTGGTCCCTGGAGCTCTACCAGCAAACCAACGCAAGGCTCTACCGCCAGGGACAAGACCAGCCGGTGACGATCACCCACCTCGCCGCAAACCACACCCTCGATGAGGCGGTACTGGCCGCGCTGGACAACAAAGACACGACACAGGCTGCGTTGATCAATGCGGTCGCCGACACTCTGGGAAAGCAGGCACACTCATGAACGACCACCCCATCTGGGACTACTTCGACTACCGCAAAGCCGCCATCGGCGTCCTCCAGGACTACGCAACCCAAGCTGTCATTCTCCAGCAAGGCGACGGGTACGCCAACGAGCTCAAAGCCTCACTGACCTCAATCGGCTCACCCCGATTCGACGGCCTGCCACGGGGCAACAACCCGCACGCCGGTGAAGCGCGAGTCTGCTCAATCCTCGACAACCTCGACGCGCTCAAAGCCCGCAACCAAAAAGCGCAGGCCTACATGGATTGGTTCAACCCGGCCTGGGAAAGCCTCAGCGACGATGACCGGCTGGTCCTCGAGGTCTTCTTCCTCGACGACCTCTCCGCCGAGGACGCCGCCGTCAAAGTCGCCGAACACTTCTACGTCGAACGCAAGACTGCCTTCGCCAAGAAGCAGCGCGCCCTTGCCCGCTTCGCGCGTCTCTTGTTCGGCAGAGACTGAAGCATTGGCGCGCATGAGTGTCGCAAAGAGGGGATGACTCTCAGGGTGTGCCTGTCGCATGCTGTAAGTGGTTGAAAAGTAGGTCCCGACCCCCAGACGAATCATCACGGTTCGTCTGGGGGTCGTTGCCATGAACGACAAGGGTGGTGAGACGGATGCCTTTCAAACCCAAGCGCCCGTGCTCCCAGCCCGGCTGCCCCGAGCTGACCGGCACCCGGTTCTGCCCGGCCCACGCTAAGGAAGAGGACGCCCGTTACCGCAACTACCAGCGCGACCCGAAGATCAACCGACGCTACGACCACCGGTGGCGAAAGATCCGCGCGGCCTACGTCGAAGCCCACCCGTTGTGCGAGGACTGCCTGGCCCGTGGCCGGTACACGCCCGTGGCTGAGGTCCACCACGTGATCCCGCTCGACCACGGCGGCACCCACGACGAGTCGAACCTGCGCAGTCTGTGCAAGCCGTGCCACTCGCGCCAGTCCGCGCTCGATGGCGACCGGTGGCGGCAAGCCCCTCGGGTCTACAGCTACTAAAAAGCGCTGTGTGCCCGCCTGTCGCGGCCTCCCTGCCGACCCTCACCTGTGCCAACCTCGACCCCGTTCGCCCGGCACGAGGCGACGTGGCGCGCTTGCCGAGGGGGTGGGGGCGAGCGGATCTCCACAGCTGGGCTGCTCCTCAGCGGGCGGGGCCAACCGCGCACAAAATCCACGAATCAAACCGGGTATTGACCCGCCGTCTTGAGCTGGTGCGTTTTACGGTGTCTGGTTTGGGGCTTTCGGGCTTGCCTTGTTGGCTTTCTGATGGGTGCGCAGTTTCTTGATGGCCCAGTCGTAGTGGCTGGGTGCTGCTGAGACCAGGTAGGAGCCCAACGAGGTGGTTCCTGTCCACGGGAAGTACTTTTTAGTGAACAGCTCCTCATCGGTGAAGCTTTCGATGAGCTCGATGATCTGGGAATGGCTCGAGCCCAGCATGTCCTGTATGTCGCCCAGTGACGTGTCTTGGTAGTGCTCCCAGATTTCCATGTTTAGGGATGGCGTGGTCCGCCACGTGTGAGGTGCGGGCAGGAATGGCCGGGCAGTCCCGTTTTGATTGGCGTCAACGAAGTCGAACAGCATTTTTTGCCACGCATAGAGATGGGCAAGGACATCGCGCAGATTCTTGTCCCTGCCCCAGTGGGGTTCAGGACGGTCGAAGTCAGCGCCGAAAAACAAGCCGACGCTTTCTATCTCTGGCCGCATGGAGTCAATCAATGATTGCAGCACGTCCCATTGGGAGGTGGTTGCTGTCAGCAGTTCCGTTTTCGTTTTCGCTCGGGCCATACCCAATTAGAACACAGGACGGCGAGGAAGCACTAGGGCGTGTTGCTAAATGGTGTTCCGGGGTGCGTGGGTGATGCTGGAGTCATGTCGAGAGGTGTCATCACCGACGAGGTCTGGGAGCTGATCGGGGACGTGTTCCCTGCGGTGAACACGAGGGGCCGCCCGCCGGTGGGCCGGCGCACGGTGGTTGAGGCGACCGCGTGGCGGTTCCGGACGGGGTCAGCATGGAGGGACCTGCCCGAGCGTTTCGGGAACTGGAACACGATCTACAAGAACTTCCGCCGATGGGCGACCGAGGGTGTCTGGGAGGACCTGCTCACCCATGTCCAGCGGCGGGCCTCGCTCGCGGGCGAGGTCGACTGGGTCGTGTCGGTGGATTCATCGATCGCGCGTGTGCATCAGCACGGTGCGACCCTGCCCCGGGGCACAGGGGGCTCCATCGAACTACAAGAGATCCGGGCCGGAGCCGTGTGACCACGCGATCGGCCGGTCACGAGGTGGTTTGACGACGAAGATCCACCTGGTCTGCGATGGGCGAGCTCGCCCGCTGGCGTTCGTGCTGACCGGTGGACAGGTCGCGGACACGAGCGTGTTCACCTGCGTGCTCGACGAGATCCGCGTCCCCGGGCGAGGCCAGGCGCGCACGAGGCCGGACCGGGTGCTCGCGGACAAGGGGTACCCGTCGAAGAAGAACCGTGCCTGGCTGCGCGAGCGCGGTATCAAGGCCACGATCCCCGAGCGCGCTGACCAGATCGAGAAGCGTCAAAAGAGGCCGGGCCGACCGATCGACTTCGGCAACGAGCAGCGGGAACGCTACAAAGGGCGCAACGTCATCGAACGATGCTTCAACGCAGTGAAGCAGTGGCGAGGGCTCGCTTCCCGGTTCGACAAGACCGCCCGCTCCTACGCGGCCGGAATCTACCTCTCCGCCACCCTCCAATGGATTTAGCAACACGCCCTAGAGGAGGTTTACGTCGTGGCCAAAGACGGCACCAACCGAGGCGGACGCAGAGTCCGTGCCGGGGCGAAACCCGAGGCGCTGAACGACAAGCTCGCCTCAGGTCGACCTGCCACCAGGCTCACCACACCGGCCGAGCTCGATGTGTTCGACCTGGACGGCACCGACATCGGCGATGGTGCGCTGCTCGCAGGCGAGACGATGCCTGAACCTAGCGAATACCTGTCGGCCGAGCAGCGCGACGGCCAACCGCTCGGTGCGGACCTGGTCTACCGGGAGACCTGGAACTGGCTGGATGAACGCGGCTGCACCGAGTTCGTCTCCAAACGCTTAATTGAGCAGTACGCGCAGGCGTTCGCCCGATACATCCAGTGCGAGCAGGCAATCTCCAAGTTCGGTCTGCTCGGCAAACACCCCACCACGGGCGCTGCGATCGCCAGCCCGTTCGTGGCCATGTCGCAGTCGTTCGGCAAGCAGGCCAACGTGTACTGGTACGAGATCTTCGACATCGTGCGTGCCACCTGCACCACCGACTACTCCGGCACCACGCCAGGCGATGAGGTCATGGAGCAGCTGCTCAAAGCCTCCTCCTAAGGCCCCTCATCCCGCTTGTTTCGTTTCTGGCCTGCCCGGCACCCGGGCGGGCTTTCTTGTTGTTCGCATTTGTGAAAGGAGCCCTCGCGTGTCTGTAGTGCGAAGTGCTGAATCTGTGTGTATCGGCCACCCCGACAAGCTGTGCGACCTGATCGCAGATCACATCCTCGATGACATCCTTACCCGCGACCCGGCGGCACGCGTGGCCGTTGAGGTCATGGCGAGTGGCAGGCGCATCATCGTCACCGGCGAGATCACCACCACCATCCGGCCGCAGCTGCGCGCCTGCGCGCGGGAGGCGCTGCGCCGGGCCGGGTACAACCCGAACCGGTTTGTCATCTACGTGTGGGTGCGCCGCCAATCCGCCGACATCGGCGCAGGTGTTACAACCTCCATCGAGGCGCGTGCAGGTGATGAGTCGGCGTATGCGAGCCTGGGGGCGGGTGACCAGGGCACCGTCTACGGGTACGCCACGAGCGAGACGCCCCAGCGCCTGCCGCTGCCGCTCGTGCTCGCCCACGAGATCTGCCGCCGCCTCGATACAGCCCGCACCGACGGCACGATCCGTGGGATCGGCCCCGACGGCAAATCCCAAGTCAGTGTGGTCTACGACGAGCTGGGCACTCCGGTCGGCATCGACACCGTGATCGTCTCAATCCAGCACAATGCAGACAAAGACGCTTGAACGGGAGGTGCGCACGCTGGTCGTCGCCCCGGCCATCGAGGCGCACCTGCCCGGTGCCACGGCTGAGCGCGTGTTGGTCAACCCGTCCGGTCGGTTTGTCACCGGTGGGCCCACCGCTGACACCGGGCTGACCGGACGCAAGCTCATGGTCGACACCTACGGTGGGCTCGGCCCGCACGGCGGTGGCGCGTTCTCGGGTAAGGACCCCTCCAAGGTCGACCGAACGGGCGCGTACATGGCGCGGCTCATCGCGAAAACCGTGGTGGATGCGCGCCTGGCCGAAGAATGCCACGTCGCTATCTCCTATGCGATTGGTAAGGCTGACCCGGTCGCGTTCCGCATCGACACCTTCGGCACCGGTCAGCACCCGGATTGGCTGCTCACCGACGCCGCCCAGGCGGTCTTCCCGCTGCGACCGGCCGCGATGATCGAACACCTGCACCTGCGTTCTCCGATCTACGCGAAGCTGTCCACCTACGGGCACATGGGACATGGTCTGAGCGAGTGGGAATGGACGCTGCCGTTTACCGACAAGCTCAAGACGGAGGTGAAGGACCGTGCTCATCAAGCAGCTACCCATCAGTGAGCTCGAGCCCGCCGACTACAACCCGCGTAAGGACCTGAAGCCCGGCGATGCGGACTACGAGAAACTCAAGCGGTCGCTGACCGAGTTCGGTTACGTCGAGCCGGTGATCTACAACCGCACCACCGGTCACGTCGTCGGCGGCCACCAGCGCCTGAAAGTGCTCGCTGACCTCGGCCATACCGATGTTGACTGCGTGGTCGTCGAACTGGACGAGACCCGCGAGAAGGCCCTGAACGTCGCATTGAACAAGATCAGCGGCGACTGGGATGAATCCAAGCTGGCCCTGCTCATCGCCGACCTGGACGCGGCCGACTTTGATGCTGAGCTCACCGGCTTCGACGATGACGAAATCCAGGCGATGATTGGTTCCCTCGACGATGACGAGGTCACCGATGACGGCTTCGATCTCACCGCCGCGCTCGAGGCCGCCTCCTTCGTCCAGCGCGGGGACATCTGGACCATCGGCAGGCACCGGCTGGTCTGCGGGGACGCTACCAACGCAGACGATGTCGCGGTGCTCATGGATGGCAAGAGCGCGAACCTGGTGCTTACCGACCCGCCCTACAACGTCGCCTTCGAGTCCTCCGACGGGCTCACGATCAAAAACGACGCGATGAAGGCCGACTCGTTCTACGAGTTCCTACTCGCGGCGTTTACCAACATGGCGGGTGTTCTCGACAAGGGCGGGTCGGCGTATGTGTTTCACGCCGACACCGAAGGGCTGAACTTCCGCAAAGCGTTCATCGATGCCGGGTTCAAGCTCTCCGGCTGCTGCATCTGGGTCAAAGACTCCCTCGTGCTGGGACGCTCGCCGTACCAGTGGCAGCACGAACCGGTCCTCTACGGGTGGAAGCAGGGAGCCAAGCACAAGTGGTTCGCTGACCGGAAACAGACCACGATCTGGAACTTCGCCAAGCCGCGAAAGAACTCCGACCACCCGACGAGCAAGCCGCTGGACCTGCTGGCCTATCCGATCCGCAACTCCACCCAGGCCAACGCGATCATCCTCGACACCTTCGCTGGCAGCGGTTCGACCCTGATGGCCGCCGAGCAGACCGACCGCATCGCCTACCTCATGGAGTTGGACGAGAAGTACGCCTCGGTGATCCTGCGCCGCTACGCCGAGGCGACCGGGGATGCGGCCGGGATCACCTGCCAGCGCGACGGCACCCAGTACGCCTACCTGGATCTGGTCAAACAGGTCGACCGCGACCGCGAATAAAACCCCGCAATATGCAGGGAAAACAGGGGCGTGAAACTGAGCCGTTGATGAGGGCAAAAACGACTGGATAAGCGGAAAAACGTATGGCTGTATGTACATGACCAAGCACCCCTAGACCTGGGGGAACCGAGCGAAAAGGACTGGTCATGAGTGAATTACACATCGAAATCAGCGAGCTCATCGCAGCCGGAGTCAACGTCTACGACCCCGAGGAAACCCTGCGGGTTGCCACAGCACGCGGCTACCAGCTGGTGGTGCGCGTGATCGAGCACGACCCGAAGCGTTTCCTCACCATGGTGGCCGCCTGGTTCGAGCAGGAGGTCGTGGCATGAGCATCCTCGCCTTCACCCCGCACAAAACGGGCAGGAAAAAGCTCGCCCAGCTTCTCGCCGATCACCTTGGCACCGAGGCCACCTATCTGGGCACGCCCTCGTTTGCCTACCAGATAGGAGACGCCACGCTGGATCGGGAGTGGACCCTCTATCTTCCAGATGGCATCGAGGCGCAGGCCGTGCTCGAGGCCGCCTACAAGGCGGGCTTTGAAACCGCCGACCCGGGCGAGGTGGCGTTGACGGTCACGATGCCCACCACCGGGTGGAGTGAGTGCACGCGCGCCAACCTCGAAGCGCTCCTGGCAGCTAAAGGGCCACTGATCGCCAAGGCCCTGGGCATCCCGGCCACACCCGTCGAGTTCAACGATGACGAGACCGTCTCGTTCCCGTGGTGTGAGTCGATTACGCCGGAGACGGCACGCGAGGCGGTGATCCCGCTTGTGGCCAGGCTCTGCCAGCGCGCCCAGGAGGCAACCCGAATCCGGGCCACGCCGCCTGCGCCGGGTAATGACAAGTACACGATGCGCTGCTTCCTGCTTTCCCTGGACTTCATCGGCCCCGAATACAAGCAGGCACGCCGCATCCTGCTGGCAGGCCTGGAAGGGGACGCCGCTTGGCGCACCCCGGCGAGCAGGAAGGAGAACTGACGCATCAATCGCGACGCCTGACCTGCTGGCACCCGGAAACCCTGCCACGAGCGGGGTTTTCGCTCGTCACAAGCCTTGTTTCTTCACGGTTTTCTTAAGTGCTGTAGATCCCAAAAATAGTGCCTGATCTGGGCAAATATGACTGGATAAGTGCCCGCACCTATGGCTGTATGTACATGACAAAAGAACAGCCCCTCAGGATAAGGACAACAGCCATGAACACCACCGAGAAGCTCACCACCGAAGCCCTGCAGATGCGCGTCGACTCCTACGGGGCGATCCTCGCCCACGGCGACTACACGCTGGCTTCTTTCGCGACCTGGACCAAGAAAGACGGATACGGCAACAGCGCCCATGTCTACCGCCTCACCGAAGCCCCAATCGATGGCTTCGGCCCGAACGCACGCGGCCGCAGCGAATGCGCCCTGGAGCTCATCGCCGAGGCCGACCACCTTTTCGCAGACGCCGGGCACGCCATCGCCTGGGCCCTGACCCAGATCTAACCCACACCCCACCAAGGCCAAGGAGGACACGCGATGGACGCCACCCGGGAGCTGGTCACCAACCACCTGGAGATTCCCGCCGACGCGGTGGCCCACGGTGACATTCAGGCTGCCGCCGAGATCCCCTTCAGCGTCCTCGACGAGCTCGCCGAGGAGGTCGGGGCCGAGAAGATCCCGGTCCACACGCTCAGCCGCATCGGCTGGCACTACACCAAAGCCGACCAGATCATCGCCCTGGCCAGGCAGCGCGGCCTGTCCGATTGGCGCTACGGCGGCTTCGACACCGGCCAGGTGGTCGCCGACTTCCGCGCCACCTACTGCTAACCCGCCTGCCGCCCCGACCACCCCAACGGGCTGGGCACTGCACGATCCGTTTCGCCCCACACGGTTGGGGCTTTTCTTTTTGCCCCGAGGAAGGAGCTGCCGCCACGATGACGAGCACGTATCAACCAACCCGGTTCATGGCAGACGGCTCCACCTACAACCAACGCAAAGCCGACTTCGCCGTGGCGTTCATTCAGGCGCTGCGCCACACCAAAGGCCGCTGGGCAGGACAACCGTTTAAGCTCTTGGGCTGGCAGGAACAGATCGTGCGCGACCTGTTCGGCACCATCAAGCCCGACGGCTACCGCCAGTTCACCACCGCCTATGTGGAAATCCCCAAGAAGCAGGGCAAGTCCGAGCTGGCCGCCGCGATCGCGCTGCTGCTGACCTGCGGGGACGGTGAGCAAGCCGCCGAGGTCTACGGGTGCGCGGCAGACCGACAGCAAGCCAGCATCGTCTTCGAGGTCGCCGCCGACATGATCCGCCAATCACCAGCCCTATCGAAGCGGGTGAAAATCCTCAGCAGTCAGAAGCGGATCATCTACAAGCCGACCAACAGCTTCTACCAGGTGCTCTCGGCTGAGGCGTACTCCAAGCACGGGTTCAACATCTCCGGTGTCGTCTTCGACGAGCTGCACACCCAACCCAACCGGGCCCTGTTCGACGTGATGACCAAGGGCTCGGGTGATGCGCGCACCCAGCCGCTGTACTTCCTCATCACCACCGCAGGCACCGACACCCACAGCATCTGCTACGAGCAGCACCAAAAAGCACGCGACATTCTGGCGGGCAAGAAACACGACCCCACCTTCTACCCGGTGATCTACGGCGCAGACCTGGACGATGACTGGACGGATGAAAAGGTCTGGCACAAGGCCAACCCCTCGCTTGGGGTCACGGTGCCGGTGGATAAGGTACGCGCCGCGTGCAACTCGGCGCGCCAAAACCCCGCCGAGGAGAACTCGTTTCGCCAGCTGCGGCTTAACCAGTGGGTGAAACAGTCCGTGCGGTGGATGCCCATGCACATCTGGGACGCCTGCGCGGACCCGGTAGACCTAGACGAGCTGGAGGGCAGGCCCTGCTACGGCGGGCTGGACTTGGCCTCCACGACGGATATCACCGCGTTCGTGCTCGTCTTCCCGCCCTACGGGGATGACGAGCAGTACCGGATCGCCCCGTGGTTCTGGATACCGGAGGACAACCTTTCGCTGAGGGTGGCGCGTGATCACGTGCCCTACGACCTGTGGCACGCCCAAGGCTTTCTGGAGACCACGGAGGGCAACGTGGTCCACTACGCCCACATCGAGCACCTCATCGAGCAGCTCGGCGAGAGGTTCGATATCCGCGAGATCGCCTTCGACCGGTGGGGCGCAGTCCAGATGAGCCAAAACCTCGACGATGCCGGTTTCACCGTCGTGCCGTTCGGGCAGGGCTTCAAAGACATGAGCCCACCGAGCAAGGAGCTGATGAAGCTCGCACTTGAAGGACGCTTGGCTCACGGAGGGCACCCGGTGCTGGCCTGGATGGTCGACAACATCCACGTACGCACCGACCCGGCAGGAAACATCAAACCCGACAAGCAGAAGTCCACCGAGAAGATCGACGGGGTCGTCGCCACCATCATGGCCCTTGACCGCGCGATCCGAGGCGGCAGCGCTCAGACGGGCGCGTCGGTGTACGACTCGCGCGGGTTGCTCGTCCTCTAACGCTCACGACAACGCAAAAGGAGGCCCCTGTGGGACTTTTCGACTGGCTACGCGGCACCAATGCCCGGCAGGTGTCGAACCACCAGCTGTCTTCGAGCTACAGCTTCCTGTTCGGTCCCACCAGCTCCGGACGCACGGTCACCGAACGCTCAGCGATGCAGATGACTGCGGTGTATTCGTGCGTGCGGATCCTGGCAGAAGCAATCGCGGGCCTGCCCCTGCACGTCTACCGCACCGAGAAAGACGGGTCGAAGGTCAAAGCCACCGACCACACGCTCTACCGGCTGCTGCACGATGAGCCCAACCCGGAGATGACCAGCTTCGTCTTCCGAGAGGCCCTCATGACGCATCTGCTACTGTGGGGCAACGCCTACGCACAGGTCATCCGCAACGGCCTCGATGAGGTCATCGGCCTGTATCCGCTCATGCCCAACCGGATGAGCGTAGGCAGGGACGATGCAGGCAGGCTCTACTACGAGTACCAAACCACCAGCGACGAACCCGCCGGTGAGTGGTCACGCATCCGGCTTTCACCTGCTGACGTGCTGCACATCCCCGGGCTCGGGTTTGATGGGCTGGTGGGCTATAGCCCGATTGCGATGGCGAAAAACGCGATCGGCATGGCCATGGCCACCGAAGACTACGGGGCGTCGTTCTTCGCCAACGGGGCCGCCCCTGGCGGGGTGCTGGAGCATCCGGGCACGATCAAAGACCCGTCTCGGGTGCGCGAGTCCTGGCAGCAAACCTTCGGTGGGGCCCGCAACGCCAACAAGGTCGCGGTACTCGAAGAGGGCATGAAGTACACGCCCATCTCCGTTAGCCCGGAGCAGGCGCAGTTCTTGGAGACCAGGAAGTTCCAGATCAACGAGATCGCCCGGATCTTCCGCATCCCACCGCACATGGTCGGCGACCTCGAAAAATCGAGCTTCTCCAACATTGAGCAGCAGTCCTTGGAGTTCGTGAAATACACGCTCGACCCGTGGGTCATCCGCTGGGAACAAGCCCTGACCAAGACACTGCTTAGCCCACGCGAGAAGCCGAGCGTGTTCGTGAAGTTCAACCTCGAGGGCCTGCTGCGTGGCGACTACGTCTCGCGCATGAACGGCTACGCGGTAGCACGCCAGAACGGGTGGATGAGTGCCAACGACATCCGCGCCCTCGAAAACCTCGACCGCATCAACCCTGCTGATGGTGGCGACGTGTACCTGGTCAACGGCAACATGCTGCCGCTGTCCATGGCCGGGGCCTACGCCACCGCGAGGCAGGAGGAACCAGCGGGGTTGGAGCCGTCAGAAGGCGGTTTGCCTCCTGGCGGGCCACCAACTGAACACAGAGTTGAAAGGAGGAGCCGGTGAGACGGTTCTGGAACTGGGAGCCACCCGCTCCCGACACATCTAACCCGGCAGGTAGTGATACCAGCCGGGTTTTGCGTATCAACGGGGTGATCGCTGAGGAATCATGGTTTGACGACGACATCACCCCGGCCCTGTTCGCCTCCGAACTGGCGGCAGGTTCCGGTGATGTGACGGTGTGGATCAACAGCCCAGGAGGCGACGTCGTCGCGGCAGCCCAGATCTACAACATGCTCCTCGACTATCCCGGACACGTGAAGGTGTGCATCGACGGGATCGCAGCCAGCGCCGCCAGCGTGATCGCGATGGCAGGTGAGGTCGTGTCGATGAGCCCGGTGTCGATGCTCATGATCCACAACCCGGCCACCCTCGCCGTCGGTGACGCCGACGAGCTGGGCCGGGCCATCGACATGCTCGCAGCGGTCAAAGAGTCCATCATCAACGCCTACGAGCTGAAAACCGGGATGAGCCGGGCCAAGCTCGCACGGCTGATGGATCAAGAGACCTGGATGGACGCACGAGCCGCGATCGCGATGGGGTTTGCCGACGACTACCTCACCGGCAACGCCCCTAAGGTCACCGACCCCGATGAGGATGAGGACGATGATGAGGAGCCGGACACGAAGGTACCGTGGCCGCCGAAGTCACAGAGCCCCGCCCCGCTGGCCGATACCGCCAGCGGGGTGTGTTTTGCCCGCAAACCTGCCGAGCAGCGCCTTGTCGCGCACCTGACCGACACGCCACGAGCTACCCAGCTACCGGTCCCAGCACTTGCACCACCTGTGGGGCGACGTGTGGTGGACCTGTATGCCGCCTTGATCAATCACACTCACCAACACTGAAGGAGAACCCATGTCTACGATGACGATTTCTGATCTGCGTACCCGCCGCGCCGACACCTGGGAGAAGGCCAAGGCCTTCCTCGACGAGCGCCGCGACACCACCACCGGCTGCCTGTCCGCCGAGGACGACCAGACCTACGCCCGCATGGAAGCCGATATCGACAAGCTCACCAACGAGATTGCCCGGGCTGAGCGCGCCCAGCGTCTGGACGCTGATCTTGCCCGGGCCACCCATTCGCCGCTGTTCTCGATGCCCGGCCAGACCGGAGATGAGAGCGAACCGTCCAAGATGGGTCGCGCTTCCGCGTCCTACAAGCGGGCCTTCTGGGACGCGATGCGGCTGAATGCCTCTCCCATGGAGGTGCGTAATGCCTTGTCGGAAGGGGTTGATTCTGAGGGCGGCTACCTGGTGCCGGACGAGTTCGAGCACACCCTCGTGCAGTCCCTGGCTGAGCAGAACATCATGCGCGGTCTTGCCAACGTCATCCAGACCACCAGCGGGGATCGCAAGATCCCGGTCGTCTCCACCCACGGCAGTGCTGGGTGGCTCGATGAGGCTAAGCCCTACACCGAATCCGACGAGACCTTCTCCCAGATCACGCTCTCGGCGTTCAAGCTCGGCACGTTTTTGAAGATCAGCGAGGAACTGCTCGGCGATTCGGTCTTCGACGTCGAGGCCTACCTCGCCGCCGAGTTCGCCCGCCGCATCGGCGCTGCCGAAGAGGAGGCTTTCCTGGTCGGTGACGGCAAGGGCAAGCCGACCGGCATCTTCGACGCCACCGGTGGCGGTATCTCGGATGTGACCACCCAAAAGGCCACAGACATCACCGCCGATGAGCTCATCGACCTGCACTACAGCCTGCGCGCACCCTATCGGGCTCGGGCGGTGTGGCTGATGAACGATGCCACCGTGAAAACCGTGCGCAAGCTCAAGGACAACCAGGGCCAGTACCTGTGGCAGCCAGCACTGACGGCCGGTGCCCCGGACATGATCCTGGGCAAGCCGGTGCACACCTCCACGTTCGCACCCGAGATCAAGGCGGGCGCGAAGACCGTGGCGTTCGGTGACCTGTCCTATTACTGGATCGCTGACCGGCAGGGCCGCTCCTTCAAGCGGCTGAACGAACTGTTCGCCACCTCCGGCCAGGTGGGTTTCCTCGCCTCCCAGCGCCTGGACGGAAAGCTCGTCCTGCCCGAGGCCGTCAAGATCCTCACACAGAAGGCCGGAGCCTAAAACCCCCGCACGCAACGACTAGGAGGTGGCAGCCATGAACCAGGAGCTAGTTGGCCAGGTCAAAGCCAATCTCATTCTCGTCCACGACGCCGACGATGAGCTGATCGCCCACCTGGTGGCCGCTGCCACCTCCTATGCTTGCAGCTTCCAGCACCTACCCGAGAACTACTACGAGGCCCACGAGATGCCAGGGACCACCAGGCAGGCGATCGTGATGCTCGCCAGTCACTTCTACGAGTCGCGTGACGGGTCCACGGCCGGGTTTTGGGCCGACAAGCCCGATGCCGCCAAGGCCATGTGGGCTGCGGTGAATACGTTGCTGCGTCTTGAGCGCGAATGGAAGGTCTAACCCATGCCAGGTATCGGCAGTATGCGAGAAATCATCGACCTCATCACCCCAATCACGGTGCGCGACAAGGCCGGGTTCACCACCAGTACCGACCAAGTCGTGGCCACCGTGCGTGCCTACCGGGAAGTCCGGCACGCCTCGGGTGCGTGGGTCAACCGTGCTGCCTACACGCAAGCCACCGTCTTGTTCCGTATCCGCGCGATACCCGGCCTCGAGGTCACTGAGGCGATGGAAATCTCCACCCGTGACGGTCGTTTCGTGATTGACGCGGTTGAAGTGATCGGCCGCTATGTCGAAATCCTCGCACACCACGACACTCCGGAAGGCTTCGCCTAGCTCGCTTGGACGAAAATCTTCTTCTGCTCGGCAAGGTAATCCTCCAGGCTCACCAATTGTGCTGGTTCAGCTTGCTCGAGCTGGTTCGGTGCATTTCGGAGAATGAAGGCGCGGCTGTAGTTGATCAGTGAATCGAGGGCATCGCCGTCGATCAGGTCGGATGCTGGCTTTCCAGTCTTGGCTCGTAGCGCTCGGAGGGAATAGTCAAGCTCGTCGATGACCTCAGCGTTCATGTCTTGTGTAACGATCGCGTTGAAATATGCTGACAGCGCAGTCTGAAGCTGCTTTTCGAGCCTGTTGATCTCCTTGCGCTTTACTGCAGTAACGGCAATCGCTGCTCCTCCGACAACGACTGTCGCCGCAGTACCGATAATCAACGTTGCCTTATTCGCTCTGGCGAACTCACGGGTCACTGCGAGTGCTTTGTTCAACTTTGGGCTAGGAACTTCCTTCAAGTGCGTGACGATGTGTCCTGCACCATTTCGTACAACACCTCCGTACCTAAACAGCTCGCCCGCAGCCAGTCCAGCCTCGATCTTTGGGGGAATTACAAAGGCAATTTGCTCAATCGACATAGATTCCTTCCTATCTGCGGCTTCGGTTCGATTGCTGCGGTGCAGGCTTTAAGTCTACAAATTCTTTCGACATAAGGAGACGTGATGGCGCGCGTCCAGATCCGGCTTCCCCATAAGTACATTGACGCACTCGAGGCCACCTCACGCCTGCTGGACTCTACAGCCGACGAAGTCTTGAGCGCTGGCGCGAACGTGGTCGAACCACGCATGAGAGCCAACCTAACTGCCGCGATCGGGCGGGCAACCACGCTGCCGTCCCGCTCAACCGGCCAGCTCCTCGGGGCCCTGGGTGTCACCAGCGTAAAGGTCAGCAGCAAAGGTGCCCACAACGTCAAGGTCGGTTTCGCCGAGAACCGCCGCGATGGCAGGTCGAACGCGCTGATCGCCAACGTGTTAGAGCACGGCAGGAGCAACCAGCCCGCACGCTCGTTTCTGGCACCGACACGCTCCCAGACCAGGCGCGGCGCAGTGGAGGCGATGAAAACCGTGCTTAAAGCCAAACTCGACGGGATCCAACCATGAACGCCCCGCTGTTGGAAACCCTCACCGAGATCGCTGACCGGCTTGATCTGCCGATCGCGGTGAGCCTGTTTAGCGCCGCTCCCGCACCGGACACCTATCTGGTTGCCACCCCGATCGCCGACACGCTGGAGGTGTTCGCCGACAACACCCCGAGCGTCGAAGTCGAAGAAGTCCGCCTCTCCCTGTTCACAGCAGGTAACTACCTGCCCTGGCGTGACCGGCTGACCCACGCACTCGTTGATGCGGGGCTTGTGGTCACCGCCAGGCGCTACATCGGCGTCGAGGACGACACCGGCTACCACCACTACAGCTTCGATATCAGCTGCCACCACCCGTTTTAACGAAAGGACGAATCACCCATGGCCACGATTGGTCTTGACAAGCTCTACTACGCCACGATCACCGAAAACCCCACCACCGGCGAGGAAACCTACGCCAGCCCGAAACCACTGGCCAAAGCGATCTCAGCGGAGTTGTCCGTCGAAGTCGCCGAGGCAATCCTCTATGCCGACGACGGGCCCAGCGAGATCGTCAAGGAATTCAAATCCGGCACGCTCACCCTCGGCGTGGACGACCTGGGAGCAGAAGCCGCAGCAGCACTGACCGGTGCCACCCTGGATGCCAACGGGGTACTCATCTCATCCTCCGAAGACGGCGGCACACCGGTAGCGATCGGGTTCCGAGCCGCCCGCTCCAACGGCACCTTCCAGTACTTCTGGCTCTACCGCGTCAAGTTCGCCCTGCCAAGCACCACGCTTGCCACCAAGGCCGACTCGATCACGTTCTCCACCCCGAGCATCGAGGGCACCATCCTGCGTCGCAACAAGCCAGACGCCAAGGGCCGCCACCCGTGGAAAGCCGAAGCCACCGAAGGCGACCCCAAGGTCAAGGCCGAGATCATCACCGGCTGGTACCAGTCCGTCTACGAGCCCGCCGCCACCAGCCCCGGCAAGTAAAGGAGCACCCCCATGACTGACACAACACCGCGTGACACTGCCTCGCGCAGTGCGAGAGTGACGATTGGTGGGAGCGAGTACGAGCTGGTGCTCACCACCAAGGCCACCCGGCTGATCGCCGAGCGCTACGGCGGGCTGGACAACCTCGGAGCCGCGTTGGAGACCTCCGAGGACCTCGGCCAGACACTGACCGAGGTGATCTGGCTGATCACGCTACTGGCCAACCAGTCAGTGCAGATCCACAACCTCACCCACCGCGACAACCCGCGCCCGCAGTTGACGGAGGACGAGGTGGAGCTGCTGACGGTTCCTGCCGATATCGCCGACTACCGGGGCGCGATCGCCGAGGCACTGCAACGAGGCACCCGCCGTGACATCCTCACCGAGCCAGCCCCAAAAGCCAGCCCGGCAGCGGACGGATAGTCGAATCCGACCAGGCAGTGTTCACCCGCCTGACCTACATCGGTTTAGCCCACCTCGGCCTGAGACAAGACGAGGTGGGCCTGATGGTCTTTGGCGAGCTACTTGACCTGGTGGACTGCTGGCGGATCGAGACAGGACGAGCGAAACCAGTACGGGTGTGGTTCATCGACGACATCATCCCGACCGGCATCTAACCCCACTGACAGGCAGGTGAATCCTCATGGCTGACTCATCGTTCGGTCTCAAGATCGGTCTGGAAGGTGAACGCGAGTTCAAGCGGGCCATCACCGACATCAACCGTGTGATGCGGGTGCTGGGCTCGGAGATGAAACTGGTGGCCTCCCAGTTCGACAAGAACGACAAGTCCACCCAGGCACTGGCCTCCCGCAACCAGGTGCTGACCAAAGAGATCGAGACCCAAAAGTCCAAGATCGAGACACTCAAGGCCGCACTCGAGAACTCGGCCGCGTCGTTCGGGGAGAACGATTCGCGCACGAAGAACTGGCAGATCCAGCTCAACAACGCCGGTGCCGAGCTCAACGAGCTGGAAAAAGAGCTCAAGGCCAACAATGATGTGCTCAGCGAGTTCGGGTACGAGGCCGACGGGGCAGGCGATGATGCGAAAGACGCCGCCAAGGATGCCGGGCATTTGGAGGACGCGGTCGATGATCTCGGCGACGAGATG
Source organism: Corynebacterium sp. HMSC034B08 (assembly GCF_001835805.1). Taxonomy (NCBI): domain Bacteria; kingdom Bacillati; phylum Actinomycetota; class Actinomycetes; order Mycobacteriales; family Corynebacteriaceae; genus Corynebacterium; species Corynebacterium sp. HMSC034B08. The sequence goes on along the minus strand of NZ_KV825968.1, from coordinate 10,183 downwards.
GACGACACCGGGGATAAGACCCGGATCTTCGGGGACGTGCTCAAAGCGAACCTGGCCGCCGCGGCGATCGTCGCTGGTGTCAAGGGCATCGGCAAGGCGATCGCGAGTATCGGCCGGGGTATGGCCGATGCGTTGAAGGACGGGGTGGAGTACAACGCCCGCATGGAGCAGTACACCACCAGCTTCACCACGATGCTCGGCGATCAGGCAAAAGCCCAACAGCTGGTCAACGACCTGAAAACCCAGGCCGCGAAGACCCCGTTCGGCATGGAGGATTTGGCGAAGAACACCCAAACCCTGATGGCGTTCGGTATCAGCGCTGACGAAGCTACCCTCAGGCTAGGCCAGCTCGGTGATATCTCCCAAGGTGACGCGCAGAAGATGGAGTCACTGACCTTGGCGTTCGCCCAGATGTCCTCGACGGGCAAGCTAACCGGCCAAGACCTCAACCAGATGATCAACGCCGGGTTCAACCCGCTGGAGGAGATCTCCCGCAAGACGGGCAAGTCCATCGCCGAGCTGAAAGAGGAGATGGCCAAGGGTGCAATCAGTGCCGACATGGTCGCTGACGCGTTCGCTTCGGCAACCGAGGAAGGCGGCCGTTTCCATGGGGCGATGGAAGCCCAGTCGAAAACCTTCACCGGCCAGCTCTCCACCATGAGCGACGGGATCAACAACCTCAAGGGCCTGCTCGCCCAAGGGCTGACCGATGCGCTGGCTGGCACGGTCATGCCGATGGTCAACGGGTGGATCGATGAGCTCACGGCAGCCTTCGAGCAAGGCGGAGCCCCGGCACTGATCGGCAAGCTCGGCGAGATCCTGCAAGAAGCACTCGCGTTCATCGCAGAGCAGCTGCCAATGGTGGTCGAGACCGGCATGTCGATCCTGACCGCGCTGCTCGAAGGCATCATCGAGGTGTTGCCGTCGGTTGCCGAGACAGCGGTGATGCTCATCGTCGCACTAGTGGAGGCAATCATCGAGGCGCTGCCGTCACTGTTGGAAGCAGCCCTGCAGATCATCACCACCTTGGTCACCGGTATCGGTGAGGCACTCCCGGAGCTCATCCCGGCGGCCGTGGAGATGATCGTCGCCCTGGTCCAAGGGCTGGTCGATGCGCTGCCAATGATCCTTCAGGCGGCGTTGCAGCTCATCCTCGGGCTCGCACAGGGCCTGCTGGAAGCGATCCCGGTGCTCATCGAGGCGCTGCCGCAGATCATCACCTCGATCGTGGAGTTCCTCATCGGCGCGATCCCGCAGATCATCGAGACCGGTATCGCGTTGTTGACCTCCCTGGTCGACGCGCTCCCGGAGATCATCACCGCGATCGTGACGGTGCTGCCACAAATCATCACCGGCATCATCACCACGCTGCTTGCGGCCCTGCCACAGCTCATCGAGGCAGGCGTCAAACTACTCACCGCGCTGATCGGGGCGCTGCCGCAGATCATCACCACGATCGTGGCCGCGCTGCCGCAGATCATCGCAGCGATCGTCTCGGCGATCGGTGGGGCAATCCCGCAACTGGTCATGGCAGGCGTTGAGCTGCTGACCGCGTTGATCACGAACCTGCCGCAGATCATCTCGACCATCGTGGCGGCCATCCCGCAGATCATCACCGGGATCGTGGGCGCGGTCGGTCAAGGGGTCGGCCAGATGGCCTCTGCAGGCGCGGACCTGGTGCGAGGCTTGTGGAACGGCATCCAGTCGCTGGCAGGCTGGCTCTGGGACAGGGTATCGAGCTGGTGTTCTGACATCTGGGACGGCATCACCGGCTTCTTCGGCATCAACTCGCCGTCCAAGGAAATGGCGTGGGTCGGTGACATGCTCACCCGAGGCCTGGCCGGAGGTATCGAAGACACCGGCGACCGCGCCATTGACGCAGCTCAAGATGTTGCCGCCGACACCCTGGCGGCCATGAGCGGGCTCACCAGCGGTATCGACGTGCCCATCACTGCCAGCCTGGACCCGGTCGATCTGACCCCGACCCGCCTGGAACCACCGCCTGCAACCGCCAGCAGCAGCGCTGTCGGCCAAGAGGCAGGGCGCGCAGGAGAGGTGGCGGGCATCGTCGACCAGACCGCCCGGGCACTGCTGGAGGCCATGGACATCAAGGTCGTGCTCAACGACGGCACGCTGGTCGGCAAACTCGCCCCCGGCATCAACCGCCAGCTGGCTCGTATCAACTCCCACCACACGGTGCTCGCCACTGGAGGAGGTGTCTAATGCACGGTTTCACTCTCGACAAGTCAGTGTCCTCAACGTCGCTGGGCCTGCGGCTCACAGGCCCGGTCGACCTACCGGTGGCCGAGCGGGTCACCGACGATATTGAGGTGGCGGGCAGAGCCGGGACGCTGACCCGCCTCGGCGGCTGGCACGACACGTCGATCACGTTGCCGCTCGCCATCAAAGGCGGACTGGCGGCCTACCACAAGGCCACACTGGCGCTGACCCGGGCGGCAACCATTCACCTGTCCACCCAGCCAGGGGCGTTCCACAAGATCAAACACGCCTCCATCAGCCCGCTGCGCACGGACATGTCAGCATGGGGATTCTTCGAGGCGCACCTGGTGTGCGAGCCGTTTAGCTACCTCGACTCGGGGCTGACCACCCACACGCTCACCGTCTCCGGACAGATCACCAACCCCGGCCTGGTGGATGCGGCACCGATCATCACGATCAAGGGCACCGGGGCGTTGACGCTGACGATCAACGGGGCCACCTACCGCGTCCAGTCACCGGCAGGGCAGATCACCCTGGACTCGGCCCGGCTTGTCGCACACATGGCAGGCAGGGTGCAAACCGACGCTCTGACCGGCACGTTCCCGATCCTCACCCCAGGGGTCAACCGGGTCACCCTCGGTAGTGGCATCTCCAGAGTCGAGATCACCGGGAACTGGCGAAACCCCTAACCCGGCCCATTTCTTTGCTCCTCAATGCGCCCGTAGCCGTTTTGCTCTCGGCTGCGGGCAAAACGTCTGTGAAAGGAACCCACCGATGCTCACCGTGCATGCCCCGACTGCCACCACGTTCACCGCCACCGGCGAGGGTGTCCTCGACCCTGAACTCATCGACGCCCGTGTCATTGAGGAGCTCGGCGGGGCCTACCAGCTGACCGTCACCTACCCAGCCGACGGGCCGCTGGCCTCGAAGCTTGCAGTCGAGGCGATCATCGCAGCCCCTGTGCCCGGCACCACCATCCGGCAAGGGTTTCGTATCCACGAGGTCACCACGAGCCTGGACAGGCTGTTGGAGGTCACGGCCTTCCACCTGTTCTACGACCTGGCAGGCAACTTCATCGCCGACACGTTCGTGGTCAACAAGACCCCGAAGGCGGCCCTCGACCAGCTCCTTGGTGCTGCGACCACGAAGCACCGGTTCACCGCGACCAGCTCCGATACGACTACCAGGGCCTCTGCGCGTGTGGTGCGAATGAATCTCGCCGCAGCGATCATGGACCAGGGCTCGGACAACACGTTCGCCTCCCGGTGGGCCGGAGAGCTCACGCGCGATAACTGGCACATCCACCACGCCGCCACACGCGGCGCAGATCGTGGTGTCGTGATCCGCGATCGCAAGAACCTCACCGGCTACACCTCGACCATCGATCTGACGAGCGTGGTCACCCGGATCGTGCCGGTCGGGTTTGACGGGATCACCCTGCCCGAGCTCTACGTCGACTCACCACACGTGGATCACTACGCGATCCCGCACATCAAGGTCATTCGCTACCCAGACATCAAAGCGATCGCCGACGCCGACAACCCCCGCGAGGACGAAGTACCTCTGCCGCAGGCACACGCCCTTCTGCGTCAAGCCGCCAAGGCCGAGTACGCCACCAACCACATCGATACCCCTGCCGCGAGCTACACCATCTCCTTCGTTGACCTCGCCTCGACTGCCGAGTACGCCGACCTTGCTGAACTCGAAACCGTCCTACTGGGAGACACAGTGACGGTGCAGCACGCCGACCTGGGCGTGTCCCTATCCGCCCGGGTCGTCGGCTACGAATACGACCCGTTACGACAGGCGTACGTGTCGGTAGAATTGGGGTCGGTTGCAGGGAAGTTCACCTCGATCACCCGCACCATCACCACCGCGCAGACAGCCGCCCAGATGGCCGCTGATCTCGCTGGCGTAGCGCTGGCATCAGCGGACGGGAAATCCACCAACCACTACGGCCCGAAACAACCCGCTGCCGCCCGCCTGGGCGACACGTGGTTCAAGGACAATGGCGAGAACATCGAGATCTGGATCTACCAGCTCACCGACACCGGCGAACCCGGCTGGGTTGCCCTTGCCACGGACCTCAACCATGCCCAGGTCAGTGCTGAACTTGCCGAAGCTCGCGCCGAGGTGGAGGCAGCGAAAACCGCAGCTGAAGAGGCCCAAGCCGCCGCTGCCGCAGTCGGTGCTCGCCTCACCGAAGCCGAAACCGAGATCGGCCAGGCACGCGAGGCAGCCAGCCAGGCCGAAGCCACCGCGCAGCAGGTGCAACAAGCCGCCGCCGGTATTGATGAGCGGCTCGGCCAGGCCGAAGATGAACTCGACCAGGCTGTCACAGCGGTAGCGGGACTGGATTCCCAGTTGGCGACCACCCATCAGATCGCCTCCCAGACTGCTCGTGAACTCGTCACCCTGGATGCACGCCTTGACGGTATCGACCAGCAGGTCGGTGATCTCGCGGCTGATGCGCAAGAAGCACACAACGCTGCTGCCGCCGCTGCCAACCAGGCTCAGCAGGCCTCAACCCAGGCCGCCCGCGCGGCAGGCATCGCGGACGGCAAAGCAGATGTGCTCATCCAAACTGGCGCGCCAGCGCAACAGTTCCAGAAAGCCACCACCTTGTGGATCGACACCACCAGTGGGGCGAACACCCCGAAACGGTGGAACGGAACTGCGTGGGTGGCCGTGACCGATAAGACCGCCCGCGATGCGGCAACCCGCGCCACCCAAGCATCCAGTGCAGCGACCACGGCACAACAACGCGCCGATGCGGCCTACAGTCTTGCCGAAACCAAACCCTCCGACGCCCAGGTGCGCCAACTGGCAGATCAGGCGCAGCAGGCAGCGATTACGGCAGCGAAAGCGGACGCGAAAGCGAAAGCCGACCAGGCCAAAGCCGACGCGCTCAAAGCTGCTGCCAGTGATGCGTCCACGAAAGCTGATGCCGCGAAAGCCCAAGCCATCGCTGCAGCCAGCCAGGACGCGGCAGCCAAAGCGAACAAGGCTCTCGCTGATGCGAAAGCAGCCCTTAACGCGGCACTGGCCGCAGCCCGAGCAGAAATCACCACCGAGATCCAGAACTCGGCGAACGGGAAAAACACCATCACCCTGTCCACGGCCAGCCCGTCCGGGTCGGGCAAACGGGTTGGGGATACGTGGTGGCGGCGCTCTGGTGGAGTGATCATCGGTCAATGGTCGTGGGATGGCACCACGTGGCTGGCAACCCAGCTCCGCCACGAGGTGATCGCCTCAGTTGATGTCAACGCACTGCTGGTCACCGGCACCGCACGGATGAACGAAGCGGTGGTCAAGAAGATCATCGGTGATGCGGCGTTCTTCAAGCAGCTCACCACCAACAGACTGTTGGTGTCGAGCCCGGACAACATCATCCCGGGAGGCGATATCGCACCCGAGCCCGTGTGGTGGCCAGCCAGCCTGCAACGGGTCACAACTGACCCGCCACCGGGCTACGAAGCATGCCTGGAAACCAGCGCAGGACAAGGCACCGTTCACTTAACCTCAGATGCGAGTCGGCTCGTGCCCGTGACCCCAGGTGCCGTGTATGCCGTGGAAGTGTGGCTGCACGCAGATAAACCAGACTCGCGGTTCTATCTGGATCTGCGTAACCAGAAGGGCGCACACGCAGGAACCGCTGGAGAAGTGGTCAACGACGGCGACCACGCCACCGGTGGCGGCGTACACGCGATCGCCAACCAGCTCGTTCCCACCACGTGGACGAGGTTCTCGTGCCGCTACACCATGGCCAAAGACACGACACAGATCCGGCTCGGTGCTGCCTTCTTCAATCACCCCAACGGCACTGAGCATAGCGCGGTGATCCGTATCGGCGGAATCCGTGTGCGTGCCATGAGCGGGGCGACCCTGATCGAGGATGGGGCGATCACGACCGACAAGATCGCCGCCGGTGCGATTACCGCTGCCACCATCAAGGCAGGGGCCGTCACCAGTGACAAACTCACCATCGCCAACGGGTTCATCACATCGGCCATGATCGCAAACGCCGCGATCACCGACGCGAAAATCGCCAACCTGTCAGCGTCGAAGATCACCACCGGCACGCTCGCGGCTGCACGGATCGCGGCCGGGTCGATCACCAGTGACAAACTCACGATCGCTGATGGGTTTATTAAGACGGCGATGATCGCTAACGCGGCGATCACCGACGCGAAGATCGGTTCGTTGTCAGCCTCGAAGATCACCACCGGCACCCTGTCGGCTGCCCGGATCGCGGCCGGGTCGATCACCAGCGACAAGCTCAGGATCGCCACCGGGTTCATCCAAACCGGAATGATCGCGGATGCAGCGATAACCTCGGCGAAGATCGGTGCGCTCGACGCGGGCAAGATCACCACCGGTGTGCTTAGTGCTTCGCGTATCGGGGCGCGGTCGATTACGGCGGACAAGCTCGCAACCAACGCCATCCAGGTGGGGCTGGCGGGGTGGACGAACTCCATCCGCATCAGCCCCACGCAGATCGCCTGGTACAACGGGTCCACGCTGGAAGGGACCATCACCTCGTCGGGGATGCGGTTCTACTACGGCTCTCGCTTCATCGGGTGGACCGGGCAGCAATCGAAAGCCGGTGCAGCGGACATACGTGGTATCTCGAACTCGTTGGAATACACCGGCGACTACATCAGCTGGTCGTACAAAACGACGTCGACGAGCACCACCTACACGACCATGCTCACCCTGGACCCCAGGGGCAAGTTCTACGGCCAGTCGGGTATCCACCTCGGTGCCGCGCTACGCACCCACGGACACGACTTCTACACCCAAGGCAACCGCATCATCATCCCGCAAGACTGCACCCTCAACGGGGTCGGCACCTACCCCGGCTGGGCAGGAAGTAGCGGCAAATCCAAGGTCGTGTTCCACACCAACGACCTGTACGTGATCAGCGGCAACACCTTCTACAACATGACCAGCGTGTTCAACCGAGTCAAAGACCTCATGTCACGGATGAACTCACTGATCTCGCTGCTGAACCAAGGCTGGGTGAAAAACATCAACAGTGGCGCAAACGGCAACATCACCTGGAATTACTTCAGCAACACCGGGCTGTCGTCCATGTCGACCACGTTGAGCTAACCGAACAGAAAGGACCACACATGCGTTTCCTCCTACCGGCACACCAGATCCGTCCCTCGATCGCACTGCTTAATGACATGCCGTTGACAGGTAGCGCGTCTCGGGCACGCAGCAAACTCATCCGGCTCCTCGAGCAGGCCTATGCCAGCTTCGCCGAAGACGAATACGAGCTCGTGCGCGCCCACGCTGTGTGCGATGAGGACGGTCAACCCGTCATCGATGCCGACGGGACCCTCACCCTGGCCAACCCGGATCACGCCACCGGGTTCCACACCCAGCACCAGGCGCTGTTGGCCCAGCGCGTCGAAGTCGAAGGCCCCACCTATGAACATCACGGCCACGACGTCGTCGGCTTCCTCGACGCGCTGGAGATGGAACTCTCCGGCAGCGCGGCAGCTGCCTACGACGCGCTCTACGACGCCATCACCGAATCCCTCGCCGGGGGTGAGAAGCACCCATGAGCACCCCAATCGATACACCCGTGACCGGTGAGGACGACGAGGAAGGGATCGTTGAGGTCATCGGCAGCGGCCCGAAAGCCCTCCACACTGTCTCGGCCACCCCGGCCACTGATCAACCGCCTGCCGCGCCCACCGAACACACCGGGACGATCGACCTGTACGAGCCGATCCTGGACATCCTCACCAGCCCGGAACTCTAACCCCAAACCGCACTCCCAACAGGCCCACACCACTTCGGTGCGGGCCTTTGTCGTGTGCCCACAAATGGGAAGGAACCCACTTTCTATGTCGCTCAAAGCTATCTGGGCCACGATCCAAACCGGCCTGGCCGGGGTCGGGGCCGTCATCGGCGCGTTCCTCGGAGGCCTCGACGGCCTGGTGTACGCGCTCATCGCCTTCGTCGTATTCGACTACATCACCGGCGTACTCGCCGCGATCGCCGAACGCCGCGTCTCCTCAGCCATCGGGTTTCGGGGCATCTCCCGCAAGATCCTCATCTTTACCCTGATCGGACTTGCCCACCTGCTCGACGTGCACGTCATCGGAACACCCGGAGCACTACGCACCGCCACCGTCGTGTTCTACCTGTCCAACGAAGGCATCTCCCTGATCGAAAACGCCACCCGGCTCGGGCTGCCCGTACCAGCCCACATCCGCCGCGCCCTGGACCTGGTCACCCGTGACGTGACCGGCAAACCCGACCTCGAACACCACTCCAACCAAACCACCACCTCAGCAGAAAAGGAGAACCTCTGATGAAGAACTGGGCCACCCTCGAAGCCGACGAAAACCGGCTGATGAACAAGCACTACAGTGCCGGGCGAAGCGGACGGAAGATGAACAAGGTCATCATCCACCACAACGCAGGCAACCTCACCATCAAGTCCATCTGGGACGTGTGGCAGACCCGCCAAGCATCCGCCCACTACCAGGTCGACTCAGGCGGCCGGATCGGCCAGCTCGTGTGGGATCGCGACACCGCTTGGCATGCAGGCAACTGGGATGCCAACACCACCTCCATCGGTATCGAGCACGCCGACATCTCCTCCAAGCCCTGGCGTATCTCCGAGGCCTGCCTTGACAACGGTGCCCACCTCGTCGCGGCCATCTGCCACTACTACAAGCTCGGACGACCCGTGTGGGGTAAGAACGTGTTCGGCCACAAGCATTTCTCTTCCACCGAATGCCCGGCCTCGCTGGCAGGAAGCCAGCATGCGGCCTACATGGCACGCGCCCAGTACTGGTACGACCGCATGAGCGGCACCAAGCCCGCCCCGACACCACCGGCAAAGCCCACACCGCCCGCACCCAAGCCCTCCGTCAACATCGACGCTCTGGCTGATGCGGTGATCCGAGGCGAGTACGGCAACGGGGACGAGCGCAAGCGCCGACTGGGAAGCAAATACGCCGCCGTGCAGAAACGCGTCAACGAGAAGCTCGCCGGAGGAAGCCCCGCCAAGCCCTCCGTCAACATCGATGCCCTGGCTGATGCGGTGATCCGTGGAGACTACGGCAACGGTGAGGAACGGAAGCGCCGCCTCGGCGGCAACTACGCCGCTGTGCAGAAGCGCGTCAACGAGAAGCTCGGCATCGGCTAACCCACACGAGAACACTCTCTGGCCCCGTCATCACCTTCATCGAGGTGGTGGCGGGGCCTTTTCTGCGTTTGCGCAGCTGGTGTTTACCGCGTGTCTTCGAACGGGTCGATGACGGACTGCACTCCACAGCTCGGGCAGATGAACGCGATACGGATGCCTTCACCTTCGCCCGCAATAAACGGGTCAGGGACACAATCTGAGCCGCATTCTGAACAGGTTCAGTACGACTGGTCGTCGAGAAACACCGGGAGTTCAAAGTCGTCGTTAGTCATCTTCACCCGCCCTTGCTCTGGTCACGGTTCACACGTCGATCGCTCCACATTGTGAATTGAGCAAAGAATAGCCGCCTTATCCGAATAGAGGCGCAAACCCAGCCACGGGTGCGAACGCGGCAGGGAGCATTGTTTCTGCTGTCCGGTTTCGTCTGGTGCAACCGGCGTATAGGCGACCACCTTTCGCCTCGTTGCCAGGAGGGCCTGCTCATGGCTCTGAACCAGACTGATCGCCATCACATCCAGATGATGCGCGCTGCAGGAGTTGCCTACTCTCGTATCGCCGCGCACCTGGATCTCAACGCCAACAGTGTCAAGACCTATTGTCTGCGACACGGCATCACCGTCGATCCTGCCGTTGAGCAGGTCACGGACCCAGTTGGAGTGTGGTGCTTGCACTGCTGCAAGCCAATCGAGCTCCGGCAAGGATCGAAGTTCTGCTCCAAGGCCTGTCGACGAGCCTGGTGGGCCACCCACCGCAGAGTGGTCACCGAAGAACTGGTCTGCGCGAACTGCC
>NZ_KV825967.1:0-418 GCF_001835805.1 Corynebacterium sp. HMSC034B08 | reverse complement strand
GTACGCCTCGATCCAGTGTCCGACTTCGTAGCGGGCGTCGAACTTCGACGCGAACTGCTTCTTTTCGTACAGCAGATGCAGCTTCAACGTGGAAAACATCGACTCCGCAACCGCGTTGTCCCAGCACACACCGACCGCGCCGGTGCTTAAACGCACATCGAGTTTCTTGGCTGTTTGCGCGAACTGCTTCGAGGTGTACTGCGAGCCGCGGTCGGAGTGAAACACCGCGTTGCCCGCGACGAAACCGGCCGCGTGCGCCATGGTCAGCGCGTCGACGACAAGTTGCGCACTCATCCGGTCTGCGATCTGCCACCCGACAACCATCCGTGTGCTCAGATCGATCACGACGGCCAGATACATCCACCCCTGCGCGGTGCGCAGGTAGGTGATGTCGCCGCACAGATAGGTTGTCGGCATC
>NZ_KV825966.1:0-233 GCF_001835805.1 Corynebacterium sp. HMSC034B08 | reverse complement strand
GCGGAGATCGCGGCCTCCATCTTCATAGCCTCGATGGTTGCGACCGGGTCGCCTTCCTTGACCTCGTCACCCTCCTTTACGGTGACGGTGACGGCACCTGCGAACGGTGCTGCAACGTGGCCCGGGTTGGAGGAGTCTGCCTTCTCCACCTCGGCGACAGTGGACTCGACGTTCTCGTCGCGGACGGCAACCGGGCGGACCTGGCCATTGACGGTCAGGATGACCTGGCGCAT
>NZ_KV825965.1:0-439 GCF_001835805.1 Corynebacterium sp. HMSC034B08 | reverse complement strand
AGAAACGGCGCCGAAGCAGATCAGCACGTGCGCTCGCCTGCGGGTCTTGGATCGTGGTGCGTTTAAACGCGCGACGGTACTTGGTGTGCAGCGTGTTGTCAGCCATGATCTTTCGCACCGCATACAGCGTGGTTGCAACGTTTTGGGCCTGAAGCTGCCGGTAGATAGTGCGCGCCCCGGCAAAACCGTTGTGCTCGTTGAAGATCTCGATAACCAGATCGGTAATCGCCGCGCGTTTCGCCCGCGGTGTGCCACCGGCCGGCGGAGTATCTCTACGCTTGCGCCAGGCGTAATAGCCGGAGCTGGATACTTCCAACACACGGCACATCATTGACACTGGGTAGCGAGGGCAGGGGTTGCCTTCTTCGTGGAAGTGGGCAATTACCGCGAAGAGGTCCTCGTGGTGTGCTCCGTGGCGAAGAAGGCGGCCGCTTTTTTA
>NZ_KV825964.1:480318-521125 GCF_001835805.1 Corynebacterium sp. HMSC034B08 | reverse complement strand
CCGAACTGGACCACCTACATCAGATCAGACACACAGCGCCTTGGCCGCCGTCAATGACAGGGATCAGGGGCGCGGGGATACGTTCGAGCAGTCGTTGGTAGTCGCGGGTGGTTTCACGTGTGCACCAGTGCCAAGCGATGACGTGATCCAAGGTGGCAGCAACAATCAAGCATCCGCCGGCGGTGTAGGTGCCGTCAAGAAAGACCTGGTCGTAGACCCAGCCTTCGTGCCCGATCGTGGGATCGGGGACATCAACTAGCCAGAAGTGTTCAAACCGGTGTTGCAGCGTACGCGGATGACATCCTGCTCCGGCGGCAGCGGTTTCCAAGCTCGCACCGGTTGTGAGGTGGGTGATAAATGCTGCGAAGGCAGCGGAGTTGGTGATATCGGGGAGCTGCTTGGTGGTGGAAGCGCCGCACATTTTGCACCGTCACCGGCTGCGGTTAGCGGAGGTCTTACCGTTGCGTTTCATTTCCCCACCGCATTGGCAGCGTGGTCTGTTCTTCGGCATTGATCAAGCCAACACCAGCCCCTACCACACGCTGCTGTCACCCCCCGGTTTTTCGTCACCATGGCGCGGATATAAGCCCCAGGAGCATATACTTTCAGGAAAACCCCCGATCATCTCAAACAAATCGACGAATCCAGACACACATTTTGTCGCTTAACCCGAACCGGTACCTAGAGCGATCGGTTCTCGATGGCGGCGAGGATGCCCAGTTCGAACGCCGGGGTGTTGCCGTCGAACTCCACGTCTGCGACGTCCCATTCGGAGAACTGCACCCGAGCGGAGCCGGTGGTGGCGGTGGGGGAGTCGGGGACGATGGAGATGTCGTGGAGAGAGTGGCCAAGCGCGGCGCAGGCTAAGCCGGCGCGGGCTGGCAAAGTACCGCCGTCGGACAGGGCGAAAAGGGGCTGGCCTTCGGGGTCGGTGAGAAGCGACAAGGTTGCGAAGGGGCGGTTGGCGAAGGCGACGGCGTGGTCGAAGGCGGCGTCTTCAATATCGGCAGGTTCGACGCCCGAGGCGGGGACGACGAAGGCGTCGGCGAGGGTGCGGAGGACGGAATCGAGCGACATCAAAACCCCTTCAGAGACCATGGGACAGAGTTAGCGTTCTTGTTCCTTATCGTAAGCCTTGGCCCACGGGTTGGTGCGGGAAGAACCGTAGCGCTGGCGGGAACGCGTAGGAGCCGCAGTCGGGGTCTGAGCGGACGGCGCCGGGGCGGTTTCTTCGCCGGGGACAGGGGAAGGCTCGGGGCCGCTGCCGGCCACGGTGTCGTCGTTAAGCAGTTGCTTCTGCTCCTCGACGTAGCGGCGGCGTTCGCGGCTTTCGGAGAACAGGAAGTAGAGCAGGGCGCCGGGGGCGGCGACGCCGAACAGGATCCACTGGAGGCCGTAGGAAAGGTGGTTGCCGGTTTCGAGTTGGGGCAGGGGGATGGCGGTGAGGGTGCCGGGTTGGTCTGAGAGTAGTTGGAGGTACGGCTCGACCATGTCCGCCCCCGCGTCGACTCCGGTCAGCTCCCCAACCTGGGTGGGGTTGATGGAGTGGACCATGTCGAAGCCCTGGTCGTGAATCGGTGCGGTGGGGTGGACGGCTTCGCCGGCGCGTAGCATGCCGGTGATGGTGATGTCGCCGGTGGGTGCTGCGTCGATGTCCGGCACACCGGTGGAGCCTTCGGCGGGGACCCAGCCGCGGTTGACAAGGATGGTGCGGCCGTCGTCAAGCGTGAACGGCGTGAGCACCTGGAACGCAGGGGTGCGGTCGACGGAACGCAGGCGAAGCAGCACGTCGTTGCCGGTGTAGTGGCCGGTGGCGACCACACGTGACCATTCGTCGGCGGGGGCGAGCGTGGTGCCGGGCAGGCGGTCCACCAGCGGTTCGGGATCGTGGTCGAACGCCGCGGAGATGTGTTCGTTGCGCTCGACTAACTGTTCGTTCTTGCCGAGTTGCCAGGGCGCGAGGAACGTGAAGGCAAAGTAGGAGAAAATGCCGACGACGATCGCCGCGATGATCCAGCCGGGGTTGAGCAGTTGGCGCCACCACGGCTTTTGGGAGGACTTGTTGGCATTCACGCCCACTTAGCCTAGCTGATCGCGCACCCAGCGGATAATGCCGTCGGCGGCGGCTTCGATCTGCTCGCGCACCACGGTGAAGCCCTCGGGCCCGCCGTAGTACGGGTCGGCAACGCCAGCGCCCTCAGGTGCGGCGGGGTCGAAGGAGCGCAGCAGACGGACCTTGTCTTCGGGCACGCCGCGCACGACCAACTCCGACACGTGGTTGGTGTCCAGCGCGACGATCAGGTCGGCTTGCTCCTGCTCGTAGCCAAACTGTTGGGCGCGGTGGGCTTCGCCGTCGTAGCCGTGGTTGGCCAGTTCGCGCCGGGCGCGTTCGTCGGCTTTGTGGCCGACGTGCCAGTCGCCGATGCCTGACGATGACACGCGCACCGCATCGCCCAGTCCCGCGTCCTCCAATTTGGAGCGCACGATGACCTCCGCCATCGGGGAGCGGCAGATGTTGCCAGTGCAGACGAAATCAATATGCAGCACGGATGATCCTTTCCAACTCGGTCGCGTCCGATGCTACGTAGGTCGCCTCGTCCCATTCGGGTGTGGCACCGTAACCCCAGGTCACGGCAACACTCGGGATGTCGAAGGTGGTGGCGCCGGTGAAGTCGTGGGTGCGATCCCCAATCATCAGGGGACGTTTTGGCGCGACGTTGTCCAGCACGTACCGGATCACGTCGGCCTTCTTGGCGCGTACGCCGTCGTTAGATGCAGCGCCCAAAAAGTCGATGTGTTCGAGCATCCCTGCGCGCTCGAGGGCGGCTCGCGCGAAGCGTTCGCTTTTCGACGTCGCCGTGCACACCCCAAAACCTTCCCCCTTCAACCTGGCCAGCAGGTCGGCCATGCCGTCGAAAACCTCGAAGCGTTGCCAGCCTTCGGTGGACATGTAGGCGGAGTAGGCCTGCATGGCTTGTTCGACCTGGTCAGGCGACATGCCGAGCGCGCGCATCGATTCCGGCATCGGTGGCCCGGGGATGCGTTTGATGAACTCCTCGTCCGGTTTATCCCAGCCCACGGCCTCTAATCCGAGGAGGAATCCGTGGCGGATGCCGGGGAATGAGTCGATGAGGGTGCCGTCGACGTCGAAAAGCAATGTGGTGTTCACACCTCACCACTGTTCCAAATTTGTAGGCTGGCTGCCATGACTGCTGTGACTGTGCAAGACGTTGTTGATGCCCTCGAGGCTGCCTACCCGCCGGCGTTGGCGGAAAGTTGGGACCAGGTTGGCCTGGTTTGCGGTGATCCGGATGCTGAGGTGACCAAGGTTGCGTTCGCGTTGGATTGCACGCTGGAGGTCGCCGAACGGGCCGTGGCGCAGGGTGCGCAGTTGCTCGTTGTGCACCACCCGTTGCTGCTGCGTGGTGTGCATTCGGTGGCGGCGAATACCCCGAAGGGCAAGGTTATCCACACGTTGCTGGCTGGCGGCTGCGCGCTGTTCGCCGCGCACACGAACGCCGATTCGGCGCGCCCGGGTGTGTCGGACAAACTCGCCGAACTCGTCGGCATCGAACCCGGCCGTCCGATCAAGCCAGTGCTTCTTAACGCCACCGACCGCTGGGGCGTCCACGTCCCGCCAGCGGATGCCGATGCGTTGAAGCGTGCCCTGTTCGAGGCCGGCGCGGGCGAGATTGGCAACTACCGCGAGTGCGCCTTCACCACCGAGGGCACCGGCGAGTTCACCCCGGTCGAGGGCGCGGACCCCACCGACGGCACGGTCGGCGAGCACTACACCGCCCGGGAGCTACGGGTGGAGTTTGTGGCGCCGGCGAGGTTGCGGCGTGGTCTCGTCGATACGCTGCGCGCGCACCATCCGTACGAGGAGCCGGCGTTCGACATCGTGCAGGTGGAGCACACCGCGGATCTGGACAACGCGACGGGCCTCGGGCGCATCGGCACGCTCCCGGAGCCGATGACCCTGCGCGAGTTCACCCAACAGGTGGCCAACGCCCTGCCGGAGACCGCCTGGGGCGTGCGCGCCGCCGGCGATCCGGACCAGATCGTGCAAAAGGTCGCGGTGTCCTCCGGCTCCGGCGACTCGTTCCTTTCGGATGTGTCCAAACTCGGTGTGGACGTGTATGTCACCTCGGATCTGCGCCACCACCCGGTCGACGAGCACCTGCGCGCCGGTGGGCCTGCCGTGATCGATACCGCCCACTGGGCCAGCGAGTTTCCCTGGACCGAGCAGGCAGAGAGTATCGTGTCCCCTCTAGGCGTGGACACCGAGATCCTGCACATCCGCACGGATCCCTGGACCGTGTCCGCGCACCCCGCGAACTAAAGGAGTACTGATGCACCTATCCCAAGACCTGCAACCCGTCCTCCTGGAGCTCGCGCTCGCCGACGCCTCCAAGGGGCAGACGCGCGTTCGTCCCGAAGTCCAAGAGCTACAGAAGCTTCTCGACGAACGCACGCGCATGACCGAGGCTTCCGCCTCCGCCCAACTGGCCGTGGATGACATGGAACTAGAAATCCTGCGCATCCAGGAAGACGAGCGGAAACTGAAGAAGCGCGAACTCGACGACAAGCGCCAGCTCAGTGCAGAGACCGACCCGGAGCGTCGCAAGGACCTGGAGCACGACCGCTACGCCGCGAAGTCGCGCATCGCGGACCTGCTCTACGAACTCAAGGAAGCCCACAACGAGATCGCTGCGCTGCGCAACAACCGCGACATTCACGCCGCCCGCGTCGATGAACTCAACCGCAAGGTCGAGGCCGCCCAGCGCGCCGTCGATGCGTTGCCGGAAGAAGAAGCGGTGGACACCGACGCGCTGCGTTCCCGCCTGCCGGAGGACGTGCTGAAGGCGTACGACGACATCGGCGCCGCCAAGTTCAACGGCCGCGCCTGCGGCGGCTGCTTCATCCAACTCCCGCCGTCCGAGCGCGCCGAAGTACTCGCCGAGCCGGAGGACACCCTGCCGGCCTGTCCGAACTGCGGCACCCTGCTCGTGCGCGTGAACCCAGCCACCGACGAGGTGTAAATGCAGGTCAAGATGTACTGCGACGGCGGCTCCCGCGGAAACCCGGGGGTCGCCGGATCCGGCTCCGTGGTCTACGACACCGACGGCGAAACCCTCGGTGAGATCGCGTATGTGGTGGGCAAAAAGTCCACCAACAACGTCGCCGAATACTACGGACTGATCCGCGGGCTGGAGGCGTGCCGCGAGGTCGGCGCCACGCGGGTGGATGTATTCATGGACTCCAAGCTCGTTGTCGAGCAAATGACCGGCCGGTGGAAAATCAAACACCCGGACATGCAACAACTCGCCCGGGAAGCCCGCGACCTCGCCTCCTCCTTTGAGAAGGTCACCTACACCTGGGTTCCGCGTGCGAAGAACAAGAAGGCCGACGAGTTGTCCAACGTGGCCATGGACGCGGCCGCGCGTGGCGACAAGCCGGGGATTGTGAAGGGCACCGGCGTGTGGGGCGGCGGTGGCAAGGCTTCGGCCCAAGAGGAGAAGCCGGCGGAGGGGCCGGTCGTCGAAAAGAAAAAGCGCGATGCCGCTGGCCACTGGGCTGGAAACTCCGAACCGCGAACGCGGTTCATTCTGCTGCGGCACGGGCAGACGCAACACTCGGCCGAGATGCGTTTTTCCGGCGTTTCTAACCCGGACCTCACCGATATTGGCCGTGAGCAGGCGAAGCGTGCCGCAGAGGCGCTGCGCACGTTCGGGCGCATCGACGCCATCGTTGCCTCCCCGCAGGCGCGCGCCCAGCAAACCGCGCAGTTCGCCGCCGAGGTGCTTGGCCTTGAAGTTCGTACTGACGAGGGCTTCCGCGAGCTCGACTTCGGCGACTACGAGGGCCTGACCCGCGACGAGGCGATTGCGAAGGGGGAGGAGACGTATGCGACGTGGCAGGAATCGCCAAACAACGCGCCCCCTGCCGGCGAGTCGCTGACGGCGTTCCACCGCCGCGTCACCCGCGCCCGACTGAAAATTCAGGAGCGCTACGAGGGCCAGAACGTGCTGGTGGTGACCCACATGACCCCGATCAAATCCATGGTCCGCCAGGCTCTCGGCGCGAACGCCGAACTGTTC
Organism: Corynebacterium sp. HMSC034B08; assembly: GCF_001835805.1. Taxonomy (NCBI): domain Bacteria; kingdom Bacillati; phylum Actinomycetota; class Actinomycetes; order Mycobacteriales; family Corynebacteriaceae; genus Corynebacterium; species Corynebacterium sp. HMSC034B08. The sequence continues at coordinate 515,024 of NZ_KV825964.1, read as the reverse complement.
AAGCACCTGTTTTTGGATCTTGCCAGCATCTCTGTCGTGGATTACTTCGGTGAATTCGGTGTAGTTCGCTGTGTCAACGACGTCGCCCACCACCGCGGGTAGGCCTGCTGCTGCGCGGTGACCGCCAACGCGGCCCTCAAAACCACACGAAACAGCACAGGCAACCCAACGTTCGGGGGTGTGTGGGGGTGTGGCGCTATTGACCTGACACTCAGCTGCAGTTTAGGTTGTTCTGCACATGGTGCAAACGTTTGCACACATCACTAGCACCCAACACGATCCGGACACACACGGAGGGACCCATGGCAGCACGGGCCACGTTGCGCGAGGTTGCGCTCGACGCCGGTGTCTCGCCGTCCACGGTGTCGCGGGCACTAGCGGGGAACCCGGCGATCTCGAAACAAACGCGGGACCGGGTGTTTCATTCGGCGGCGAAGTTGAATTACGTGCCGAATTTGCAGGCGAGGGGGTTGCGCTCGGCAGCGTCGACCGCGGTGGGGCTAACCATCCCGAGCCTGGTCAATCCGTTCTTCGCGCAGATGGCGGCGTCGATTCAGCAGGCAGCGGACACCGATGGGTTTTCGGTGATGATCGCCACCACCAACGAGGACGCCGGCCAACTCGACGCCGCGTTGCAGACCTTTAGCGGCCAGCAGCTGGCCGGGGCGATCATCGTGCCGTCGATGCACAGCGCGCCGATGGTGCAGTCGCTGCTGGATCGGGGCCAGAAGATTGTGCAGGTGGATCGGGTGCTGCCGGGGCTGGAGGTGCCGTCGGTGATTACGGACGCGCGGGCCTCCATCCGCAAGGCCGTCCAGCACCTCAAGGACAACGGGCATACGCAGATCGGCTATATCGCGGGCCCGTCGAGTACGTCGACGGGGCTGCAGCGCCTGGAAGGCTTCCACGACGCCATCCGCGACACCCCAGAGACGAACGGTCTGATCTTCCGCGGCGGCTACAGCAGCGCGGAGGGCTTCGCGGGTGCCGCGGACCTGCTCAAGCGTGGCGCGTCGGCGATTATCGCGGGGGATTCCATGATGACGGTCGGGGCGCTGCAGTACGTGCTGGACCACAAGATCGGTCTGGGCGAGGACCTCGCGCTGGTTGGGTTTGATGACCAGCCGGCGTTTCAGATGCAGCCCGTTCCGTTGACGGTGATTGAGCAGCATGTGGAGGACGTCGGCAGACGTGCGTGGGAGAAGATCGCCGCGCTGATCCGCGGGGAGCCGACCTCGCAGCACGAGGTGTTACCCACCACATTGACTATCCGAGAATCCAGCAATTTCAACTTCACTCCAAGGAGGTGCAGCAGATGACCACAGCGGTAAAACCCCTGATCCGGTTGGACGGCATTTCGAAGTCGTTCGGGCCGATCAACGTGATTGATAACGTCTCGCTCGCCGTCGAGCCGGGTCGCGTGCTTGCGCTGCTCGGCGAGAACGGCGCGGGTAAATCCACGCTGATCAAGATGATGTCGGGCGTGTACCAACCCACGTCGGGGCGCATTCTTATCGACGACCAACCGGTCACCCTGCCCGACACCAAGGCCGCAGAAGCGCACGGTATTGCCACGATCCACCAGGAGTTAAACCTGGTGCCGACGCTGTCGGTGGCAGAAAACATCACGCTCGGGCGCACGCCGCGCCGGATGGGGTTGGTGAACTTCAAGGAGATGCGCCGCATCGCCGCTGAAGCCATCGACCGCATCGGCCTGAAGGTGGACCTGGACACGCCGGTCGGCGAGCTCGGTATTGCGCGCCAGCAGTTGGTTGAGATCGCGAAGGCACTGTCCATGGATGCGCGTGTGCTGATTCTCGACGAGCCCACCGCGGCCCTTACCGGCCACGAGGTCGACCAGTTGTTCATGGTGGTCGACGACTTGAAGGCCAACGGGGTGGGCATGGTGTTTATCTCGCACCACCTGGACGAGATCGCCCGTATCGCCGACAGTGTGGCGGTGCTTCGCGACGGCAACTTTGTCGCCGAGGTCCCCGCCACCACCCCAGAGGCGGAACTCGTGCGCTACATGGTCGGCCGCGACATCGAGGACCAGTACCCGAAGGTGGACAAGGAAATCGGCGAGCCGCTGCTCACCGTGGAAAACCTCACCTCGGAGGGCAAGTTCAAGGATGTCTCCTTCGAGATCCGCGCTGGCGAAGTTGTCGGCCTGGCGGGCCTTGTCGGTGCGGGCCGCACCGAGGTCGTGCGCGCGATCGCGGGTGCTGACCACGTCGATTCAGGCACCGTTTCCATCAACGGCGAGCCGCTCCCGTCCGGCTCGGTCGCCCAGGCGATCAAGCGCGGCATCGGCCATGTGCCGGAGGACCGCAAGGCGCAAGGCCTCGTGCTTGGGGCCACGGTGGGGGAGAATATTGGGCTGGCCACGTTGCGGTCGTCGTCACGCGCGGGGATCGCGGATGTGCGTGGTCAGCGCAAGCGTGCGGATGACGTCGCCAAGCAATTGCGCGTGCGCATGGCCGGCATCGATCAGGAGATCCGCAACCTGTCCGGCGGCAACCAGCAAAAGGCCGTATTCGGTCGTTGGGTGCTGGCGGGCTCGAACATTTTGCTTCTCGACGAACCCACGCGCGGTGTCGACGTCGGCGCCAAAGTGGAGATCTACAACATCATCAACGACATCACCCAGGCCGGCGGCGCGGTGCTCATGGTGTCCTCGGAACTGCCTGAGGTTATTGGCATGTCGGATCGCATCCTGGTGATGTCCGGCGGCCGCATCGCAGGCGAACTGCCCGCGGGTGCCACCCAGGACGAGATTATGGCGCTGGCGGTGTCCCACGTCGAAGACCACGTCGAACCACTTACAGAAACGCCACTTACAGAAACGCCACTTACAGAAACGGAGGCCCGCGCATGACGGGAACGACTACGGATGAGCGCTTGAGTACTCGCCAGCGCGTCATCAACTGGATCATGAACAACGGCGCGCTCGTCGGCCTGATCGTGCTGTGCATCGCGCTGTTCATCGCCACCCCGCACTTCCTCACGGTCAACAACCTGATCAACGTGGGCGTGCAGGCCGCCACCGTGGCCATTTTGGCGTTCGGCATGACGTTCGTCATCGTCACCTCTGGCATTGACCTGTCGGTCGGCGCGGTAGCGGCGCTCAGTGCCATGGTCTCGGCGCACTTCTTCGTCGAGGCAGGCCTGCCCGGTTGGATCACGCTGATCGCGGGCCTGCTCACCGGCTTTGCTGCCGGCGCGGTCAGCGGTATCGCCACCGCCTACGGCAAACTCCCGGCGTTCATTTCCACCCTGGCCATGATGTCCATTGCCCGCGGTGCGACCCTGGTGATCTCCCAGGGCTCGCCGATGGCCACCGCCGACGAGGTGAACTGGCTCGGCTCCAACGCCGGCAAGTTCCCTATCCCGATTCTGATGATGCTGCTGGCCGGCGTGCTGTGCTGGTTCATCCTCTCGCGCACCGTGCTGGGTCGTTCCATGTACGCCATCGGCGGCAACGAGGAGGCCGCGCGCCTGTCCGGTATCCCGGTCAAGCGTGTGCTCGTCGCCGTGTACGCACTCAGCGGCCTGTTCGCCGCGCTTGCCGGTTTGGTCATGGCGGGCCGCCTGTCGTCCGCGCAGCCGCAGGCCGGTGTGGGCTACGAACTCGACGCGATTGCCGCCGTGGTCATCGGTGGCGCGTCGCTGGCCGGCGGCACCGGCAAGGCCACCGGCACGCTCGTCGGCGCGATCCTGCTCGCCGTGATCCGCAACGGCCTGAACCTGCTCAATGTCAGCTCGTTCTGGCAGCAGATTGTCATCGGCGTGGTCATCGCAGCAGCCGTCGGCTTCGACGTGCTGCGCAAAAAGACCACCGTTTAACCCCTGAACAAGACCCCCTGTTCACAACTTCAAGGAGAACCCGAAATGTCTTTCGCTCGTAAGGCCACCGCCATCGTTGCTGCTGCGGCGATGACCCTGTCCCTGTCCGCTTGCAACCGTGACTCCGCCGACGAGGGCGCGGTCACCCTGGCACTGTCTACCCAGACCAACCCGTTCTTCGTCCAGCTTCGCGACGGCGCCCAGGACAAAGCCGACGAACTCGGCATCGCCCTGAACGTCCAGGATGCATCCGATGACGCTGCGACCCAGATCGACCAGCTCAACAACGCGATCACCTCCGGCACCGACGCCGTGATCGTCAACCCGACCGACTCCGACGCCGTCGTCCCGGCCGTCGAAGCCCTGAACAACGCGAGCATCCCGGTCATCGCCGTGGACCGCTCCTCCAACGGTGGCGACGTCGCCTCCTTCATCTCCTCCGACAACGTCGCTGGTGGCAAGCAGGCAGCCGACGAGCTGGCCAAGGCCATCGGCGAAGAGGGCGAGATCCTGATCCTGCAGGGCATCGCCGGTTCCTCCGCCTCCCGCGACCGCGGCAAGGGCTTCAAGGAGGGCATTGCCAACTACCCGAACATCAAGGTTGTCGGCGAGCAGACCGCTAACTTCGACCGCACCGAGGGCCTCAACGTGGCCACCAACCTGCTGCAGGCGTACCCGAACGTGAAGGCCATCTTCGCGGAGAACGACGAGATGGCCCTCGGCGCCATCGAGGCGCTCGGCGCTCGTGCCGGCCAGGACGTGAAGGTCATTGGTTTCGACGGCACCACCGACGGGCTCAAGGCAGTCACCGACGGCCGCATGCACGCCACCATCGCCCAGCAGCCGGGCGAGCTCGGCGCCCGTGCGGTTGAGGAGGCTGCGAAGCTGCTTCGCGACGAAGACGCCACCGCCATCGTCCCGGTCGACGTTGTCACCGTGACCAAGGAAAACGTAGGCGACTTCGAGTAATGCGCAAGACAGGCATTCTCAACGCCCAACTGGCCCGCGCGATCAACGGCCTCGGCCACACCGACACGTTCGCCGTGGCGGACTGCGGCCTGCCCATCCCGGCCGGGGTAGAGGTCGTGGACCTCGCGCTGGTCTTCGGCGTGCCCCGCTTCGCCGATGTCGTCCGGGCGATTCTGGATGAGGTTGTGGTGGAAGGTGCGGTCGTCGCTACGCAAGCGCCCGATGAGGTCGCTTTACTTTGCGACGACCCCACCCGCGTCGACCACGAACACCTCAAACAGGCCCTTGCGGACTGCAAGTTCGTGGTTCGCACCGGTGAGACAACCCCGTACGCCAACATCATCTTCCGCAGCGGGGTCCCGTTCTAACCCGGCGTGCTTGTGGCGGTTCCGCTCACGCGCTCTAAAGGCGTATGCTTTAGACCGCGAATGAGCCGGCCGGGCGGCCGCGGCGGCGCGAACCACCTCAGCATTGGGGCAGGCGCACGTCGAGGAAAGTCCGGACTCCATACGGCACGGTGGTTGCTAACAGCAACCCGGAGTGATCCGCGGGAAAGTGCAACAGAGAGTAAACCGCCCCGCCTTGTGCGGGGTAAGGGTGAAAGGGTGCGGTAAGAGCGCACCGGCATGCGTGGCAACACGTGTGGCCAGGTAAACCCCACCGGGAGCAAGGCAAGAACCCCTGCGCGTGCGCAGAGGTCGTCGGATGTGATGAGGCTGCCCGCCCAGTCCGAAGGTAGCTGCTTGAGGCGCCCAGCGATGGGTGACCCAGATGGATGGTCGCCACCCCGCTTGCGGGGGACAGAATCCGGCTCATAGGCCGACTCATTCGCCCACTTCGTGGCACGATGGCGTTTTATGAAGCTCTACGCCGCACCCCTGAACTTCCGCGCCATTGCGCGCGAATTCGACGTGCCCACCGACTTTGCGCCATCGTTGCACGCAGAGGCCTCGGAGTTGGTGGACCGTTTCGCAGATGTGCGTATCGACGCCCGCGATATCCCCTTTGTCACCATCGACCCGGCCGGCTCTAAAGATTTGGACCAGGCCGTGTTCGTGGAGCAGCGTGCCGGTGGCGGGTACCGGGTGCGGTATGCGATTGCGGACGTGGCGGCGTTCGTGGACAGTGACTCCGCTGTGCACGAGGAGTCGCTGCAGCGCGGCCAGACGATCTACCTGCCCGACGAGCCGGCACGCCTGCACCCGGAGGAAGTGTCCGAAGGGTCGGCGTCGCTGCTGCCGGACGTGGATAGGCCCGCCGTGCTGTGGACCTTCGACGTGGACGGGGAAGGGGAGGTCGAGTCAGCCCACGTCGAGCGCGCACTCGTCCACTCGGTGGCGCGTTTGGACTACGAGGGCGTGCACGCCTCCCTGGAGGATGGCTCAATACACCCCTCGATTGCGCTGTTGCCGGAGGTTGGCCGGTTGCGTCAGCAGTCGTCGCTACGCAGGCACGCCATCAACCTGCGCGTGCCGTCCGTGCGCGTGGCCCGCGACGGGAACGCCTACGAACTCGCCATTGAGCCGCGCCACCCGATCATGGACTACAACTCGGAGATCTCCCTGCTCACCGGCATGGTTGCAGGCCAGATGATGGTGGACGCCGGCGTGGGGTTCCTGCGTACCCTCCAGCCGGCGTCAGCGGAAAGCGAGGCCGAGTTCCGCCGAGAAGCGCGCAACCTGGGCTTCGACGTCACCGGCGACATCGGCGAATTCCTGGCCGGCGTGGATGCCGATACCCCGCACGGCATGGCCATCATGCGCGAAGCCCAAAAACTCCTGCGCGGCTCCGGCTACGTTGACCTGTCCGAGGACGCCCCCGAGATCCACGCCGGTATCGGCGGATACTACGCCCACGTCACCGCACCGCTGCGCAGGCTCATCGACCGCTTCGCCACCGAAGTCTGCCTTGCCATCTGCGCCGGGACGCCCGTGCCGGAGTGGGTCACGCGCGACGCCGCACGCATGCTGAAAACCATGGGCCGCTCCTCCCAGTTGGCCAACACCGTGGAAAAGGCCTGCCTGCACCTCACGGAGGCGACGGTGCTCGAGCCGTGGGTGGGCCACAACTTCGACGGCGTCACGCTGAAATCCGGCGAGGAACAGTCCCGCGTGTTCATCGTCGACCCGCCGGTGCTCGCACCCTCTGCCGGCGCGCCTGAGGAAGGCGTATCCACGAAGTTTTCACTCGTGCACGCCGACATCGACGCCCGCGAGGTCGGCTTCGCCTGGCCCGCGGACTAGCGCTGCGGTCCAGGCGAGTACTTAGTCCTCGAGGCGGGCGACCTCACCCGGGGTGATCTCCACGACCTGGAGATCCTTCGCCATTACGGCGGCGAACTCGTCGGCGGCTTGCACCGGCACGAACGCAATCACCGCGTCGGAGGTGCCTGTGGCGGCCGGGCGGGTGGCGATGGCACCGCGCTCGCGCGCCAGAGCGACCAGCGCATCCGGGGTAACCAGGTCGTGGGCTTCGGACGGGGAGTTCAGCAGCGTGAACAGTTCGTTGGCGCGCCGGGAGCGTAGCGCCTTGGCTGCGGCAAGCGAGCGCAGCGTTTCGGTTTCGCAGAACTGCACCCACTGGCGGGCAATGTCGGGATCGGGCGCGGTTTCGTCGCCGACGGAGCGGCGCGCTTCGACCCATTGGACGACGCGGTTGGTGGCATCGGGCAGTTGGCGCAGCGATTCGACGCCGAAGTTGGAGCAGGCGGCGTCGATAAACTCGCGGCGGTTGGCGATCGCTTTGGTTTGCACGTCGTACGGCTTGCCCAGTTCCTTAGCCAGGGAGAACACGCGCACGCCATGGCGGGCCGGGTGAGGTGCTTCGGTCAGTGACCCGTCGGCGTAGTCGAGAACACTTACGCCTGTGCCACCGCCACGCAGGGCCACGGAGTGGCGGGCGCGCAGCACAGCGAGCGATGAGTAGGTGGCCACGGCGTGTGAACAAATCTCGGCGAGCCGGGTGCGGAAGGGGGCGGTATCGATGTCGCCGTGACCGCCCGCCAACGCCAGCGCGATCGCGGCGTCGGCGGCGTACAGTGAGCCAAGACCGGCACCGAGCGGCACGTCGGACTCCACCGTAATGTCCAGGCCTGCAGTGTCGCGGGAGAGAACCTGGCGTTGGATCAGCGACTGCACCAGCCCAGTCCAGCGTCGTGCGAGCGGGTCCTCAATCTCGTCCTCGTGCAGCGCGGCCAGGGTTGTTTTGGCGGTGAAGTCGCCGAAGGGGCCGCGGGCGGTCAGGGCGATGGTGTCGTCGTCACGCGGGCTCGCCGCCGCAGCCGCACGTAGCGACGCCGTCCCAGCCAACGTCACGCCACCAAAGTGGTCAACGTTCTCGCCGATCAACACCCACGTCGCCGGTGCGGATGCCACATGTCCGCTGCCTGGGTGAGCTGCGCGGACGCGCTGGGCGGGGGAAGTTTTGGGGGTTTGAAATGCTGCCATTACACGCTCCTTAACGGCCACCACACTACCAACCGTCTCGGTAGGGTAGGGGCGGTAAAAGCAACGAACATAAAGGAGCAGATCATGGCTGACGAGCAGTACTACTACAACCCGTCTACCGGCGAGGTCACCCAGGGCAAGGAAGCCTCCTGGGATAACCGCATGGGCCCGTACGCCACGCGCGAGGAAGCTGAAAACGCCCTGGCGATTGCAGCGCAGCGCAACAAAGCAGCGGATGCCGCCGACGAAGCCGACGATGACTGGGGCGAGGCTGCCTCCTGGGAGAAGTAATCCCCGCCGGGCCGTGTCTTACGGCTTGATCTTCTTAAACGCCTTGCGTACTTCGCGCACGGTGTCGTCGTAATCACGAAGTGCTTCCTCACCGCGGTCGAGTTCGCGCTGGTAGAGCATGCCGTAGGAGAAGGTGTCCTCGCCGCGCTCGCGGGCCTCGTTAGCGAGCCGCTCGATGCGCTCGCGTGAGGTCACCGCGTCCTGGAAGTCACCCAACTGGCTTTGCAGCGCCTTGCATGCCTTAGCCAAACGCCCTGCCTTCAGGCCTGCTTCCTGTGCTGCGACGGCGGAGTAGCGCAACTTCTTGGCAGCCTTGCGCACGTCGTGGACGTAATTCTCGCGCTCGTGCAGCGGCAGGGTGGTGTCGTCGTAGTATTCGGCGACCTTTTTGTGGCGCTTCTTCAACTTCTTGTAGCCGCGCTTGAGGTGGTCGTAGAGGACCTCCTTGGATTGTTTCTTCTCCGACTTGGCACCATCGGCATCCCCAGCGCCGCCAGTAACCGCCACCGGCGGCTCCGCAAGCAACGCATCTACGGCATCCAGCAGCGACATGAACCGCTCGGAGTCCAGCATCTCCACAATGTCGGCGTGGGCGGCCTCGTAGTCGCGGCGCATGTCGTGTTCGATGTGGGTGCGCGCGGTGTCGTCGATAAGCCCAGACTCGTCCGAATCCAGCAGTGCGAGGAAGCGCTCCTCAACAACCTCCGCATCGCGCGCGACACCGAGCACGCCGGCGGAATACTTCAGTTCGTCCTCCAGCGTCGCAAGCGCTTCGCCTTCGAGGATGCCCTCGAACGTCTCCAGCAGGGAGCGCATCTCGCGGGTGGCCACGCGCAGTTGGTGGACGGAATCGAACTCATCGTCGCGCACGCGCGGTTCCCAACCCACGATCGCATCGCGCTGTTTGCGTAGCGACGACACCACCGCCGCCGCCGGCGTCCCCTCCTCAACCGCGCCCCGGGTGTGCGGGGGCAGGGGAGCGGACTTGATCGAATCCCCAAGTGCCGTGGCCAACTTCGACGGCGAGGACGACTTGCGCGCGCCCGCGGAGATCAGGAAAGACCCTGCCTGGGTAATCAGGTCATCGCCCGCCTCGGTGCCAGCCAGGGCGTCGGCGAGTTCAAGCTCCCATTCGCGCCAGGTGGTGCGCTCACCGCCGGGCAGGAGGGACCAGGCGGTGACGTGGTCGTCGCAAAACTCCGCAACAGAGCGGCCCTCGCCTGCAAGCGTGATCTCTACGCGGCGGTTATCCACCTGGGCGATCGGCTCGAGCGGTTGCGTGCGCACAATGGCACGAACTTCCGAAAGGAGGGCTTCGGGCACGGTCGTGGGGTCGTCGAGAGGCATGCGCACCTCCTTGCGGCCACCCTCCTGCGGCAACTTCATGTGCCAGCCGTCATCCGAACCGCCGGTGCGGCGACGCAGCGTGATCTTGGAACGCGTCAGGCGTAGATCCGCAGTGTCGTAGTAGACCGCGGACAGGTTGTGCTCCTGCGTGGACTCAATCGACGTCACCCCCGGCAGTTGGATGAGATCTGGAATGCCGGTGTCCTCGTCCACCGCCAACTTGATCTCCACCTCGAGGAAGTTTTGGGGTGTCTGTTCAGCCTGTTCGGACATGGTGCGTGTGTTCTCCTCACCGACGCGGGTTCGACATGTGATCGACGCAGTTTCAGCGCATGTAATGCCTCCGAGTCTAGCGCGCACGCCGATTTGCGCTTGGCCCGTTTTCGAATCGCGGCGCCCGCTACAGTTATGTGCCATGAGCGCCCAAACCGACAACGTGCTGCGACTCGTCGAGCAGCAAGACATTGCATTTATCCGCCTGTGGTTCACCGACATTTTCGGCTCGCTGAAAACGGTGATGATGTCGCCTGCGGAACTCGAGAGCGCCTTCGAAGAGGGCGTGGGTTTCGACGGATCCTCGATCGAGGGCTTCTCTCGCGTCTCCGAGTCGGACACACTGCTGCGCCCGGACCCGTCGACGTACCAGCCGTTGCCGTTCGATGAGGACTCTGGTCTGCAGACCGCGCGCATGTTTTGCGACATCACCATGCCCGACGGCGGCCCGCTGTTCGCGGATCCGCGCCAGGTACTACGCCGCCAGATCAACAACGCCCGCGACATGGGATTCGAGTTTTTGGCCAGCCCCGAGATTGAGTTCTACGTGGTCAAACCCGGCGAGGGCGACCAGCCACCAACCCCTGCGGACAAGGGCGGCTACTTCGACCAAGCCAAACGCAACGAGGCCCCGCGCCTGCGACGCATGGCGGTATCCGCGCTGGAGTACATGGGCATTGTCACCGAGTTCTCCCACCACGAGGGATCCCCAGGCCAGCAGGAGATCGACCTGCGCCACACCGACGCGCTGACCATGGCGGACAACATCCTGACCTTCCGCTACCTGGTCAAGACCGTCGCGGAGATTAACGGGGTGCATGCCACGTTCATGCCCAAGCCGTTCGCGGACCTTGAAGGCTCGGCGATGCACACGCACTTCTCCCTGTTCGAAGGCGACACTAACGCGTTCCACGATCCTGATGACGAAATCAGCCTGTCTGCCACCGGCCGCCAGTTCATCGCCGGCATCATCGAGCACGCCAGCGAAATCTCCGCGGTGACCAACCAGTGGGTGAATTCGTACAAGCGCCTCCAGTTCGGCTCCGAAGCGCCGACCGCGGCGACCTGGGGCATTTCGAACCGTTCCGCGATGGTGCGCGTGCCCACCTACCGCCTGCACAAGGCGGAGTCGCGCCGGGCGGAGGTGCGCTCGCTGGATTCGGCCTGCAACCCATACCTGGCATACGCGGCCATCCTCGCCGCTGGCCTGAAGGGGATCGAGGAGGGCTACGAGCTCGACGAGCCAGCACGCGACGACGTGTTCGCCCTGACCCGCCGGGAGCGCCGCGCGATGGGCTACCGGGACCTGCCGACCTCGCTCGATCAGGCGTTGCGCCACCTGGAGCGCTCCGAGTTCATGGCGGAAGTGCTTGGCGAGCAGGTCTTCGAATTCTTCCTGCGTGCAAAATGGCAGGAGTGGCACGAGTACACCTCGAAGATCACCCCGTGGGAGATCGAAACCGGGATTGATTTGTAGTGAAGCCCGCGAAACTTGGCCTGACCAGACCGCGCGCCGCCGAGGATTTAGCCGAGCTCGGTTTGATGCCGAGGAGCTTGGCTACACGTTGGCGGGTTCCGCGGATCCGGATCTGGCGCTGAACAACGCCTACCGTCTGCACGGGGCGCTGGATTCGTGGGACGAGCTGCTTGCCGAACTGCGCGTGAACTCGATTTTCCGCACGCGCTTCTTCGCCCTGCTCGGCGGCTCGACCGCGCTGTCAGATCACCTCATTGCCAACCCTGAGCAGTGGCGATTGCTTTGCGACGACCTCCCGTCCCGTCCCGACATGTTCCGCACCATGCTCGGCGCGGTTGGCGTGGATGCGGACACCCCGGGTCTGTATCGGGCTGAGGTGGGTGAGGTTGGCGTCGCAAAGCAAAAGCTCCGTACAGCCCACCGCAACCTCGTGATGCGCGTTGCAGCCGCAGACCTGGCCGGCACTTTCGCCGCGGTGAAGGGCTTCGGCGAGGGCGAGCCGATGACGTACGCCTACACCACGGACCGGCTCACGGACCTGGCGGACGCGGCGCTGACGGCTGCGCTTGCGGTCGCGGTGCGGGAAGTCTACGGCGACGAGGACATCGACGCTGACCTGGCCGTGATCGCCATGGGCAAGTGCGGCGCATGGGAGCTGAACTACATCTCTGATGTGGACGTCGTGTTCGTCGCCGAGCCTGTGACCACCAAGATCACGCGCGTGGCCAGCGAGATGATGCGCATCGGCTCCGCCTGCTTCTTCGAAGTGGACGCGAACCTGCGGCCCGAAGGGGCAGCCGGAGCCCTGGTGCGCACGCTTGATTCGCACGTGGCGTACTACAAAAAGTGGGCGCAGACCTGGGAGTTCCAGGCACTGCTCAAGGCCCGTCCGATGACCGGATCGATGGATCTGGGCCAGGCGTATTCGGACGCGTTGTCGCCGCTGGTGTGGGAGGCCTCCCAGCGCGACTCCTTCGTCGAAGACGTCCAAGCCATGCGCCGCCGCGTGCTGGAGAACGTGCCCGCAGACGTGCGCGACCGTGAACTCAAGCTCGGCCCCGGTGGGCTTCGCGACGTCGAGTTCGCCGTGCAACTGCTCCAACTCGTGCACGGGCGTATCGACGACACCCTGCGCGCCCGCAACACCCTCGAAGCCCTCGCCGACCTGGCCAAAGGCGGATACGTGGGCCGCGAGGACGCCAAAGTGCTCACCGATGCCTACGAGTTTTTACGCCTGCTTGAGCACCGTCTCCAACTGCAGCGGTTCAAGCGCACCCACCAACTGCCAGATGCCGATGATGAGAAGCGCAACCGGTGGCTCGCCCGCGCCGCAGGCTTCTCAGCCGGGCCACGCGGTACCGCCCCTGAGGCGATGAACCGGCATCTCAAGGCCATCCGCCACGAGGTGGCCACGCTGCACGAGCGTCTCTTCTACCGCCCGCTGCTGGACGCCGTGGTTGACCTCACCGTCGGTGAAGCAACACTTTCCGCCGCCGGTGTGAAGGACCAGTTGGCAGCCCTGGGCTACCGCCACCCGGCGCGCGCGTTTGACCACCTGACCGCGCTGATCAAGGGCACCTCCCGCAAGGCGAAACTGCAGGAGATCCTGCTGCCCACACTCATGCACTGGCTGGCCGACACCGCCGATCCCGACCAGGGCCTACTCAACTACCGCAAACTCTCCGAGGCAGCGGTGGATCGCAGTTGGTTCTTGCGCATGCTTCGCGACGAAGGCGTGGCCTCCCAACGCCTCATGCACATCCTCGGCACCTCCCCGTACACCTCCGATCTGATCATTTCCGCACCTGACGTGGTGAAACTCCTCGGGGATGGCTCTGCCGGTCCGCGCCTGCTCGAGGTGGCTCCGGATCAGGTGCATAAGGCGATCATTGCCTCGGCGAAGCGCCACCAAGCCGACCCGGAGAAAGCGGTGTCGGTGGCGCGTTCCCTGCGCCGGGCCGAGTTGGCCCGTATCGCTGCGGCTGATCTGCTGGGCCTGATGGAGGTACGCCAGGTCTGTCTGGAACTGACGTATGTGTGGGACGCGGTCCTTGAGGCCGCGCTGCAGGCAGAGGTGTATTCGACCACTGCCGCCGCTGGTCTCGACGAGGCCCCCGCACGAATCGCAGTGATCGGCATGGGCCGGCTTGGCGGCGCCGAGTTGGGCTACGGCTCTGACGCCGACGTCATGGTGGTCACCGAACCAGCAGACGGCGTCGACGAAACAGAAGCCATCGCTTGGGCCACGAAGGTGCTCGACCAGATCCGTACCCGCCTGTCCAAACCATCCGGCGACCCGCCGCTGGAGGTGGACCTGGGTCTGCGCCCCGAGGGTCGCTCCGGACCGGTGACGCGCACCATTGCCTCCTACGTGCGTTACTACCGCGAGTGGGGCGAAGTCTGGGAGCGCCAAGCACTCCTTCGCGCCAACGTCGTCGCCGGCGACCGCGAGGTAGGGGAGCGCTTCCTTTCGGCCATCGCCGAGTTCCGCTACCCCGAGGCCGGCGCAACGCCCGCCGGTATTCGCGAGATCCGCCGCATCAAAGCCCGCGTAGACAACGAACGCCTGCCCCGAGGCGCCGACCGGTCCACCCACACCAAACTCGGCCGCGGCGCGCTTGCCGATGTGGAGTGGACCGTCCAACTGATCACCATGGCGCACGCGCATCGTCATCACGAACTGCGCACCCCGTCCACACTCGACGCACTGGACTTCCTCGTGGAGCTCGACGACCCCGAGGTGCTTTCCGCCGACAAGGCGCGAACCCTGCGCACCGCGTGGCTCACCGCGACCCGCGCCCGCAACGCTATTGTGCTCGTCTCCGGCAAGCGTGAGGACCAGCTCCCCGCACCGGGCCCGCAACTGGCTCAGGTCGCTGGCTCTGCCGGATACGACCCCGACGACCAGCAAGAGTTTCTCGAGGACTACCTGCGCATCACCCGGCGCGCCCACCGCGTGGTGGAGGAGGTGTTCTGGGGCGAAAAGCAGTCTCTGGAATTCGACTAGGCGCGGCGGTTGCGGAATCAATAAGCTCTGTGGGCATGGCAGTGAACATGACTATCGACCTTGACAACGCAACCTTCGCCGACCTCGTCGCACTCGTCGACGCCGCCCGCGTCGCCGGCATCGACCCATCCGCAAAGCTCGAACTCGACGACACGACGCTTAACGTCACCGTCGAGCCGAGCCCGCGCCGGGCATCCACACCGGAGCAGCCGAAGGAGCGCTCGGTGGCACCGCTTGGCGACGCCGCAATCCGCTCCGTCGTGGACATCCTCACCGGCCGCCAGGAGCCCCCGCGCCACTAGCACCCCGGCACCGCCGCAGCACCCCGCCGGTGCGCGCTCACGCGCCACCGCCCCCGGCGCCCCGGCACCGCTAACGCGCCACCGCCCCTCCAACGTTCATATGCAGGGCTCGATATGCGTAAGTCCTGGTCACGGCTTTGGAGATACCTTTCGGGCCGTTTTTCCGATTTTGCGCTGACCTGCAGTTACGCATATCGAGCCCTGCATATGAACGAATCGAGGCCCCACGACCGCACCAAAGTGCGGCTTTCCGGGCCTGCCGGCGCTGAACGTAAATGCCCATTCCGGCCAAGGGCATACACCGATCACGTAGACTGCCCGGCGTGGACTTCATTTCGACGCGCGACGCAACTGCCCAGGCCCGTTCCTTCACTGACATCCTGCTCACCGGCTTAAGCCCGGACGGCGGGCTGTTTATGCCGGCGGTGTACCCGACACTTTCGCCGGCGCTTCTCGACGAGTGGCGCACCCTTTTGGCCAACGACGGCTACGCCGCACTTGCCGCAGAGGTGTTGAAGCTGTTCGTCGATGACATCCCGGCGGAGGACCTCGAGGCGATTGCCAAGCGTGCGTACCGCACCCCGGTGTTCGCGGACGAGGAGATCGTGCCGGTTACGCGTCTGAACGACGGCCTGCACATCGCGCACCTCTCCGAAGGTCCGACCGCTGCGTTTAAGGACATGGCGATGCAGCTGCTCGGCGAGCTGTTCGAGTACGAACTCGGGCGCCGCGGCGAAGAGATCAATATTCTGGGCGCGACCTCGGGCGATACCGGCTCGTCGGCCGAGTACGCCATGCGTGGCCGCGACAACATCCGCGTGTTCATGCTCACCCCGGCCGGGCGTATGACCCCGTTCCAGCAGGCCCAGATGTTCGGCCTGGACGACCCGAACATTTTCAACATCGCGCTCGACGGCGTTTTCGATGATTGCCAGGACGTGGTCAAGGAAGTCAGCGCGGACGCGGAGTTTAAGTCGAAGTACTCGATCGGCGCGGTCAACTCCATTAACTTCGCGCGTTTGCTTGCGCAGGTGGTGTACTACATCGCCACATACCTTAAGACGACGAAGACGAACGAGGAGCAGGTTTCGATCTGCGTGCCTACCGGTAACTTTGGCAACGTGTGCGCAGGCCATATTGCGAAGCAGATGGGGCTGCCGCTTGATCGCCTGATCGTGGCGACGAACGAGAACAACGTCCTGCACGAGTTCTTCACCACCGGTGATTACCGTCCGCGTTCCGCAGCCGACACGTACGCCACGTCGTCGCCATCGATGGATATCTCGAAGGCGTCGAACTTCGAGCGCATGATTTTCGACGCGCTGGACCGCGATGCCGACACCACCCGTGAACTGTTTGGCACCAAGGTCAAAGATGGTGGTTTCTCGCTCGAGGCGGACGCGCTTAAGCGCATCACTGATGAGTACGGCTTCGGGTCGGGCACCTCGACCCATGCGGACCGCATTGCCACGATCAAGCGCATCAAGGACGAGTACGGCGTGGTTATTGACCCGCACACCGCCGACGGCGTGTTCGTGGCGCAGCAGCTGGCAGACAGCGTAGAAACTCCCATTGTTGTGCTGGAGACTGCGCTGCCGGTGAAATTCGCGGATACCATTGTGGAGGCAATTGGCGAGCTTCCGGAGGTGCCGGAGCGCTTCGCCGCGATTATGGACGCCGAGCGCCACGTTGTGGATCTGCCGAATGACGCCGAGCAGGTCAAGGCATTCATCGCCGACGCAATCGAGCGCACGGACGTCTAGGAAAGGATCCCCACCGATGGCACAAGAGCAGTTCGCAGGCCCTGAGCAGTACACGGAGTTCGATCCGGAGAAGTTCCTGCGCGACATCAAGATCCAGGCCGAGGAAGCCGCCAAGGGTGACAAGTTTTTTCTTGACGACGACACCGACGCCGACAGCACCGACGACGCCGACAAGTAAGGCTCGCGCTTGACCTTCCCTGAACATCAGGCAGGCGACGATAACCTGGCGAGGCGCTACCAGCCCGAGGATGGCCAGCAGTGGCAGTTCCCGGACATGCCCGGCGTGCCCGGCATGCCTGCGCAGCCTGCCCTGTCTGCGCCGCCCACTCAGCGGCGTACGGGTTTGCGGACCGGCGGGTGGATTACGGTGATCGTCGCAACGCTTGCTGCTGTTGCGATGGTGGTGTGGCTCGGGCTGACCACGAGCCAATTCCCAACTCCCACGGTGGAGGAGCGCCACGCGCTTGAGCGTGTGCAAACGCCGGATGAGGCCGCGCCTGCACCGGTGGAGGAGAGCAACGTGCTCGTGCCTGCGTTCGCGCCGTGGGCGCCGGGTACGCGCATTCAGTCCACGGACCATTACCCGGAGCCGGGTGAGCACTTCACCGCGCAGTCGTGCACTGCAGCGTTCTCGTTTACTGGCGCTGACGGCCGAGCCTATGCCGTGACTGCGGGCCACTGCGGGCGTGCGGGTGACCTTGTGTGGCCGACGAATGCGGAGACCGCCTTCGACTACGCGCACGAGGTAGGCAAGTTCATCTATTCCGGCATGTACGGCGACGCGAATGAGGAAACGAAAGGTATCGATGTCGGCATCATCGAGATCACCGATACCGAGCGGTTCATGGATGTCGTTGGTGCTCCGATCGCGACCGGTATCGCCAAGGACCTGCACGATCTCGACCGCGTGTGCAAAACCGGCGCGACCACCGGCTATACCTGCGGCAAGTTTGAGGCGACCCAGCGTGTGCAGATCGTGAACCTTGACGACGACGCCGAGGCCCAAACCCACGGCGACATCGCCTCCGTCTGCGCCGCTTCGGGCGACTCGGGCGGGCCGGTGTTCACCGAGATCAACGGCCGGGCCACGGTCATCGGAGTGGTCTCAGGCACCGAGGCTGGCCGTGCGGGGGAGGAGTGTTTCGAAGGCATGGAGGATCCGCTGCTGATGAGCTACTCCAACATCAACCAGGTGATGGCCGTGATCAACCACGTCGTGCCTGACGCGGATCTCGTGCCCCAGCGCTGGTAATGAGCGCTGGTAGTTAGCGCTCGAGGCCCCACTTCTCGTTGAACGCCTCACCGGCGGGGAACGTCTTGGTGGACCTGCCGTCCTTCTTGTCGTTGTCCACCACGATGACCTCGTCGTCGTAGTAGCCGAAGAACGCGATGCGGTCGATCTCGTCGGGGCGGTCGAGTTGCTTCCACTGCCGCTCGAGTTGCTTCGCGTCGTAGCCGGTTGCTTCCGCGTCGGTCCAGATCAGTCTGATTTCGTGGAAGTTGTTCTGGGCGGGGTAGACGGCGAAGGACGCGGAGTCAGCGCCTTGGGCCACCGCGAAATCGAAGGTGTTTTGGATGGTGGTAGCGGGTATCGTCGCAAAGCAAAAGCCCCAGAAGTTCACCCGCATGCCGTCTGGGGTGGTCAGCTCGAGCGTGTCTAGGCAGTTCTGCTCGAGCAGGCGTGAGACGTGGCCGGCGAACTCGGTGGAATCGCTCATGACGTACTCGGCGAGATCGCCACGCGCCATCACACCAGTGTTGGTTTTGCCTACCTGCAGGTTCTGGATCAGGTGGGGGCGCACACTCGCCGCCACATTGGCAGGATCGGCCGGGGCCGGGTTAAACGGGCGCACCGGTTGTGGCAGGGACGCCTCGGTGCTTTCCGCGTCTGCGGTGTATCGCAGCCCGAACACGGCCCCCACCACCGCGGCGACGACGAGTGCGCCGTAGACCGTGACAAACACCGGCGTGGGCACGCGCTGCAGGAAGGTGCGCGTGGGCTGTTCGGGTTCGGTCACGGAAGTGCTCATATCGGAAGGGATTGTACACTCGCACCCATGCCTATCCCGGAGTTCATTGTGGAAACCCGTAAAAAGATCGGCACCGACCTGATGTGGGTGCCCAGCGTGTGCGCGGTGGTGTTGCGCGATTCAGCGGACACCTCCGACTGGGCGGTGCCGGACGTGCTGCTCGTGCGCCGCGCCGACAATGGGAACTGGACCCCGGTGACCGGCATCGCGGACCCGAGCGAGGAGCCTCACATGGCCGCGGTGCGCGAGGTGCTCGAGGAGACTGGTGTGGAGGTCGAGCCGGCGGCAATCCTCGGCGTTGGCGTGGTTGGCCCGGTCACGCACGACAACGGGGATAAGGCGACGTACATGTCGGTGCAGATTCGTTGCGAGGCTACAGACCCCACCGCCGTGCCCATCGTCGGTGACGACGAGTCGATCGAGGTCGGCTGGTTCCCGATTTCCAACATGCCGGTGACCGACCCGAAGTGGCGCCTGACCATCGCTGATGCCGCAGCGCAGCGCCGCCACCCAGGCAGCTTCACCCCGCGCATGGGGCTGAAGAAGCGGTGAGATTCGGCGTCGACGTCTCCGAATACCAACGAGGCTTCGACTTCACCGGCTTCGACTTCGCCATCATCCGCACCACGGACGGCACCTACCGCGACCCGTGTTTTGAGCAATTGCTTCTCGACGCCACCACCGCCGGCTGCGTCACCTCCACCTACCACTTTCTCCGCGCCCCCTCAGAGGGCACGACGGTGCAGCGGCAGGTGGAGGTGGCGTGTGAGGTGCTCGTCGATACGCAATTGCCCATGTGGCTCGACGTGGAGTCACCCGCGGGGCTTACGCTTGACGACGTCCACACCGCTGTAGAGTGCTTCACCCAAGCTGGCGTGGAAGTGGCCGGAGTTTACACCAACGCCTGGTACTGGCGCCGGCACATGGGGCTGGCCAGCCCTGCACAGTTTGGGGAACTGTGGCTCGCGCACTGGGGCGACAACACCGTGACGGACCCGGCGCAGTTGGGGAAGTGGCCGCGCCCGCTCGGGTTCCCGGAACCCGCGGTGTGGCAGTTCACCTCCCGCGGGCGCGTTGGCGGGATCGAGGTCGACCTCAACGTGGCGCGCTAGGCCGCCATCTGGCGCGCAGCCTTCGAGGTCTGGGGCGTCTGCGTCGACTGCGAGTTGTTGTCCCGGCGACCTTCGATAACCCAACTGATAAACCTGCTCGAGCACACCGTCCAGTGAGCGAGCAGCAGGAACGGAATTGCCAAGGCAACGGCGTCCAGCCAGTGCGACCCGTTGACCAGCGCCACCTGGTGGCCACCCATGCTCACCGTGCCCGGCGGGAACGTGCACGACCACCAGGCGGGGGAGTACTGCGTCCAGCGTGCGACGTTGGGGTAGAAGGTGACCATGGCGTAGATGGCCAGCGGGATGGACAGCATAAGCGCCACGTAGCCGTAGTGGACCGAGAAGTAGCCGGGGTAGAGGATCTGCAACGCGGTAGTGGATTGGCCGATCACGCCGAGCGGCACCCATGCGGTCGCAGAGTTCGGGCCCGACAGATCAACCTCACCGTGCCAGGCAGCCCAGTAGACGCGCATGAACACCGGCACTGCGGTCAGCAGCGACATGAAGAAAAACACTGTGCCCATGACGTGGTAAATCTGCCCGTAGTCGCGGGCCAGCCAGCCGGCCACAGACGCGGAGATCATCGGGCCGACAAGCGGCAGCCCCCACGTAAACCGTGGTTTTCCTTCGAATCGCGTGAGTTGGATCGCCCAGGTCAAGGTGGTGACGGGCGCGCCGATCCAAAAGCCGACCAGGCGGTACACCGGCACATCCGTCAACCCAGACAGTGCGGCGCCGAGCGCGAGGATTCCGATGAAGAGCATCGACCATTCCGCCATTGAGGTGCGTTTGAAGCTCGGCTGGCGGTATGTGACAAAGCCAACCACCAATACAACGAGGATTGCGGAGGCGATCGCTGCGAAGATGCTCGCGCCAAGCATCATGTTCTTTTCGACGAGCAGTCGCGACACGATCGACGTACCCATGAGGCTGCCGCCCCATGCGGGGCCGGCCGGAGGAAGTTGGCGGAGCTTGTTCATCACCCCATGTATGGTAATCCCTTTTGTTGTACCTGGCCATTCGGCAGTTCGGGATACTCATCCTCTGGCACGCGCAGGATGTCGGCGACACTACCGATGTTATGTGAAGTTATGTGGTTTGTGTGGAGTTGTGTACTTTGTGTGGAGTTGTGTGGTTTGGGTGTTTTCCCACGTCAAACGGATACGATCCAAATCGCTACCGCCACTCTGGACACTAAAGTGCAGCGGCGCCGAAGAGCGAACCCACCGCAAAAGTCATCGCTAGGCCGAGTGTTCCACCGACGACGATGCGCAGAACCGGGCGGAGCACCGGGGAATCGCCAAGCTTTGCTGACAGTGCGCCGGTGAGTGCAAGCGCAACGAGCGTCACAGCGAAGATCGACACAATGCGGACGGACTCCGGTGCCAGTATCGCGGTCACAAATGGCAGCACCGCACCCAAGATGAACGACAGGAACGACGCGATACCGGCTGACCATGGATTGACCTGCTGGTGCTCCGCAAAGCCCATGGAGCGCTCTGAGTCGCGTTGCGACGACACCGAGACGTATTCGCCAAGCGCCATCGACACAGCACCACCAACGACGGCGGCCAAACCGGACATGGCAATCGTCGTCTGGTTCGCGGTCGCGCCCGCTACACCCACGACGACAGCCGCCGTGGAGACAATGCCGTCGTTCGCGCCAAGGACGGCCGCGCGGAGGCGGTTGAGCCGCTCGCTGGTGCCAGGCTCAACGTGCTGCATCGGGTGCAGGTCGTACACCACCGGGCAGTCGGCGGAGCAGTCATTGGGGCGTGCCATCAGATCAGTCATAGCGCCCACTATGAACCGATTGTTTTGCCTGCGCAAGCATGTATAGCCTGACCTTCCGCAGGTCAGGCTATACAAAGTTATCTAAGGCTTAGCGGAGAACCACCGCCTATTTCAGCCACCGTCGAGCCGCTGTTTTGCCTCTGATTTAGCAGTCGAAGTACATCTCGAATTCCTGCGGCGTTGGGCGGAGGCGCACCGGGGTGATCTCGTTGTCGTACTTCAGCTTGATGTAGGTCTCGATCAAGTCTTCGGTGAACACGTCGCCCTCGGTGAGGAAGTCATGGTCAGCCTCAAGCGCCTGCAGGGCAGCCTCAAGCGAGGTCGGTGCCTGCGGGATGTCCTTGGCCTCTTCTGGTGGCAGTTCGTAGAGGTCCTTGTCCACCGGGGCGTGCGGCTCGATGCGGTTCTTGATGCCGTCGATACCTGCCATGAGCATGGCTGCGAAGCCGAGGTAGGGGTTGCCCGACGGGTCCGGTGCGCGGAATTCGATGCGCTTCGCCTTCGGGTTCGCACCCGTGATCGGGATGCGGATGGCAGCGGAACGGTTGCGCTGGGAGTACACCAGGTTGATCGGGGCCTCGAAGCCCGGCACCAGGCGGTGGTAGGAGTTCAGCGTCGGGTTGGTGAAGGCGAGTACGGCACCTGCGTGCTCGAGCAGGCCGCCGATGTACCAGCGGGCGATGTCGGACAGGCCACCGTAGCCGGACTCGTCGTAAAACAGCGGCTCGCCGTCCTTCCAGAGGGACTGGTGGGCGTGCATGCCCGAGCCGTTGTCACCAGCGAGCGGCTTCGGCATGAACGTGACGGTCTTACCGAACTGGGTGGCAGTGTTCTTGATGATGTACTTGAAGTCCTGCAGGTCATCCGCCGCATGTAGCAGGGTGTTGAAGCGGTAGTTGATCTCCTGCTGGCCGCCGTTGCCCACCTCGCGGTGGAAACGCTCGATCTCAAAACCGGATTCAGCCAGGTTGCGCACCATCGCGTCGCG
The DNA here is from genome assembly GCF_001835805.1 of Corynebacterium sp. HMSC034B08. Taxonomy (NCBI): domain Bacteria; kingdom Bacillati; phylum Actinomycetota; class Actinomycetes; order Mycobacteriales; family Corynebacteriaceae; genus Corynebacterium; species Corynebacterium sp. HMSC034B08. The sequence continues at coordinate 492,376 of NZ_KV825964.1, read as the reverse complement.
CACCTCGACGGTCTTGTCGTGCGGCGGGACGGGGAAGTAGCCACCCTTCACACGGTTCTTGTAGCCCAGGTTCGGGCCGCCATCGACATCAGCCTCGGCACCACGGTTCCACCAGCCTTCTTCCGCGTCGATCTCGTAGAACGCAGTATGGGCGTCCACCTCGTAGCGGATGGAGTCAAACAGGTAGAACTCGGCCTCGGCGCCGATCGAGCAGGTGTCTGCGATGCCGGTGGAGCGCAGGTACTCCTCGGCCTTCTTGGCTACGTTGCGCGGGTCGCGCGAGAACGGTTCGTGGGTGAACGGGTCGTTGACAAAAAACTTCACGTTTAGCGTCTTCGAGCCACGGAACTGGTCGAGCTTCGCGGTGGCCAGGTCCGGCATGAGCGTCATGTCGGACTCTTCGATCGTGGTGAAGCCACGGATGGAGGAGCCGTCGAAAGCGAGGCCCTCTTCCATCACGTCTTCGTCGAACATGGAGGCCGGGATGGAGAAGTGGTGTTCGATGCCGGGCACGTCGGTGAAGCGCACGTCAACGAATTCCACCCCCTCGTCGACAATGAACTTTTTAACGTCTTCGATGTTGTCGAAGGACACGGGCGGTACTCCTCGTCGGTCGGCTGTCATAAGCGGTTACAAGTGTAGACCTGTACACCGCTAGGCTCATAGAGTATGGCTGCTAATCGACGACCTGACTGGCGCAACGGCCCAGAAATCCCTAATCAATTCAACGGCGAGGACCATCTGCCGTCCTATCCGGGGGAGTTCCTCGGCATGCCGGAGAAAGGTGCCGGCTCGCAAGCTTCGGTGGCGCGACGCATGGTGGGGGTGCTCATCGACTGGACAATCTGCGCGATCGCTGCATCCCTGATCACCCAGAACACCGCAGCGTTGGGGGACAAGTACACGCTGACCTACCTGCTGTGGATCGTGCTGGGAATCCTGGGAGGCTGGTTGTTCGCCCGCACACCCGGTATGGCTGCACTCGGCATGGGGGTGGCGCGTGTAGACGAAGAAGCGCCGGTGGGACTGTGGCGCGCAGCGTTGCGCACCATCCTCACCGGCTTCGTGTTGCCCGCAGCGCTTGTCGACGCCGACGGGCGCGGCATGCATGACCGCGCCACCACCACAACAGTGATCCGCTCCAGGTAGCGAGCGGATCATAGGGGGGATTCGGGGGTTACTTACCGCCCTTGCGCTCTTGCATACGGCGCATCTTGCGGTTCATACCCGCCATGTTCTGTGCCTGCTTTGGCAGTGGACCACCCGGCAGGCCCGGCATCTGGCCGTTGCGTGCGCGTGAATCCATTGCGTCCAACTTCGCTGCGAGGTTGTATACCTCGTTCTTCTGGTAGTTCTTCGGCAGCTTCAGCAGGTGCTTCTGCAGGTCGCGGGTGCGCACCTGGTTTTCGCCTTCACCGACGTACACCTCGTAGATCGGTACACCAGCCAGCAGACGGTCGACGCGCTTGTGCTCCTTGGACATCAGGGCCTTCAAACGGTTCGGGTTACCCTCGCCGACCAGGACCACACCCGGGTTGCCCACTACGCGGTGGACGGTGTCCATGTGGGTATTCGCCTGCACGCCGGTCTTAGTCAGCCACACGATGCCCATCGTGTTGCGCATGTTCTCCAGTGTCCAGCCGGCAGCGCCGGGGGTGTCGCCGACCTCTTCGTACATGGAGCGCTCCAGGCGGCGGGAGAAGACAAACATTGCCAGCACGGCACCCAGAACGAGGCCGAAGACGAGCCAGAGCCACTTCATGCCCCACCACAGGCCGAGGAGGAAGAATAGCAACCCGACGCCGAGCACACAGGCCAGCATGATCGGGATAAGCGCCTTGTCGCGCTTACGCTGAATATTAAACGCCTGGACGATTTGCCCGCGCGTTGCCTTGCTCTTCGCGCGCTTCGCCGCGCGCTGTTCCTGTTTCGCAGCCTTTGCGGCTGCCTTGTCCTGCGTCTTAGCCATGGCCAATACTGTATGCCACAGCTAAGACGCGGGCCAAAGACCCCTAGCGGGTCTCTACAGGGTGGTCCTCAGACGCGCCGTACTTCTTCAGCAGCGACGAGGCTTCCTGCGCGGTCTCACCCTGAGACGTTTCCGCGAGGTGCTTCAGGTTCTCCGGCAGTTCGAGCCCACGGTGCTTCATTGCTTCCACGTAGAGCTTGCCTGCACGGTAGGAAGAACGGACCAGCGGGCCGGACATGACAGCGCCGAAGCCCATCTCGTAAGCAGCGTCGCGGTATTCGATGAACTCTTCCGGCTTCACCCAACGATCGATCGGGTGGTAGGTCGGGCCTGGGCGCAAGTACTGCGTAATGGTGATGATGTCGCAGCCGGCATCAACGAGGTCGTTGAGTGCCTCCAGGACCTCTTCACGGGTCTCACCCATGCCGAGGATGAGGTTGGACTTGGTGATCAAACCGAAGTCACGTGCCTGGCGGATAACGTCCAGAGATCGCTCGTAACGGAACGCCGGACGGATGCGCTTGAAGATGCGCGGGACAGTCTCCAGGTTGTGGGCGAAGACCTCAGGGCGTGCTTCGAACACTTCCTGGAGCAGATCCGGCTTGCCGGAGAAGTCCGGAGTAAGGTTTTCCACGCCGGTGTTTGGGTTAAGTTCGTGGATCTTGCGGACGACCTCTGCGTATAGCCAAGCACCCTCGTCTTCGAGGTCGTCGCGGGTCACACCGGTGATGGTGGAGTAGTTCAGGTTGAGGCTCTTGACCTCTTCTGCCACGCGACGCGGTTCGTCGCGGTCCAACGGATCCGGCTTGCCGGAGGCGATGTCGCAGAAATCGCAACGGCGCGAGCAACGCGATCCGCCGATGAGGAACGTTGCCTCACGCGATTCCCAGCACTCGTGGATGTTGGGGCAGCCGGCTTCCTGGCACACGGTGTGCAGCCCCGCTCCCTTGACCTTTTGCTTCATGTCCTCGTATTCGGGACCGGTCTTTACAGAGTTGCGGATCCAGCGTGGTTTCTTCTCAATTGGTGTCTGCGAGTTGCGCGCCTCAACGCGCAGCAGCTTGCGTCCTTCTGGTGCTACAGTCACGCCCCCTACCGTACATGTTTTGTCAAACCCTTCGACGGGTCCGGCCGAGTGGCAAACGTATGGTCCGCAACCACCAGTTCACCAGCCAAAGCTCGTTTGAGTTCGTGCACGACAGGGCCAGCCATATCGGCAGGCGTGATGTCGCGTCCGAGTTCGAGCGACATGGTGGTCACGTCGGCGTCGTCGATACCGCAGGCGACGATGTGTTCGTAGTGTTCGAGGGTGTTGTCGCAGTTCAGGCTCAGCCCATGCATGGTCACCCCGCGGGTGATGCGGATGCCAAGTGCTGCGATCTTGCGCTCACGTGTCGAGGCCTCAGGGGAGGCCGCCTTGGTTTCAGCGGGTACCCAGACGCCCGAGCGGCCGTCGATACGCCCTGCGGTGGTCACCCCGGCTGCCCGCACGGTCTGAATGAGGGCTTCTTCGAGGCGGCGCACATAATCGACGACGTCTACCGGCTCGGCCAACTTAATAATCGGGTACACCACGAGTTGGCCTTCGCCGTGCCAGGTGATGCGACCGCCACGGTCCACCGTCACAACCGGGACGGGGTAGGAAGCATCCGGCATATCCTCTGGTTGGGTGCGCTTGCCGGCAGTGAATGTGGAGGGGTGCTCCAACACCAGGATGGTGTCGCCCACCTCGTCCTTGGCGCGCTGCGCGGCAATCTCGGCCTGAAGGTCCCAGGCCTGCTGATAGTCCACGAGCCCCAGCTCGCGCACGTCAATGGGCGAGTCTGAGGCTCGGATGGACTTCTCGGCGGGGAAAAACGGGTCACGTGGCGCAGTCATGCGCCCAACCCTAGTCCCCGGCAGAGATGTGTACTACACGCCGTTAGCGGCGCCGTACTCGTCGGCGGTCATGAGCGGGCCGACCTCTTCGACCTCAACCTCGTAGAGCCAGCCTTCGCCGTACGGGTCGTTGTTGATGGCCTCATACGCGCCGTCGATGTCCTCGTTGACCGCGGTGACCGTGCCGGTGACCGGGGAGTACAGATCAGAGACCGACTTGGTGGACTCGATCTCACCGCAGGTTTCGCCTGCGGTGACGGTGTCGCCGACCTGCGGCAGTTCCGCGAACACAACCTCACCGAGGCGGTCAGCAGCGACGTGGGTGATGCCCACGCGTACGGTCTGGCCAACGGCGGTGTCCGGGGTGGCGTTGATCCACTCGTGGTCCTCTGAGTAGTAGAAGTCCTGCTTCAGAGCCATAGTTATGCGTCCTCTCGGGTGTAAAACGGGGTTGCTGCAATAGTAAACGGGTAACGGCGTCCGCGGATATCAATTTCCACTTCGGTGCCCACTTCCGTGTGTGCCGGATCCACATGTGCGAGTGCGACCGGGTATCCCAGCGTCGGCGACGGTTGGCCAGAGGTGACCACGCCGATCTTGTCCTCAGTACCCGCCAGGTACACCTCGGCGCCCTGACGTGCGGCACGGCGCTGCTCAGACGTCAGGCCGACGATGACAACGCTCGGCTCGCGACCAGTGAGCGCTTGCTTACCGACGAAGTCCGCCTCCTTCTTTGCAAACGCACGGCCCATCCCGGCCTCCACCGGGGTGATGTCGGTGGTCAATTCGTTGCCGTACAGCGGCATGGATGCCTCGAGACGCAGCGAGTCACGTGCAGCCAAACCACACGGGGTACCGGAGCCGATGACGGCGTCCCACACGGCAACGGTGTCTTCGGCCGCGCAGAACAGTTCGAAGCCGTCCTCACCGGTGTAACCGGTGCGAGCGACAAACACGTCGACTCGCTTCGCATCGTCGACGGAAGAGAGGGTCATCCAGGCGCCGGAGTAGTACTCGAGTGCGCTGGCGTCGCCGTCCAAAAGTGGGGTGAGCACCTCGAGGGAGCGTGGTCCCTGTACGGCAACCAGGCCGGTGGCTTCGGAGTCGTTGCGCAGCTCGACGTCGAAGTCCCCCTTGCGTGCCTCGAACGCCGCCCATACGGCTGCGGTGTTGCCAGCATTGGGCACAACCATGAAGTGGTCGTCGTCGAAGCGGTAGGTGATCAAGTCGTCGAGGATGCCGCCGTTTTCATCGACAATCATCGAATACTTCGCCTTGCCCACCTTCAGGATGGACATGTTGGAGATCAACGCGTAGTCCAAAAACGCTGCAGCGTCCTGGCCCTTGACGTCGATTTCGCCCATGTGGGACAGGTCGAAAATGCCAACGTCGTTGCGCACCGCGCGGTGCTCTTCCAACTCGGAGGCGTACTTCAGCGGCATGGTCCAGCCACCGAAGTCGGTGAAGGAGGCGTTGAGCGCCTCGTGCTTAGCAAACAGGGGAGTCTGTGGCATGGGTGTTCTCCTTACTCCTAGTTGTCGGTGCCGTTAGTGTCGTCAGTGATGTCGAAGGCCTCCGGCGGCGGGCATGCGCACTGGAGGTTGCGGTCGCCGAATGCTTCGTCAACACGACGCACTGGCGGGAAGTACTTCTGGTGGACGAGACGATCCACCGGGTAGGCGGCCTGCTCACGGGTGAACTCGTACGGCCACTCGTCACGGGCCACGCTGTGCGCGGTGTACGGCGCGTTGTGGACCACGGACTTTTCGTACTCGATCTTGCCGTCAATGATCTCTTGGATCTCCGCACGGATGGAGCGCATTGCCTCGATGAAGCGGTCGATCTCAGCCAGGTCCTCGGACTCGGTCGGCTCCACCATGAGCGTGCCCGCAACCGGGAATGCCAGGGTGGGGGCGTGGAAGCCGTAGTCCACCAGACGCTTGGCCACATCGGCGGCGGTCACACCGGACTGATCGGTGAGTTCGCGCAGGTCCAGGATGCACTCGTGGCCGACAAGGCCGTTGTTGCCGGTGTAGAGGACTGGGAAGGAGTCGTTGAGTTCCTTCGCAATGTAGTTCGCGTTCAGCACCGCGTGCGCCGTGGCACTGCGCAGTCCTTCCGCACCGGACATGGCGATGTACGACCAGGAAATCGGCAGCACACCAGCCGAGCCAAACAGGGTGGAGGCCACCGGCACGCCAGCCGAGCCGTCGATCTCCGCAGCGGCCTGCTCCAGCGGCACGTTCGGGTTGGACGGCAAGAACGGGATGAGGTGCTCGGCCACACCGATCGGGCCAACACCCGGGCCACCGCCACCGTGCGGGATGGTGAACGTCTTGTGCAGGTTCAGGTGAGACACGTCGCCGCCGAAGTCACCCGGGCGGGCGATGCCGGTCAGGGCGTTCATGTTCGCGCCGTCGATGTAGACCTGGCCGCCAGCCGCATGCACCTTGTCACAGACCACGCGAACGTCTTCCTCGTACACGCCGTGCGTGGAGGGGTAGGTGAGCATGATGGCTGCGACGTGGCCTTCGTGCTTGGCCAGCTTCTCGTCCAAGTCGTTGATGTCGATGGAGCCATCGGCAGCAGTCTTGACGACGACCACCCGCAGGTTCGCCAGCGTCGCAGACGCCGCGTTCGTACCGTGCGCCGACGCCGGAATCAGGCAGATATTGCGCTCGGTATCGCCGTTGGCCACGTGGTAGCGACGGATCGCCAACAGACCGGCCAACTCGCCGTTCGCACCGGAGTTCGGCTGGACGGACACCTCGGCGTAGCCGGTGATTTCGACCAGCCAGGAGCGGATTTCGTCGATAAGTTCGCGCCATCCCTCGGTGTACTCGTCCGGGGTGAAGGGGTGCACGTTGGCAAAATCAGGCCAGGTAATCGCCTCAAGGCCCGCGGTCGGGTTGAGCTTCATCGTGCAGGAACCCAGCGGGATCATCGTGCGGTCCAGCGCCAGGTCCTTGTCGCCGAGTTCGCGGATGTAGCGCATCATCTGGGTCTCAGAGTGGATGCGGTTAAACGTCTCGTGGGTGAGGAACTCGGTCTTGCGCACAAGTGCCGCAGGGATACGAGACTCGCCGGTCGCAGCCTCCGCGCCGAAGCCGGCCAGCAGCGCCGAAACATCCGCATCCGTGGTGTCCTCGCCAAAAGACACGCCGACCGTGTTGTCGTCAATCGCGCGAACGAGGTAGCCCGCCTGCGCAAACTTATCGACGACACCACGCGCCCCGTCAACCTCCACCGCAACAGTGTCGAAGAACTCAGCATGCTTGACCTTCACGCCAGCCTTCTCAAGAGCGGCAGCAAAACCCGTCGCGCGCTGGTGAATCGTGCGAGCGATCTGCGTCAGCCCGTCCGGGCCGTGGTAGACCGCGTACATCGACGCGGTGACCGCAAGCAGTGCCTGAGCAGTACAGATGTTGGACGTCGCACGCTCACGACGAATGTGCTGCTCACGCGTCTGCAACGCCAGGCGGTATGCGGGGTAGCCCTCCGCATCCTTGGACACGCCAACGAGGCGGCCCGGCATCTGACGCTGCAGCTTCTGGCGCACCGCCATGTAGGCAGCGTGCGGGCCGCCGTAGAACAGTGGAACACCCAAGCGCTGGGTGGTGCCGATCGCGATATCTGCACCGAACTCACCAGGGGACTCCAGCAGCGTCAGCGCGAGGATATCCGCGTCCACGGCGACAAGACCGCCACGCTCGTGGATCGCCTCAATCACCGGACGCGGATCCACAACGTCGCCCTCGGTACCCGGGTAGGCGAACACCGCGCCTACCAAGTCCTCGCCGACAACACCCTCGGTGAGGTCAACGACCTCAACCTCAAGGTCGATCGCACGGGCGCGCTCCGCAGCCACGTTGACCACCTGCGGATGCAAACGAGCATCCAACAACACACGACGACCCTTCTTCACCACACGAGCCATCAAGCCAACAGCCTCCGCGGCGGCCGAGGCTTCGTCGAGAAGCGAAGCGTTCGCAATATCCAAACCAGTCAGATCCTGCACCATGGTCTGGAAATTCAGCAGCGCCTCCAAACGCCCCTGAGAAATCTCTGGCTGATACGGGGTATACGCGGTGTACCAACCCGCATCCTCCACCACACCACGACGAATCACCGGCGGCGTCAACGTGGAATTAAAGCCCTGGCCATAGAACGCGCGCAGCACCTTGTTCTTGCCAGCCAACTCACGCAGACGAGCCTGAGCCTCGTACTCCGTAAGCGCATCCGGCAGATCAAGTGGCTGCTCAGCCAGGATCCCGCCTGGCACCGCTGCAGCAATCAGCGCATCGATACTTTCGTAACCCAGCGCGTCCAGCAACTGCTGCTGTTCATCCTGGTTTGGGCCAATATGACGGGAAATGTAATCCAACTGAAGGCTCCTTATCTCGGGGCGTACGAGCACGCCCAAGCATAGCGGGCAAACACGTCCGTGACACCCACCAATAAGACAAAGCGGTCTACCAGGGTTTTAGAACTCCCTCACGTCCGCTGCACCAAACAACCACGTCACCGCAATCGCGCCGGGATCCGGCACGTCCTTTGCGCTTTCTCCCAGGTAGGAGGCCCGCCCCTTCTTCGCCTGCATGCCGCGGGTGGACTTTGCGCCCTCGACGGCAGCTGCGAATACGTGCTCAAGAACGTCCTCCACGTCGGCCGCTCCATCGAGCGATTCGGCGGCCTTTGCGGCGGGCACGAGGGCGTCGATAAGCGTGTTGTCGCCCTCCTTCGCGCCACCGAGCTCAGTAATGGCATTCACGCCGCTCTGCAGCCCCTCAGCCAGTGCTGTTCCGAATGCCTGGCCGTCCGCGTCCCGCGAATCCACATTGGCGCGCTCAAACACGTCAGCCATCTCGCGGAAGAACGTGCCCAGCACCGCCCCCGACGTACCACCCGCGCGAACCAACATCCGATGGGCGAAGAAGTTCAGCACCTCGGAATCATTGCCCCGAATCGGGGTAGTCATATCACCGAAGGCCGCCTCCATGTTCTGGCCAAAGTCGCCATCGCCGGCCTCGCGGTCTAGCGCCGTCAGGTCGTCGTAGGCAGCTGCGAGGCGATCCACAAAGGCCGAAAGCCACACGTTTGCCTCGCCACTGTCTGGCTGCTGTTCGTCATCCGTCATGGTGGCGTCCGCATACTGCGGGTCACGCACCAGATCAGGCCACGCTGGTGCCAGTGTCTCAGCGTCGAGCAAGTCGATGAGTTCATCGTCGAGTGCTGTCACCGTCAGCGAAATACCAGCCATGTTCAACGACGTCACTAGCGAGCCACGCATTCCGCGACGCACCGTCACGCCACGATCCGACAGCTGTTTGAGCGCCTCGCCGAAGACCAGATCGAGCTCCAGCTCGCTTGTGCCACCCAGGCCGTTGACAAAGAGCATGGCATCACCCACCGCAACACCACTGTCCTTGAGCGAAGCCAGCACCGCATCGAGTAACTCCTCAACCAGCGCCTGCGCCGACGGCTTCGAATCTGCCTGATCACGACGCTCCACACCCGGCTCACCGTGAATACCAACACCGACCTCAATCTGGCCCTCCTCCAGATCAAACGTTGCACGGTCGCTGGTCGGGGAGTGGCCAGGCTGCAGCGCCACCGCCATGCTTCGCGACTGATCCGCCGCCCGCTGCGCAACCTTCGCAACTGCGTCGAGGTCGTCGCCACGAGCCGCTGCAGCGCCCGCAATCTTCTCGACGATCACCGTCGCCCCCGTACCCCGCCTCCCCGGCGAGTCATCGTTATCGATCTCAGTGGCCACATCATCAGCCACCAACACCTGCTTCACCTCCGCATCGGCGTGGTTGCCCGCCACGGTGAAGTTCATGACGTCGCCCGTGTAGTTCTTCACCACATGCACAACACCACGGCCACGATCTGCCCACTCCGTTGCCGCGCCAATCTGCACCGCGTTCGGGGACGTAAACAGCAGCCCCGGGCAAGCCGCGTCCAGCATCCCCTCGCCGACGAACCCGGCGTGCATCGGCTCGTGGCCCGACCCGCCGCCGGAGATGACGGCGACGCGGGCGGGGGAGTCGTCGTCACGCAAAAGCCCCACGAACCCCTCGTTGTGCCACTCCGCAAAAGGATGCGCGGCCACAAGGCCGCCGAGTGCCTCGCGCATGAAATGTTCAGTGTTGTTGCGGAAAGATTTGAATGTGCCTGTCATGCGCGCCAGTGTAAACATAAAAAGAAGGCCCGGCACTGACATAAATCAGTGCCGGGCTTTCGCCTGCTAGAGGTTAGATATCGAGGTCAGCCTCGAAGTCACCCTCCTCGATGCGGTCCTTGATGGTCGTGACGAAACGACCAGCGTCCGCACCGTCGATCAGCTGGTGATCGTAGGTGAACGGCAGGTAGCACATCTGACGGATCGCGATGGAGTCAATGCCATCCTCGGTCACGATGACCGGGCGCTTCTCAATCGCAGCCGTACCCAGAATGCCAGCCTGCGGCGGGGTCAGCACCGGAGTATCCAGCAGCGCACCCTCGGAACCAATGTTGGTCACCGTGAAGGTTGCGCCAGACAGGTCGTCCGGACGCAGCTTCTTGTTGCGTGCGCGCTCGGCCAGGTCGGTGATCGCCTTCGCAATCTCCGCAAGGTTCTTCTTCTGCGCCTGCTTGATCACCGGCACCAACAGACCCATCGGGGTATCAACAGCGATACCGATGTTGACGTCCTCGTGGTAGGTGATCTCCTTCGCATCCGCGTCGTAGGAAGCGTTCACGTTCGGGTGGGACACAAGCGCCTCTGCCGTGGCCTTGATGAAGAAGGCCAGGTACGTGATGTTTGCGCCATGCTTCTCGACGAACGCCGGCTTCACCTTCTTGCGCAGCTCCGCCACACGGGTGACGTCGACTTCCTGCACGTGGGTGAGCTGAGCAGTGGTCTGCAGCGACTCGACCATCTTCGCAGCGGTGATCTCGCGGATGCGGTTCACACGCTGGGTGGTGCCGATGAGCTCCGCCTTCGCAGGATCCACAGACTTGGTGGACCAGTTAGCGCGCTCACCCTTCGGCTGCTGTGTCTGCTCCTTCGTCGAAGACGCAGCGGTGGTGCCCTCAGCCTTACCACCCTCAGCGGCAGCCAGGACATCCTGCTTACGGATGCGGCCACCAACACCAGTGCCCTCAACCGTGTTCAGGTCAACGCCGTGCTTCTCAGCCAGCTTGCGCACCAGCGGGGTGACGTACGCGACGTTGTCGCCGTTGTTGACCTTCGCCGAAGCGTTCTTGGAGTCGGTGGATGCAGCCTTCGGCTCTTCCTTCTTCGGTACTTCCTTCGGCTCCGGCTTCTTCTCTTCAGCCTTCTCCTCGGCCTTTTCTTCGGCCTCTTCGACCTCGGCCTCAGCCTCGTCGGCGGAGTCGTCGGAAGCAGCAGCGTCAGCGTCGCCGATGACCACGATCACGTCGCCAACCTCAACGGTGTCGTCCTCTTCAGCGAGGATCTCAATGATGGTGCCGGCAACCGGGGACGGGATCTCGGTGTCGACCTTGTCAGTGGAGACCTCGAGCAGCGGCTCGTCGACCTCAACCTCGTCGCCGACTTCCTTCAGCCACGTAGTGATGGTGCCCTCAGTGACGGACTCACCGAGCTCCGGCATCTCAACATCGGTAGCGGAACCGGAAGCCTGCTTCGGAGCAGCCTTCTTCTCTTCCTTCGGCTCCTCAGCCTTAGCCGGTGCTTCTTCTTCGGCCTCGGCTTCGTCTTCGTTGGAGTCGTCGGAGGAAGCAGCAGCGTCAGCGTCACCGATGCGGGCGATGACATCGCCGACCTCAACGGTGTCGTCCTCTTCAGCCAGAACCTCGATCAGCGTGCCAGCGACCGGCGACGGGATCTCAGTGTCAACCTTGTCAGTGGAGACCTCGAGCAGCGGCTCGTCGACCTCAACAGTGTCGCCGACTTCCTTCAGCCAGGTGGTGATGGTGCCCTCGGTGACAGACTCACCGAGCTCCGGCATCTCAACCTTGGTGCCCTCACCAGAGGACTTCTTCGGAGCAGCCTTCTTCTCTTCCTTCGGCTCCTCAGCCGGCTCTTCGTCCTTCGCCTCTTCCTTGGCGTCGGCGGAGTCGTCGGACTTGTCGTCGCCGGCCGGGGTTTCGCCCTCGTCGCCAATAATCGCGATGACGTCGCCGATCTCGACGGTGTCGTCCTCCTCAGCCTTGATCTCCAGGATCACACCAGCGACAGGGGAG
>NZ_KV825964.1:224315-480218 GCF_001835805.1 Corynebacterium sp. HMSC034B08 | reverse complement strand
GGAGACCTCGAGCAGCGGCTCGTCGACCTCAACCGTGTCGCCGACTTCCTTCAGCCACGTAGTGATCGTGCCTTCGGTGACTGACTCGCCCAGCTCGGGCATCTCAACAGAGTGCGCCATGTTTAAAGTCTCCTCATTGAAACGTTGGAAGCTATACGGCACAAAGCGTACCTGCATCCACACACGTTCGTTGCCCAAGGGGTGACCTAATTGCTTAGACAGGCCCGTATGATGTGGGGCGTGTTCAACCTGTTCGGCAAAGGCAAGAAGTCCACGACGTTCAAACCGCCACGGGCACCGGGCGAGACAATCCGCCCCGACGACGCACAATACTTGCGCGATTGGGTCGCCGGCCGCACGTTCGTGGAAGGCTTTGTCGAGCCAGAAACCATGGTCAACGAGATGTCCGTTGTTCTTGTCGACGAGCACGGCAACTACACCCGACGCCGCATCGGCGGCCCCAAGGGCATCGACGCCGTCTCCAAAATGCTGGGGATTCTGCTTTACGACGTCGAAGAGACCGGTTACCCCGACCGCATGCGAAAGAAAATGGAACAGGAACGCATCCTGCGTAAGCGCGAGGAACAAAAAGAACGCCGCGCCCGGTTCGAGCGCGGCGAAAACCCGTACAGCTAGACGGCTGGTGCCCCCCGCCCGGCCCATACGGCTAAACGGCACATCAAAGACGGTACATTTCACCGAAAAATAGCGAAATGTACCGTGTACGGTGTGCCGTTTAGGTGGGGAGGCCTAGCAGAACTATGCAGCGGCATAGTCCTGTCGGCTCGAGAGCGGGGGACTATGCAGCGGCATAGTGGCCGTATTGCCTCAAACGCCTACTTCGCAGCCAGGCGGTTGAGCGCCTCGAGGATTGTGCGGACCGGGGCGCCGGTTGCGCGCTTCGGGGTGTAGCCCCAGGCGCCGCCGCCGTTCCAGGCCGGACCGGCGATGTCGATGTGAGCCCACTCGACGTTCTCCGGCACGAAGCGGGAGAGGTAGAGGCCGGCGAAGAGCATGCCGCCGGTGCGGGCGTTGTGGGTGTTGCGGATGTCAGCGATGGGGGACTTCAGCTCGTCTTCCTGCTCCTCAAGAAGCGGCATAGCCCAAGCCTGCTCACCGACGGCACGGCCTGTCTCGGCGATGAGGTCGCGCAGGTCGTCGGACCCCATCACGCCGGAGGTGCGGTTGCCCAGGGCGACCAGCTGTGCGCCGGTGAGGGTTGCGGTTTCGATGAGGTAATCGGGGTTGTCCTCGCAGGCGCGGGCGATGGCGTCGGCAAGGACGAGGCGGCCTTCGGCGTCGGTGTTGATGACCTCGCTGGTGATGCCGCCGTAGTGGGTGATCACGTCGCCCGGGCGGGTGGCGGTGCCGGATGGCATGTTCTCGGCCAGGGGCAGCCAGGCGTCGATACGCACTGGCAGCTCAAGGCGGGCGGCAGCGGCGATGACGCCGAGCTGTGCTGCGGAGCCGCCCATGTCGGAGATCATGTCCTCCATGCCGGAGCCCGGCTTCAGCGAGATGCCACCAGTGTCGAAGGTGATGCCCTTGCCCACAAGCGCGACCTTCTTCGTCGCCCCGGACGGCGCCCACGTCAGGTGGACCAGGCGCGGGGTACGTGCGGAGCCGCGACCGACGGAGAGGATGCCGCCGAAGCCTTGATCTTCAAGCGCCTTGTCGTCGAGCACCTCGATGTCCAGGCCGGCCGCCGAAGCAACCTCGCCCATGACAGCGGCGTAGGACTCGGGGTAGAGGAAGTTTGACGGGGTGTTGACCAGGTCGCGGGCCAGGTTGACCGACTCGGCGACGATGACGGCCTGCTCGAACGCCTTCTCGTCTGCGCCGACCACGGTGACTTCGGTGGTCTGGGGGAGTTCGGCGTCGGTGTTGTCGTCGTCAAGCGTGTTGGCGGTGGACTTCAGACCGTTGTAAACGTAGCCGCCGAGCAGGAGGCCCTCGACGACCGGCTGGACGCCGAACTCGGCGGAGATAGCTGCCTTTTCCACCCCATTGAGGGTGCGGGTGGCGGCGCCGACGGCGCGGCGCACGGCTTCGTCGTCAATGTCGTTCGCGTCGCCGAGGCCGTACGCGATGACCAGCGTGCCGTCGACGACAACGCGGGTGACCTCGTTAGCCGTACCCTTCGCGCCGACCGCAACGAGGGCTTCAAGCAGGCCCTTCGGGGCAAGTTGGGTGACAGGAAGTTCGACTCCGTCTTCGCCCTGTGCGACCGGAACCAGCAGCACAGCGCCCTCAGGGGCGGCAGAACCGGCAACCGCGCGCACCGTCGTACCGCGGGCAGGAAGTGTGACATCGAACGACATAAACAACACCTTTCTGACAATTGAACAGGATTGCCTCCCGAGGGTACATAGCCACGGAGTAACGTGGGCCACATGTCTAACCTCGAATTCGCAGTTACCCCGTCAGACCACCCCGCAACCGATGCTGAGCGTGAAAAGATCCTCGCTAACCCGGCGTTCGGCCAGGAGTTCACCGACCACATGGTTTCCATCGACTGGACCGAAGACAAAGGCTGGCACAACGCCCAGGTGCGCGCGTACGAACCGATCGCGCTCGACCCGGCCGCCAACGTCTTCCACTACGGCCAGGCGATCTTCGAGGGCCTGAAGGCGTACCGCCACACCGATGGGCGCATCACCGCGTTCCGTCCGGAGCAAAACGCTGAGCGTATGCGCAGCTCCGCGCGTCGTATGGCAATGCCGGAACTGCCGGATGAGGACTTCTTGGAGGCCGTGCGCCAGTTGGTCACCATCGACCAGAAGTGGGTACCTGAAGCTGGCGGCGAGGCGTCGCTGTACCTGCGTCCATTCATGATCGGCACGGAGAAGACCCTGGGTGTGAAGCCGTCCTCGTCGTACTCCTTCTACATCATCGCCTCCCCGGCAGGCGCCTACTTCAAGGGTGGCGTCAAGCCGGTCAGCGTGTGGATCTCCGAGGACTACGTCCGTGCAGCACCTGGTGGCACCGGCGATGCGAAGTTCGCCGGCAACTACGCGGCGTCCCTGCTTGCGCAGCAGCAGGCTGCGGACAAGGGCTGCGACCAGGTTGTGTGGCTGGACGCGATCGAGCGCAAGTACATCGAGGAAATGGGTGGCATGAACCTCATGTTCGTCGAGGGCTCCGGCAAGGACGCGAAGATCATCACCCCGTCCCTGTCCGGTTCGCTCCTGCCGGGCATTACGCGTAAGTCGCTGCTGCAGGTCGCAGAAGACTTGGGTTACACCAGCGAGGAGCGCAAGATCACCGTCGAGCAGTGGCGTGCTGGTGCCGAGGACGGCACCATCTCCGAGACCATGGCGTGCGGCACCGCAGCTGTGATCACCCCGGTTGGCCGCGTGCTCAGCAACGAGGGCGAGTTCACGGTGAATAACAACGAGGCCGGCGAGATCACCCTGGCAATGCGCGAGCGTCTGCGCGGCATCCAGACCGGCGAGGTCGAGGACACCCACGGTTGGAACCTCACGCTCGTCGAGGGCTAGTCGCTTATCGACGATCCCCCGGCGAGCACCTCGCCAACCATCTCCGCCGCCAGGTTTAACTGCGGCAACGCGGCCAGGGCCCAGCGCCCTGGCCCGTTTTCATATCCAGGTGTTGCAACGGTCGAAGCCCGAGCGCTTCGAAGCAGCCAGCCTGCGCCGGCTCGTTCGCCTCCTGCGCTGCCATGAGCCAGTCTTTGGTGTCGGGTGCGAGGCGTTCGGCGACGTAGGCGGCGACGGCGGGGTAGACGCCGTCGATAAGCAACGGCGTGCGGCGCGCGGCGGCCTGGGCGATGAAGCCGACCAGGCAGGCGAAGTCCGGGCCGGTGAGTTCCGCGCAGACACGTTCGGTGTCGTCGCGGAACCCGCGCACGCGGAACATCGCGTCGCGAATAGCGGCGACCTTGATCTTCCAGACCTCATCGTTGATGCCGGAGCCACGCCCGATCGCCTTTGCGGGCTCAGTGCGCGTAAACGTGCCGTACACCGCCGCGGCGACGGTGGTGTTGCCAACGCCGATGTCTCCGGGGATCAGCAGGTCAGCACCGCCGTCGATTTCACTATCGGCGATCTCTGCACCCGCAGCCAACGCCGCATCCCACACCTCTTGCGACACGGCGGGTTCCACGTCGATGGCGCCGGTGGGGGTGTCCAGGTAGTCGTCGATAAGCCTGATGCTCGCTCCCGCAACCCGCGCCGTCGTGGAGGCAGGGCCGACACCGGCGCGCAGCTGCTCAACCTGAGCGGCGCCGGCATCCGATGTCCACGCCGACAAACCTCGCGTAGCAATGCCGTGATTGCCAGCGACGATCACGGCACGCGGGCGCAGAAACGGTGTGGGCACGTCACGGCCTTGTACGGAGGCAACCCACGCACCGATCGCCCCCAGCCTTCCAAGGGCAACGCCACTCGTGCCACCTGCCAACGCATCCGCCACCGCACGGGCATGCGCGCGTTTCGGCGGCTCAACCGGGGGAAACTGCATGGGCTATACCTTCGCGCCCAACGCCACCCGTGGCTTGGGGGAGCGCCAGTTACGCGGCTGAGTAGCGCGGGAGAACGCGTACATACCCAGGCTGAAACCAGTGTTCGCCTCTGGGAACTTTGCACGGACCGCACGGTTGGCGCGGATGCCGATGATGATGCCCTCGATGAAGATGGTGACGATAAACAACAGGCTCACCAAAGACAATGCCGCCGCGACGCGAGGCAGCCACGTGCCGATCAACATCACGATTAGCAGCACCAGCGCCATCGGCATGACGTAGTTGTTGAAGAAGCGCTGCGAGTCCACCCAGTCACGGATGAAGCGACGCTCCTCGCCCTTGTCGCGCTCCATGAGGTAGCGCTCGTCGCCCGAGTCGATCTTGGCCTGCATCTCGCGGTTGCGGGCCCGATTCTCCTCGCGCACCTGCTTCTTGTGCGCCTTCCACTCCTCTTTGGTCATAGACTTCTTCAGCTCTTTTTCACGCTGACGAATCTGCGCCGGGGTGGCCGCATTCGGGTCGCGCACAACACCGCGCTTGATCTCCTGATCAAGTCGCTTCGGCGTCGGCTTGCCCTTCGGCGGGGTGTAGCCCTTCGGAAGCTTCTGCTCTGCGGCCTCTGGGGTGTCTGCCGCGGGCGTGGTGTCGGTCTGAGGCAGTTCGGCCTTGGTCGAACCAGCCTTATCTGTCTGCTCGGATTTTTGCCAGGGTAGTTTCACGCCACCTAGGCTACAAGGCCACCGCGACATTCCTGTAACCAGTGGGAATAGACTGCGGGGGAGAACCGTTACACCGGCTATGAAGGGGCGCGCGTAGCATGGGCGCCACTCGAACGCGTAGCACGAAGGAGTACCCAATGACTGCACCTACTTCCGCAACTGGCGTGAACCTCACCGAGGCAGCGGCGGCGAAGGCGAAGGCCCTGCTTGATCAGGAGGGCCGCAACGACCTGTCCCTGCGCATCGCTGTTCAGCCTGGTGGCTGCGCTGGTCTGCGCTACCAGCTCTACTTCGACGACCGCGACCTGGACGGCGACAAGGCCGATGAGGTTGGTGGCGTGCGTCTTGTCGTGGACAAGATGAGCGTGCCGTACCTCACGGGTGCGACGATCGATTTCGCGGACACCATCGAGCAGCAGGGCTTCACCATCGATAACCCGAACGCAGGTTCCGCTTGCGCTTGTGGCGATAGCTTCAACTAAGCCACTGCTTATCGACGAATCTCCGTACCGGCCATCACGCCAGTACGGGGATTTTTCTGTGCTGCAGTGCGGCTACGAGCAGTTGTGTTCGTCCCGGAGCCACTGCAGCGCCTGCTCCTGGCCACCTTGAACATCGGGTTCGATCGGGTCTTCCGCAAACGTTTCGCCGGTGCGGGCCTTATCCTTCGCGATGGTCAGCATTAGGCTGCTGCCGTCCGGGAAGTCGTAGACGGTGTTCGCCGAGGCGTATCCGGCGGTGGGGGTGCCGAAACTACGCGACTGATCCAGGCCGCGGAAGGCCAGCATGGTGGCTTCGCCGGACGAGGCGGTGAGGTCGTCGACAAGCACTGCGACTGGCACGCCGTCCCATTTGCCGCCGGAGGTTTCTACGGGGCTGCCGCCACCGCTGACAGCGTTGCCGCTTACCGTCACCGGCGACGAACCGCCTGCCGAGACGAACTCGAGCACCGTGCCGTCGGGCAGCACAGGGGACAGGCCGGCGACCATCGGGCCCATGTCGCCGCCGTCGTTGCCGCGCAGATCCACAACCACGCCACAGGCGCCGTTGTCGCGCGCTTGCACTAGGCCGGATGTGAGCGTGTCGGCGTAGGACTGGATATCGTCGTGGCGGCTGACGCCCGGCACCGTTGCCCACGCTACGTTCCCGTTGCGTTCGACGGCCGCACGTGTGGATTCCATCTCGGCGTATTCCTGCTCGACGTTCGGGTCGATAAGTTTCGAGTGCTTGCCGCCAGCAGCCTGGACCGCGTCGTTGAGCGCCGGACGGATCTCGTCGAGCGAATCCGCCTGTTTCGCGGCCTCGCGTGCCTTGTCACTAGCCTCGGCAAACTCGGGGGAGTCCGCGTAAATGCCCTGTTCTGCCAGGTCGAGCACCGTCGCGGCGTAGCGCTTCGGCGTATCGGTACCCATGAACTTGGCGGTGCCGGTGAACATGGCAGTCATGGTCGGCCCGTACACATAAGCGACGGCGCCGGCGGCGATCAACAGGACGCCGAACACCGCGGCGATGGTGGTGAGTACTTTCTTTGTAGTTGACATACACCACATTCAACCGGCGAACGGGCAGCCCGACAATACAGACGGCTGCCCAACTGGGGTAGTGCTGGCACTACCTACAGCTCGACCGGGTAATCCTTGTGCTCGATCTGGGGGTCGATGCGGTTTTCCACGAAAATGCCGTGCCAAACCATGAACGCCAGCACCGTCCAGAGACGACGCGAGTGGTCGGACACACCATCGTGGTGCTCCTTGAGCATCTCCAGGACCTGGTCCTTGGCAAAGATGTCGTCGGTTTGCGACTCGCGAATCGTGTCCTGCGCCCAACCAAAGAGCTCGTCGCCCGCCAGCCAGTGACGCATCGGCACCGGGAAGCCCAACTTCTTGCGGTGCAGCACGTGTGGCGGAACGATCTGCTCCATCGCCTTACGCAACGCGTACTTCGTGGTGCCGTTGGCAATCTTCTGGTCGTACGGGATCGTCTGCGCGACCTCGAAAACTTCCTTGTCCAGGAACGGAACGCGCAGCTCCAGGGAGTTCGCCATGTTCATCTTGTCGGCCTTGACCAGAATGTCGCCGCGCATCCAGGTGAACAGGTCCAGGTTCTGCATACGTGCCACCGGATCCATCTCGGTCGACGTTGCATAAATCGGTGCGGTGACCTCGCGGTGGTCCCACTCGCGCTTCGCCCACGGTAGGACGCGCTGGAGCTGCTCAAAGTTAAACGAGCGCGCATTGCCGTAGTAACGGTCCTCCATCGGGGTAGTGCCGCGCTCAAGCAGGCTCTTGCCCTTCATGCCCTCAGGCAACACGCGGCTGAGGCGGTTGAGGCCCTTGTTCAGTGCGCTCGGCAGTTTCTCAAACGGTGCCAGCGACAGCGGTTCCTTATAGATGGTGTAACCACCGAACAGCTCATCCGCGCCCTCACCGGACAGCACAACCTTGACGTGCTTTCGGGCTTCCTGTGCCACGAAAAACAGCGGCACCAGTGAAGGGTCAGCCACCGGATCGTCGAGGTACCACATGATCTTCGGAATCGCGTCGGCGTACTCCTCCGGGGAGACAATCTTCACGATGTGCTCCACACCAATCGCCGCAGCAGACTCTGCAGCGACGTCCACCTCGGAATAGCCCTCCCGCTCAAAACCAGTGGTGAAGGTCAACAGGTTCGGATTGTGACGCTTCGCCAGCGCCGCGATCGCCGTGGAGTCGATTCCGCCAGACAAGAAGGAACCAACCGTCACGTCAGCGCGCATATGTTTTTCGACGGAATCCTCCAACGCCCGGGCAATCCTGTCGTACAGGTCCTGCTCCTTGCCCTTTGGCACAGGCTGGGAATTGAAGTGTGGCTTGAAGTAGCGGTCCGAGTGGACCTCGCCACCAGGCTTGATAGTCACGGTGCAGCCCGACTCCACGCGACGGATCTCGCGGTGCAGGCTCTCCGGCTCCGGGACGTATTGCAGATCCACGTAGTGCTCGATTGCACGGCGATCAAGGTCGAGGCCTAGACCCAACTCGTCTGCCATCTCCAGGATGGACTTCTTTTCGGAGGCGAAAACGGTGCCCTTGTCGGTCGTCGCATAGAACAGTGGCTTGATGCCAAACTGGTCGCGCGCTGCGAACATCGTCTTGGTCTCGGTGTCCCAAATAGCGAAGGCGAACATGCCGCGCAGATGCTCAACCACGTTGGCGCCCCAGTGGTGGAAACCGACCACGATCGGTTCGCCATCACCTGCGGTGTTGAAGGTGTATCCGGCCTTGGTGAGTTCCTCGCGCAACTCCACGTAGTTGTAAATCTCGCCGTTAAACGTCAGGGCGTAACGTTCGGGGTTTTCTGCCGGCCCCCAGCGCAGTGGCTGGTGGGAGTGCTCGATGTCGATGATCGCCAGGCGGTTAAAGCCGAAAACAGCGTCATCGTCGTTCCATGTTCCCGCAGCGTCAGGGCCGCGGTGATACATGCAGGAAAGCGAGCGACCGACCGCGTCGGTAAACACTGGGGCATCGCCGCGGGCAGTCAACAGTGCAACAAGACCGCACATCGTTGTGAAACCTCTCCTATATATAAGGTGCGCCGCCTCGAACCGTGCGGCACCGTCATGACGCATTCCACAATAGGGTTTTCAACGGCGAACTCGTGAACCGAACGCGTCGCGGAGTGTCCACCTTTTGCGGTGCCCCATAAGGGGGCCAACTAATGGTTGAGGGGTCAAAGCGAAGATTTCGACTGATCTTCGCAACGCCTTGCTTATGAACTTAATGCCCAGCACTGCGGGTTAATTTGCGGGGGAGAGGTGGTTTTGTCCGGAGGGGTGGTCGTCGAAAAGCATGAGGCTCGCAGAGATTCCGTAGCGACGATCTGTTTGAACTATTCTGGCTCCGTAGGAATGTTCTGCCATCGGCATGTGCATTCGATGGTTCTAGTGTGGACAGGAAGGCAAACACACGTGGAAAAGGAAGTTAAGCGCGGATTCGCCAAGAAGGCTGCCGTCGCCGGTTCGCTGCTCCTCGGAAGCTTTGCGCTGACGGGCTGTGATGTAGCTCCGCCGGAGTCAGTCGCGCGCATCCTCGACATGGGCTGGCCGGACCCGGTCACCCCTGAAGGTACCCAGATGTACAACTTCTGGGTTTGGGTCTGGGTAGCAGCCTGGACAATCGGCATCATTATGTGGGGTCTTTTCCTCTGGTCCATCGTTCGGTGGAACCACAAGGCCCGCGAAAAGCAGGGTGCCGGCGAGTTCCCGAAGCAGCTGCAGTACAACGTGCCGCTCGAGCTCGGTCTGACGATCCTCCCGATCGTCATCGTTATGGTCCTGTTCTTCTTCACGGTTCAGGCACAGACCCGCACGACCGCCCTGGATAAGGATCCGAAGGTTACCGTTGACGTCACCGGCTACCAGTGGAACTGGAAGTTCGGCTACGCAGAGGTCGCAGGCGATCTGACTGCAGACGGTCGCGACTACGACGGTCTTGACGCTGAGCGCCAGGCTCTTGCAGAGGCAACGAAGTACGACGACGAGGACATGCACAACGCGAACCCGATCCACGGCACCTCGATGGGCGACCTGTCCTACCTCAACTTCAACGAGATCGAGACCGTTGGCTCCACCGAGGAAGTTCCGGTCCTGGTTCTGCCGACCGACACCCCGATTGCATTCCGTCTCGCGTCCGGTGACGTGAACCACGCATTCTGGGTTCCGGAGTTCCTCTTCAAGCGCGACGTCTACGCGCACCCGGAGTCGAACCAGCAGCAGCGTGAGTTCCAGATTGAGCGCATCGACAAGGAAGGTGCATTCGTCGGCCGCTGTGCTGAGATGTGCGGTACCTACCACGCAATGATGAACTTCGAGATCCGTGCAGTCACGCCCGAGAAGTTCCAGCAGTACATCGAATTCCGTCGCCAGAACCCGGAGGCACCGAACTCCGAGGCACTGCGCTCCATCGGTGAAGCACCGTACGCAACCAGCACCCGTCCGTTTGTGTCCGAGCGCGAGGGTTCTCGTGACGGCGTCAACACTGTCGATCCGAACGCGACCGTTTAAGAAAGAGAGAACGTAGCCATGGGAACCGGTTCAAAAGTTTTCTACGCCATTGGCACATTTCTTGCCCTGATGGCAGTGTTCTACATCCTCGCAACGGCGTGGATCGGCGAAGATGCATACCTCTTCGGTGTTGAGTGGATCGGCGCAGTGGGCCTCGTGCTTGCTACCGCACTCTGCTTCATGCTCGGCGGTTACCTCCACATTGCGGAGTCCCGCTCTGACGTCCTCCCGGAAGACTGGGAAGAGGCAGAGATTGAAGACGGCGCTGGCGTGCTGGGCTTCTTCTCGCCGGGCTCGATCTGGCCGTTTACGATGTCTGCATCGATTCTGTTCCTCGGCCTCGGCATTGCCTTCTGGCAGTTCTGGCTGATCGCCTTTGGTGCGGTCATGCTGATCTGGGCTACCGCCCAGCTGAACCTGCAGTACGGCATTCCGCGCGAGAAGCACTAACGCAGAAAGAGTGGGTCGCGGCCTTCCCGGCCCACGATAGTGCCCCTTCCGAGTTATCGGAAGGGGCACTTTTGTTGTTAAAGAGATATCAATCAATCGAAAGTTTAGGCACGAAGCGGGGGTGTGCCACAATGTGATGTCGGGCACACTTGGGAACTTTCTGGAACCCCAGCGCGACTCCTATTTGCTCGAGTAATTGGAGGAACTATCTTGTGGGGGAGCCGGCGACTTTGGGTGGCGGGGCAATGACCTGCGTTGATGTGCGTCGGATAGGCGCTATAAAAAGTTCCCGAAATTCTAAAAATTATTTTTGCAACCAAAATGTTTTTAAATGCTGCTGGTTGGGCCCTGTCTCACAGGGAAATCGTGGGGGTGAATGAGATGAATATCAGGAAGAAATAGGGGATAATCGCATGCGTGACGACCGCAACTACTAACCCAAATATGGCGACTCCGCAGAATCGTCTTCCGGCGCTGAACCGGCCGAACATGGTCAGCGTTGGCACGATCGCGTTCCTCGCCCAAGAGCTCATGTTCTTTGCCGGCTTGTTCGCGATGTACTTCACATCGCGTGCAAACGGCCTCGCCGCAGGTGACTGGAGCAACCAGACGGACCACCTCAACGTCCTTTTCGGCGGAATCATTACCGTCGTGCTGATTGGTTCCTCTTTCACCTCTCAGTTCGGCGTGTTCGCTGCAGAACGAGGTGACGTATACGGCTTGCGCAAGTGGTTCACCGTAACCGTTGTGCTTGGCGTCATCTTCCTCGGTCTGGTGGCATTCGAATGGACCGAGATGGTCATGCACGGCGTGACCCCGCAGTCCAGCGTTTATGGATCGGTGTTCTACATCATCACCGGTTTCCACATGGCGCACGTGACTGCAGGCATCATCGCGTTCATCGTTGTGCTGATGCGAGTAGCCAAGTCGAAGTTCACCCCGGCACAGGCAACTGCTGCCATGGTGGTTTCGTACTACTGGCACTTCGTCGACGCCATTTGGATCGGCGTGTTCATCACCCTGTACCTCGTCCAGTAGCCGTGCCCTGGGTATAACCCGGGCTGCAGACGTGTTCTGAAAACTCGTTAATAAGGAACAAAATGGAAAACTCACCCAACAAGAAGCGTCGCGCACGCAAGGCGCAGCGCACCTTCGCAGGTGCTGCTGCGTTGACGCTGGGCTTGTCCGGCGCGGGTCTTCTCGCATCGGCGTTGGCCCCTAATGCACAGGTGGCCACCGCCCAGCGTGACGACCAGGCCCTTATCCAGGAGGGTAAGGAAATCTACGACGTCGCTTGCATCACCTGCCACGGTGCGAACCTGCAGGGCGTTGCCGACCGTGGTCCGTCTCTGATCGGTACCGGCGAAGGCGCCGTGTACTTCCAGGTCAACTCTGGCCGTATGCCGATGATGTCGAACGACGCGCAGGCTGAGCGTAAGAAGCCGCGCTACACGGAGAACCAGGCTCTCGCCTTGGCTGCATATGTCGCAGCCAACGGTGGTGGCCCGGAGCTCGTGTACAACCCGGACGGCACCCTGGCTAAGGAAGAGCTGCGCGGCAAGAACTACGACGGCAAGGTTCAGGAAGCAGACGTCGCACGTGGCGGCGAACTCTTCCGTTTGAACTGCGCCTCCTGCCACAACTTCACCGGTCGTGGTGGCGCATTGTCTTCTGGTAAGTACGCCCCGGTGCTCGACCCTGCGAACGAGCAGGAGATCTACCAGGCGATGCTCACTGGTCCGCAGAACATGCCGAAGTTCTCTGACCGTCAGCTCAGCGCTGATGAGAAGAAGGACATCATTGCCTTCATTAAGTCGACCAAGGAGACCCCGTCCCCGGGTGGCTGGTCCCTCGGTGGCCTCGGCCCGGTTTCTGAAGGTATTGCGATGTGGATGATCGGCATCTCGCTGGTCGCCGCTGGTGCTATGTGGATTGGATCCCGCTCATGAGTGATGTGAAGAAGAATTACACGAAGGAAGAGCTTGACCGCATGAGCAATGCGGAGCTCGCTGCTCTCGGCACGGAGCTTGACGACGTAACGGTTGCTTACCGTAAGGAGCGCTTCCCGGTCGAGGGTGACCCTCGCGAGAAGTCCTCTGAGCGTGGCATCAAGATTTGGTTGGCCATCTCGGTTCTCGCCGCGATTGCTTTCCTCGGTGTTTACCTGTTCTGGCCGTGGGAGCCGAAGTTCCACGGCGACGAAGGTCTCTGGATCTACACCTTCTACACGCCACTGCTTGGTCTGACTGCAGGCCTGGCCTTTCTCGGCCTGGGTGTTGCAATCATCCAGTACGTGAAGAAGTTCGTCCCTGAAGAGATCGCTGTACAGCGTCGCCACGACGGCCCGTCCAGCGAGCTGGATCGTCGCACTACGACCGCACTGCTGAACGATGCTTGGGAGACCTCGACGCTTGGTCGTCGCAAGGCGCTCAAGGGCCTGCTCGGCACCGCTGGTGTCCTCGCCGGTCTGATGGTCATCGCTCCGCTTGGCGGCATGATCAAGAACCCGTGGAAGGTCCGCCACGAGCTGAACTACTTCGGCGACGGCACCCTGTGGACCCACGGCTGGACCGTCCAGGATCAAGGCGTGAAGGTTTACCTCGGCCGCGACACCGGTGCGATTGCAGAACTTCACAAGGGTGAGGTCGGCTCGCACTACACCACCGCCGGCGTGTCTCGCCTGGTGCGTATGCGTCCGGAGGACCTTGCCGCCGCTGCGATGGAGACCGTGTTCCCGCTCTACCCAGAGGACGTCAATGACGGCAAGGAATACGACCCGAAGCGCGATGTGTATGAGAACCACATGCACTCCATCCACGGTCCGCGCAACGCTGTCATGCTGATCCGTCTGCGTTCTGAGGACGCGAAGCGCGTCATCGAACGTGAGGGTCAGGAAGACTTCCACTACGGCGATTACTACGCCTACTCCAAGATTTGCACGCACATTGGTTGCCCGACCTCGCTGTACGAGGCTCAGACCAACCGCATCCTGTGCCCGTGCCACCAGTCGCAGTTCGATGCGTTGCAGCACGGTAAGCCGATCTTCGGTCCCGCCGCTCGTGCACTGCCGCAGCTTCCTGTGACGGTTGACGAAGACGGTTACCTCATCGCCAACGGGAACTTCATTGAGCCCGTCGGCCCGGCATTCTGGGAGCGTCAGTCCTAATGAGTACGAAACTTCAGCAAGCCGCAAACAATGCGGATTCCCGCTTTACCGTTGCGGGCGTCCTGCGCCCGCAGCTCAACAAGGTCTTCCCGACGCACTGGTCCTTCATGCTCGGCGAGATGGCGCTCTACAGCTTCATCATCCTGCTGCTGACCGGTATCTACCTGGCCTTGTTCTTCGACCCGTCGATCACCAAGGTGATCTACGACGGTGCATACCTGCCGCTCAACGGCGTCGAAATGTCCCGTGCATACGCAACCGCGCTTGACATTTCCTTTGACGTCCGCGGTGGCCTGTTTGTTCGTCAGATGCACCACTGGGCTGCACTGATGTTCATGATGGCCATGTTCGCCCACATGATGCGTGTCTTTTTCACCGGTGCGTTCCGTCGCCCGCGTGAGGCAAACTGGCTCATCGGTGTAACCCTTGTCCTCCTCGGCATGATTGAGGGCTTCATGGGCTACTCCCTGCCGGACGATCTGCTCTCCGGTGTTGGTCTGCGCATTATGTCCGCGATCATCCTGGGCCTGCCGATCATCGGCACCTGGATGCACTGGGCTATCTTCGGCGGCGACTTCCCGTCCGATCTGATGCTGGACCGCTTCTACATCCTGCACGTGCTGATCCTGCCGGGCATCATCCTGGCGCTGATCGCAGCTCACCTGCTGCTCGTGTGGTTCCAGAAGCACACCCAGTTCCCGGGACCGGGTCGCACCGAGAACAACGTTGTTGGTGTCCGCATCATGCCGGTGTTTGCAACGCACGCAATCGGCTACATGATGATCGTGTTCGCAGTGCTGGCTGCAATGGCTGGTCTGACCACCATCAACGGTATTTGGAACATCGGCCCGTACAACCCGTCGCAGGTGTCTGCTGGTTCGCAGCCTGACGTCTACATGCTGTGGACTGATGGTGCCGCCCGTGTCATGCCGGCTTGGGAGCTCTACATCGGTAGCTACACCATCCCGGGTGCATTCTGGGTCGCACTGCTCTGTGGTCTGATGGTTGCGCTGCTCATCGCCTACCCCTTTATCGAGAAGAAGGTCACCGGCGACGACGCACACCACAACTTGCTGCAGCGTCCGCGTGACGTTCCGGTACGTACCGGCATCGGCGTGATGGGTCTGACCTTCTTCCTGCTGATGACCATCTCCGGTGGTAACGACCACGTTGCTCACTTCTTCCAGATCTCGCTGAACGCGATGACCTGGGTGGGACGTATCGGCATCATTGTTCTGCCGCCGCTGGCATTCTTCATCACCTACCGTCTGTGCATCGGCCTGCAGCGCTCCGACCGCGCTGTGCTGGAGCACGGTATCGAGACCGGCATCATCAAGCGTTTGCCGAACGGTGCCTTCATTGAGATCCACCAGCCGCTTGGCCCAGTGGACGAGAATGGTCACCCGGTTCCGCTCGAGTACGCAGGTGCTCGTGTGCCGAAGCAGATGAACCAGCTTGGTTTCGCTGACTCTGAGACCATCGGTAAGTTCTCGCCCGCCGAGATCGGCGTGTCTGAGCGTGTACGCGATGCAGAGAAGCAGAAGCACGAGGAGGCTGTCGAGACGCTGCGTGCTCTCGAGGCCAACAAGGATCGCGACGACCGCGACGTATCGCCTCGCTAGGATGTAAGTAGTTGCGTGAATCGCCCCGCACCACACTGTGGTGCGGGGCGATTTTCTTTGTAACAATGAGGTTAACAAGCAAGTGTGAGTAAGATCACACAATCCGTTTTAACTGGGTTGTCTTTAACTTTGCGGATATCAACTTGCTTCTTGGTTTGGCGGATAAATGCGCAGCGTATGGCCGTGTTTTGAGGTTGCTGGACCGTTCTTAGTTTTCATTTAGAAACGCAGACTTCGACGCTGTTTCGCATCAAATCTTTTGATAACGGAACTGTAACGGCGTGTTGGCTGGACACTCTTGTTGCCGTTTCGTAACCTGTTCGAGACATTGCGACAACAGCCGTTGGAAGCATGGATCGAAAACAACATATGAGCCGTAACTCTGAAGTGGAGATCGGAAAAGCCGATCGAAGCCGAAGGGGACCGGGGAACCAGAGTGGAGCACCTGCTCCCGTGGGGCGTAGGTCGTTCGGACCGAGGGTCATTTCTCAACACCCCGCCCGACAGCTAACCCGGTTGGCGAAGAGAAGATATGGAGAAAATCTAAAGTGGCAAAGCACCGTCGCCAGACCAACACCGCAGCCCGCGCAGCAGCGGCCACCACCGCTCTCGCAGCAGGCGCTGCGCTCATCGCGCCGGCCGCCGCCTCCGCAGCAGAGGTCCGCGTCCCCAACTCGCCGATCGCAGTACAGGTCCCGGGTATTGAGACCATTCCAGACGTAGCGGCAATCCCGGGCATTGACGCCTGGATCCCGTCGCTGAAGGGCGCAGCCGCTACGGGCGACGCTCAGGCTGCTATCGCTCGCGTGAAGGCTCTGCCGGGCGTGAACAACGTTCCGGGCTTCAGCGCCTTCATCGCGAACGTCGAGAAGCAGGTTCTGCCGGCACAGGCCGCAACCAACTACTCGGCACCGGCCGCTGCGCCGCAGCCGGCTCCGGCCCCGCAGCCGTCCTTCGCTGAGCGCGTCGTGTCCATCGCGCAGTCCAAGGTTGGTTCCCCGTACGTTTACGGTGCAGCTGGCCCGAACGCATTCGACTGCTCCGGTTTCACCTCCTGGGTTTACGCTCAGGCTGGCAAGTCCATCCCGCGTACCTCCCAGGCTCAGGCTGCTGCTGGCCAGCAGGTTGCGCTGAGCAACATCCAGCCGGGTGACATCGTTGTTTACTACGGTGGTGCATCCCACGTTGGCATCTACGTTGGCAACGGCCAGATCATCGATGCGCTGAACTCCGGTATCCCGGTGGGCTACCGCGATCTGCACCTCATGCCGATCCACTCTGTGGTTCGCTTCTAACGGCACGTTTTCAAGCCCCGACTCTGTGTTTGGAGTTGGGGCTTTCGTGCGTTTTGGGGACCTTGACACCTCGTGCGTCACACCAGTGCTCTTGATTCACAATATGCTGTGTGGCCATGTTTTTTGCTTGGACGGTGGGGCCGATGTCGCTATAGTTTTTGTGTTCTCACAAGTATTGCGAAAAGGTTTTGGTCGTGGGTAAGCACTCTTTTCAGTCTCGTCGTCCTTCTGCTCAGAAGACTGCGGTGTCCGCGCTCGTCGGCGCCATTCTCGCCGGCGGCGTCGCGGCCCCTGTGAAGGCCGATGATGTCGATGCTCTCATCGATGAGATGGAGCAGATCTCCCACGACGCCACTGCGAAGTCGGAAGAAATTAAGGGACTCGAAGAGAAAATCGCCGATTCAGAGCGCAAGGTTGAGGAAGCCAATGGCCGCGCTGCAGAGGCGAAACAGGAACTTGCCGCTATTCAGGAGGTAAGTAACGAGCATCGCAGGAATGTCGGTGACATTGCGCAGTCCCGTTACCGTATCCCGAAATCTGAAGCGATCCTGACCACCCTGGATTCGGGCAACCCGCAAGAGGCGATCGACCGTTCCGCTTATTTGGCGGCGCTCACTCGCAAGTCTCAGCGTGCGTTGATCGACTTGGAGGATGCCAACCGGATGGCGGCAGAGAAGTCCAACTCGGCCAATATTGCGGTGGCAGAGGCACGCCATGCGCGCAATGAGCTGGAGATTCAGCGTAAGAAGCTGGAGCGTGAACGTGAAGAGTTGGATGACAAGGTTCGTGACATCGAACACCGCGTAGACAACTTGAGCGAGGCCGATCGCCTGCGCTGGATCAATAAGGACAACCCGATCAGCGGCGCGTCGATTCCGGGCGTGGACTCCGGAATCGTTGGTGCGGCGTTGGCGCAAGTGGGTAAGCCATATGGCTGGGGCTCCGCTGGGCCGGATGCGTTCGATTGCTCTGGTTTGATGGTGTGGGCGTATGGGCAGAACGGCATTAGCATTCCGCGTACCTCCCAAGCGCAGCTTGCGGGTGGCACGCCGGTGTCACTGGATGCGTTGCAGCCGGGTGACATCATTGGTTACTACCCGGGCGTGACTCACGTGGGTATGTACATCGGTAACGGCATGGTCGTGCACTCGTCTGACTACGGCATTCCGATCCAGGTAGTGCCGGCGAACTCCATGCCGATTCAGGGGGCTGTGCGCTACTAGCGCGATTATGACCACGTTGTTGGTAACGAATGATTTCCCGCCCACTGTCGGCGGGATTCAGTCGTACTTACGGGATTACGTCGACGAGCTCGTCAAGCGCGAAGGCCCGGAATCAATCATCGTGCTCGCCTCCGTCCAGGAAGCAGATGCTGCGCGCGAGTGGGACGCCGAGCAGAGTTTCGCGGTGATTCGTTGGCCTCGCAACATCATGTTGCCTACCCCGGGGCTTGCTCGGGAGATGGCTCGAATTATCAGAACGCACAGCATCGACACTGTGTGGTTCGGTGCGGCTGCACCGTTGGCAATTCTCGGTGCCCAGGCGAAACGCGCTGGAGCAAAACGTGTGGTGGCCACTACCCACGGCCACGAGGTTGGCTGGGCGATGATTCCCGGGGCCCGTCAGGTGTTGCGCCGGATTGGTCGTAGCGCGGATGTGGTGACGTACATTTCACGGTTCACGATAGAGCGCTTGCAGGCGGTGTTCGGCGATGACGTCGACTATGTTGCACTGCCGTCGGGGGTGGACACGGATTTCTTCGCGCCAGCGAGCGCGCACAAGCGGGATGAAACGCGGCGCTGGCTCGGCGTGGGCGATGCACCACTTGTGGTGTGTTCGTCGCGGTTGGTCCCGCGCAAGGGACAGGATGTGTTGATCCGTGCGTTGCCGGAGATTCGTCGATACGCGCCGAATGCGAGATTGGTGATTGTGGGGGAGGGGCCGTACGAGCAGCGGCTGCGCAAGCTCGCCGCGTCTTCGCCGGGCGTGGAATTCACGGGTCGGGTGTCGCGCGAGCGGTTGCGCGACATTGTGGCTGCCGCCGATGTGTTTGCGATGCCCGCGCGGACGCGGTGGGGTGGTCTTGATGTGGAAGGTCTGGGGATCGTGTATCTCGAGGCGCAGGCGTGTGGGGTTGCGGTGGTCGCTGGCGATTCCGGTGGTGCGCCGGAGACGGTGGTGCCGGAAAGCGGTGTCGTCGTCAATGGTCGCGATGTGAATGAGGTCGCGCGGTCCATTGGGCAATTGCTTTGCGACGACCACCGCACCGCCATGGGCACCGCCGGGCGCAAGCATGTGCAACGGGAGTTTTCGTGGGGCACTCTGGGGGAGCGCCTGCGCGACGTGTTGGCGGGTTAGGGCTGACCGCTGTCAGGGGCATAAACTGTCCGGCTATGACTTCACAACGAGGAGACCAGGCGCTGACAGTCGGCTTTGACATTGGCGGGACGAACGCTCGTGCATCTGTGGTCGCGCCGGATGGGTCGATCCTCGACACGGTGAGTACGCGGACCCCGCAGGACGCTGACGGGCTGACCCGCACGATCGTGCAGATGGTCGAGCAGCTCCAGGACAAACACGAGATCGGGGCAGTTGGCGCTGCCGTTGCGGGCTTCCTTGACCCGGAGTGTGAAATCGTGCGTTTTGCCCCGCATTTGCCGTGGCGTGATGATCAGCCGGTGCGCAAAGATTTGGAGAATGCGCTGGGGCTGCCGGTCCGCCTCGAGCACGATGCGAATGCGGCAGCTTGGGGTGAGTATCGGTTCGGTGCCGCTCGTGACACAGAGACGTGGGTGTTTTTCGCCGTCGGCACAGGGATCGGCGCAACGCTGATGCACCGTGGCGAGATCTACCGTGGTGCGTTCGGCACCGCGCCTGAGTTTGGCCACATCACGGTGGTGCCGGGAGGTCGGGTGTGCTCGTGTGGCAAGCAGGGCTGTCTTGAGCGATACGCTTCTGGCACCTCGCTGGTCGATTGTGCGATCGAGATTGCCAGCAGGGGAGGGTATCGAGGTTCCGATTTGTACCGGGAGGTCGTCGAAAAGCGAGCAAGCGGGCACGACATTATGGCCGCAGCACGCGCAGGCGATGGGCTGGGTGTGGCGGCTCTGGAGAGTTTCTCCATCTGGCTGGGACGAGGCCTGGCAATGGTGTCCGACATTTTGGATCCATCGCTGATCGTCCTCGGCGGTGGTGTGAGCGAAGACGCTGATCTTTTCCTTGACGCTGCCAAAGCGTCCATGGCGTCGAACATCGTCGGCGCTGGATACCGTCCGCTGCCGGAGATCCTCTGTGCTGAGCTCGGAGCGAAGGCGGGTATGATTGGCGTTGCTGATTTGGCCCGCCAGCTGCGATAAAAAGGGGAGAAACAATGGCAAACAAGTGGTATTCCCTGTTCAAGGCTATTTTCGGGCCGCCGCTGTTGGTGTGGAACCGCCCGCGCATTTACGGTGTGGAGAACATCCCGGAGGAAGGTCCGGCCCTGTTGGTTTCTAACCATCAGGCTGTGCTGGATTCCTTTTACTTGCCGTTGATGGTTCGCCGACAGCTGAAGTTCCCGGCCAAAATGGAGTACTTCACTGGCACGGGGCTCAGTGGACGTTTGCAGCGGTTTTTCTTCACCGCCGTAGGCCAAGTTCCCATTGACCGAAGCTCCGACACCGCCGGGGACGTCTTGCTGGAAACGGTGAAGAAGATTTTCGACGACGGCGAGCTCTTCGGCATTTATGCCGAGGGAACCCGTTCGCCGGATGGGCGTGTGTACAAGGGGCGCACTGGCATGGCGCGCATTGCTATGCCAACCGGCGTGCCTGTGATTTTGGTCGGCATGATTGGATCTGGTCGCGCGAACCCGATCGGCACCAAGCTCATCAGGCCGGTCAAGGTGCAGATCAAGATTTCGGAGCCGATTGATCCGCGAGCTTGGGCGGTTGAAATGGCTACGACCCTGACTCGCGCGAGGCCGTGCGTCCCTTTACGGACTACTGCATGCATCGCATTGCAGAGATGATCGGTGAGGAATACGTGGATGTCTACGCGACCGATGTGAAGAAGTCCCTCGAGCAGACGGGGAAGTACCCCGAAGGTGCTGAACCGAAAACTGGGCCGAAAGGTGTGCAGTAATGAATAAACCACTTGTTACCCGAATCGCGTTGGTATGCGTCGTTGTTGTGATGTTCCTGATTGCGTCTGAGCAGGGCTGGTACCCGAAACTGTCGGGCCCGCTTGCTGTCGTTGCGGTGGCTGCAGTGATGTTTTGGCCGAGGCGTGTTGAGGGTGAGAAGGGCCCTTCGCGGCGCGAGGTGTTGGGGGATATTCGATCGGAGCAACGGAAGTAGTTCGACGCAGTGAGATTCTTCTACGACACCGAATTCATTGAGGACGGCGAAACCATCGAGCTGGTGTCCATCGGCATTGTTGCTGAGGATGGCCGCGAATACTATGCGGTGTCCGATGAGTTCGACCCAGCACGCGCCAACGCTTGGGTCAAAGCGCACGTGTTGTCGAAGCTCCCTCCGAAGAACCAACCAGTGTGGAAGTCGCTGGAGCGCATCCGTAACGAGGTCTATGAGTTTCTCACCTCGGGTGACACCAGGCCAGAACTGTGGGCTTGGGTTGGCGCCTATGACCACGTGGTGCTCGCGCAACTATGGGGTGACATGTCCGGTCTGCCGCGTTCGCTGCCGCGCTACACCTGCGAGCTGAAGCAGTATTGGCAGATGGCAGGCAAGCCGCGCCTGCCACGGGTGCCGGAGGGCAACCACGATGCTCTCGTTGATGCGCGCCATAATCTGCGGAAGTTTCGTGTATGTGCGGAGCATTTGCCGTTGAACCGCGACGGCACCGTATCCAAAATGTGAGACGATAAAACCGCCTTGTGAGAAGTTGCAGGCTGTACCGCCTGTACTGGGGCAGTAATCCGTGCTAAATATAGAACGGTGAGCTGGACTATTGATATCCCCAAAGAGGTACTGCCCGATCTGCCGCCGCTGCCGGGAGATTTAAACGCGCAGTTTGAAGATGTTATTTCCCGCGATGCGAAGCAGCAGCCGTCGTGGGACCCTGCCCAGGCTGAGTATGTTCGCAAGATTTTGGAGTCCGTCCCGCCGGTCGTGCTCGCGCCCGAGGTTGAGGGGCTCAAGTCGCATCTAGCGGACGTCGCCAACGGCAAGGCGTTCATGCTGCAGGGTGGCGATTGTGCTGAGACGTTCGAGTCCAACACCGAGCCACACATCCGTGCCAACGTGCAGACCCTGCTGCAGATGGCTGCGGTGTTGACCTACGGTGCGTCGATGCCGGTGGTCAAACTTGCTCGTATTGCTGGCCAGTACGCGAAGCCGCGCTCGTCTGATCTTGATGAGAATGGTTTGCCGAATTACCGCGGTGACATCGTCAACGGTGTGGATCCGACCGAGGAGTCTCGTCGCCACGATCCGGCCCGCATGGTGCGTGCGTACGCGAACTCGTCGGCGGCGATGAACTTGGTGCGTGCCCTGACGGCGTCCGGTACTGCGGACCTGCACAACATCAACAACTGGAACCGAGAGTTCGTGACTAACTCGCCGGCGGGTGCGCGTTACGAAGCACTTGCTCGCGAGATTTCGCGTTCGCTTGCGTTCATGGATGCTTGTGGCGTCAGCGACACGAACCTGCGTACGTCCAGCGTGTACGCATCTCACGAGGCGCTGTTGGTGGATTACGAACGTGCGATGCTGCGTTTGGCCACGGATTCGAAGGGTGAGACGAAGCTTTACGATCTGTCCGCCCACCAGCTCTGGATCGGTGAGCGCACCCGCGGTATCGACGATTTCCACGTCAACTTCGCCGCGATGATCAGCAACCCGATCGGTATCAAGTTGGGCCCGACCACCACTCCAGAAGAGGCTGTCGCTTACGCAGATAAGCTTGATCCGAACCGCGAGCCGGGTCGTTTGACCATGGTGATCCGCATGGGGCAGGACCGGATCCGCGAAGTACTGCCTGGCATTGTCAAGGCGGTTGAGGCCTCCGGCCACAAGGTCATTTGGCAGTCGGACCCGATGCACGGCAATACGTTCACGTCGAGCAATGGCTACAAGACGCGTCACTTTGACAAGATCATCGACGAAGTTCAGGGCTTCTTCGAGGTCCACCGCGAACTCGGCAGCCACCCGGGTGGTATTCACATCGAGCTCACGGGTGAAGACGTCACTGAGTGCCTCGGCGGTGCGCAGGACATCACTGATGTGGATCTGCCGGGCCGTTACGAGTCCGCTTGCGACCCGCGTCTGAACACCGAGCAGGCACTCGAGCTGTCGTTCCTCGTTGCAGAGATGCTGCGCTACTAAGACAGCGCTACTCGGCCAGCGCTACCGCGGGATGACGATCTCCGGGATGTCGCCGTACATCCCGGAGCCGAACCACCATGCGCCCAGACCAACCGCAGCTACTACGGCGATTGCAACAGCGGTGTAGAGCACGACACCGATCAGAGAGCGGTTAGTTACCGGCTTGACTGCGGGGCGCTTTGCCGGATTGGGAGCGGCAGGCCGGGGTGCACGTGGTGGCACGGGTGCGGGCACGGGGGCGGCTGCAGGCGGAACGGGGGCCGGAACCGGAGCCGGAGACGCCTGTGCAGCGGGCCATTGGCTGCGTGACGGCAGTTCTGGGGACGCCTGCTTAGTTGGCCTCTCAACTGCGGGGGCGACTCGCGTTGGCGCCTCGTCATCGGGGAAGAGGCGTCGCTGTGTGGCGTTGTTGACTAGTCCGAAGTTAGTCGGGTGTGCTGCGGCTCGCGTGGCTGCGGCGTTGCGCGGGGCAGGCACGGTGTAGTCCGGCAGTGCAAGTTCGGCTGCTACGTCGTCGAGTGCGGCGAGGAATTCTCCCGCATCGCGGAAGCGCGCTTCGGGGGTGCGGGCGGTTGCGGTGGCGACGAGCTCGTCGAAAAGCATTGGCACCCCGGCAATGAGTGAGGACGGCGCGGGCACATCTCCATGGAGGCGTGCGTACGCGTGCGCGATGGGGGTGTCGCCGTGAAATGGCGTGCGGCCGGTGAGGAGTTCGAACAACACGATGCCGGCGGAGTACACATCCGATGCGGCTGTGATGGGGCTGCCGTCGACTTGTTCGGGGGAGAGGTAGGCGACGGTGCCCACGATTTGGTCGGTCGAATGTGTGTTTTCGGCGGCTGCGCGCACGAGGCCGAAGTCGGAGAGTTTGACGCGGCTGGAGGCGTCGATAAGCACGTTGTCCGGCTTAATATCGCGGTGCACCATGCCTTTCTCATGTGCGACGGACAGTCCCGTGAGCATGCCGCGCATCACTTCGGCGGCTGCGTGGGGAGGCATCGGACCACGCTCGGCGAGCAATTCGCGCAGCGTGCCGCCGGTGATGAGTTCCATGATGAGAAACACGTTGTTGCCGGACGCGGAGAAGTCGTACACGTTGACCAAGTTAGGGTGGCTGAGCTGCGCCATCGCGCGGGCTTCGCGCCGGAAGCGGTCGCGAAACACAGCGTCGTGGACGTATTGCTCGTGCATGACTTTCGCAGCGACTTCCCGGCCCAGGCGGGAATCGATGCAGCGATACACCGTGGCCATGCCACCACGGGCGATGGCGCGGTCCACGACGTAGCGTTCGTCGAGAGTTGTGCCTGGAGCGAGTGTTGCCATGTACCCCAGGGTAGAATCGTGCGCCGTGAGCACACAAACGAATCTCGAGCAATTGCTTAGCGACGAAACCTTGCTGGCCTTTCCCGACGCCGCCGAAGCGTTGGGCGTTCCGGTCACTCGTGTGCACGACTATGTCGGTGCCCGCAAACTTGTCATGTACATCCGGGATGGTAAAAAATTCATCCCGGCTGGGCTGATCGGTGAGGATGGGCTGTCGAAGTTCGTCTCAGGCGCGATCACCGTGCTTGCCGATGGCGGCTACAACGACGAGGAGATCCTCACATTCCTCTACACCGAAGAGGATTCGCTACCGGGGCGCCCGATTGACGCCTTGCATGGTCAGAAAGCGCGCGAAGTTATTCGTCGTGCGCAAGCGATGGCATTCTAAACACCCAGCGAGTCGCTACCACGGCGACGATGAAGGCTGCGGCGAGGAACCACACGTCGTAGAGCCTGTGGTTGCCGCTGCCTGTAAACGCGAGTGCCACGACGACGGATGCGCCGGTAGTAATTCTAGCTACCCAGGCCGGTGCCCGGAACGTGCCCACGAGCGCCAAGATGGAGGCGTAGTACCACGGCAGCGTTACCGCGTTGGTGACAAACGCTGCCGTATACGCCACGGTGGTGCCCGCCAGCATCCGCGGCGCGTAGTCCTTGCCGCGCGCCGGGCGGAACCACCACCACGTGATCACGAGCGCGAGGAGCATCGCGAAGCTGAACACCGTGCGGGTGGCTGCAAGCGTTGTGTTGTAGCTGAAGTCGTCGTTGACCAACTGCACGAGCGGGGTAATCAGTTCTGCGGCGAACGTCGGACCAGCCAGCGGATTGATCACCTTCGAGTTACCGGTGATTTCTTCGAGCCAACCCCACGTTGAGCCGCAGACCCACGTCACCACCTGGATGACGGCGACCGAGACCGCCAGCGCCCAGGCTCCAGAGACGGCAAGCGCGGCGAGGTGGTGGGGCACATCGTGGACGCGGGCGCGACGCATGACCATCAGCCACACCACAAACGGCAACGCGAACGCAGCCGTGGCCTTGAGCGATACCGCGCATGCGATGAGCACGATTCCGGGGGTGCACCACGTGTGTCGCATGCACAGGTACAGGCCCGCGCACACCAGGCCGACCATGACCGCCTCGTTGTGCATGCCGCCAATCAGGTGCAACAGCATGACAGGGTTGGCTACACCTACCCACAGTGCAAACCCGGGGCTAGCACCTGCGAGGCGCGCGATGCGCGGTACCGACCAGACAATGAGCGCGAAACCTGCCAGCGCGATCAGCCGGTAGGCAACGACGCCAAACGCGACGTGGTCGCCGACAATCGTGGTCACCGCTTTGCCAATGCCCAAGTGCAGTGGCCCGTACGGCGTTGTGGTGTTGCGCCAGTCGTGGGAGACCTCCCACAAATACGGGCCGGGGTTGATAGCGGCGCCTTCGGAGTAGGGGTCGAAGCCGTCGCGAAGCATTGCCCCCTGCATGAGGTAGGAGTACACGTCGCGCGACATGATTGGTGCGCTCAAGGCGAGTGGAGCGGCCCACGACCACACCGCACGGAGCACGGTCTGCTCGCCTGGGCGGGTGCGCCACAGCCACAGCCAGGCAAACACGAGAAGACCAGTGCCCGCCATCAGGAGGCCGTCCATCATGCCGCGGCCGTGGCCGTAAGTGAGGAACTCAAGGCCTATCGAGCGCATGAGGCCGTCACGGTAACGCGTCGCTCCGGCACCAAAGGAACCGATCGCGATGAGAACGGCTGCGACAACGCCGAGGGGGATCGGCCGGATTTTACCGGCCATCACATACGCCGGTCTGTGGCCTTGTGGGCCAACTCGGACAGTGCCTGGCGAGCTTCAGCAGTAATACCGGCGGTATCCAGGTGAGCAATGCCGGACGCGGTGAGACGGTTAATGCGCTCTTCGACCGCATCCTCCGCACCACTTTGGCGGATGAGATCGGCGAGGCGCTGAAGCACCTTTGGGTCGGTGGCGGTACCTACACCGGTGCGGAGCTCGTGGGCATCGTTGGCATCGAGAAGCTCAAGCGCCGTCGCGTAAAGGACAGTGCGCTTTCCTTCGCGCAGGTCATCGCCCGCAGGTTTTCCGGTGATTGCTGGGTCGCCGAAGACACCGAGGAGGTCGTCGCGAAGCTGGAATGCGATGCCAATATCGCGTCCGTAACCACGGAATGCCGCAATGGTCTCATCGTCGGCACCAGCAATAGTCGCACCAAGATGAAGCGGACGCTCGATCGTGTACGCGGCGGTCTTAAACCGGTTCACCCGATCCGCCATGTCCGCAGACTCGCTGCCACGGCTTTCCAACGAAATATCAAGGATCTGCCCACCGATGACTTCCGTGCGCATGCCCACCCACGGTTCCGCGGCGCGTTGCAGCGCCTCCAACGAAACACCGGAGTAGCGCCACATATCTTCCGCCCAGACTAAGGCGAGATCGCCGAGCAAAATTGCGGTGTTCACGCCAAACGTCGCAGCGTCACCCAGCCAATGGTTTTCGAGGTGCTGGGCCTCCACACTGCGGTGCACCGTGGGGTTTCCGCGACGGGTATCGGAGGCGTCCACGATGTCGTCGTGGACCAGCGCACACGCCTGGATGAACTCAAGCGCACTCATCGCGCGCAAGACCGCGTTTGGGTCCTCGCCGCTAGTTTCCAAACCACCGGCGCCGACAAAACCGGCCCAGCCGTACAGCGGACGCACTCGCTTGCCACCACCCAGTGTGAACGCGCGCAAGTGCGCGACTGCTTCCGAGACAGGCTCACCGATCGCGGAAATTGCCGGCCCGTGTTCGTCGAAAAACTGCTCCAAATGCTTTTCGACGACACCAGGCACCGCACTTAAGTTCCCAATCCCCAATTCGTGTGTAGCCACGCTGCTCCTCACCGTCGTCTACGAAAATCTCTCTGGAACGTACCCTAGTCAGCCTCGCCGACATGAGGTGTGCCCGCCATGTCGAGTGCGAGAATCGCAAACGGGCGAGGGTCGCTTCCGTAATAAAAATTGCGAGCAACGTCCTGGAACCCAAACTTGCGGTAAAGCCCAAATGCGTTATTAGCTTCGCCGTCTACCTCGGGAGTAGATAGGACAGCCCAACGAGCTGATGTCGATGCGAGCAGTTCCCTGAGCATCGCCGCACCAATGCCGCGGCCCTGGTGCCTCGGATCCACATGCACTTCGGCGATTTCGAAGTAGTTGGCCAGTAGCGCACGGTCGTCGTCAGAAAGCATGCCGTCTAGACGTTGCTGAGTGAGTGCTTTGACGAGTTGTTGGTCCCACCAGCGCTCCCGCGCGCCGAGAAAACCGTAGGCCACTCCGATGACGCTGTTGTCCGAGATTGCGGCCACGGCGGAAAAGCCTGGCCAGGTGACCTCTCCACGCCACACGCGTAAACGCTGCGCGCGCATGGTTTGGGGGTACCCCATAGCTTCCATGTAGATGTCCACCAACCGTGGCACGAGGAAAGAAAACTCCGCCTTGGTCAGCCTTTGGATCTCAATGTGCACCCCACTATCGAACCACTTATGTGCCTGTTGCGGGGCTTGACCACACATCCTCGTTCGAACAGTCGAACACACGTGCTAATTTTTGGTTGTGGTGTCGTGGGTGACTTCTAGGGTCATGGGCAATCAAAAGGCGACATGCACTGGTAACAGCGAAAGGGGAAAGTGTCATGGGAAGCGTAGTTTCAGCCACAACGGGCAGGGCGTACGGGGATATGGGGGCGCCGCGAAAGTTTGACTCGTTCATCTTCTCTGCGGAGGCACTGCTTGCACAGGCACACACCGACTTTGCGGCAAGGCGCTACGACCTTGCAATGGAAAACGCATACCGGGCTGCACTGCGCATCGCTGGCGCATGCAACGCTCGCAGCATTGTGCTCCGGAAGCGGAAGCGGCTGCCAACTAATGCGTGGGACAAGCTCGCGCTCACCGGGGAAAGTGGCCAGCACTGGGCGACGGTATTTTCTGCATACTCGGCGCGCCGGGCGAGGGTGGCGTCTGGGATCGACGACAACCCGTCGCCGGTCGTGGTCTCAAGCCTTATCGGTTCGGCTGAGGACTTTCTCCTGGACGCCACTGGGGGTGATGCGCCGATGGCGGCGTAATAAGGCGCGGGAACAATGTGGGTACGATGTTCGTTGTATCCATACATTGTTCATTCATAGCTGGGATCTGGAGAGAAAGTAGTGTCTCTTTCTGAGCAGGAAATGCGCGCACTGCGCGAGATCGAGCAGTCGCTCCTTGCAGACGACCCGAAGTTCGGTTCCTCGGTCGCTCCGTCCTCTGGGTATGGTGCTTCGCACCCGTCGGGCCGGCTGACTATGCGTAGCCTCGCCCTCATTGTGCTGGGCCTTGTCCTTCTTCTTGGGGGAGTGGCGCTGGCGTCGTGGAGTCTGTGGACTGTGGTGTTGAGCATCGTCGGCTTCGGTGTGATGTTCTATGGGGGGATCATGGCGCTCCGTACCCCGGCTGCCGCTGGTGTTTCGCTGCAGCGAGCGCAGGCTCAGTCCAAGTCGCGCTCGCCGCGCAGTGTTAGCCTGGAGGAGAGCTTCCGTCGACGGTTTGAGGATCGTCAGTAGCTTTTAGCTTTCCCTTCGCCCTCCCGGTCTCTTCGGGAGGGCAATTTTTTATCCCCACTTCGCCCCACATTCCCCACTTTGCCCCACCCGTTGGTTTGATCCGGCCATTTTGCCTGTTAAAGGACGTTCGGAGCGGGTTGCGTCTCGTGTGCCTATAGGTGATTGATGGGGTTGTAGTGGGGGATGTGGCGGTAAGTGGGGGACATTGGCGGGTAATTGCCCCACGGGGATTGTGGCCGTTGACCTGCGTATTCTTCTTGTTGTGGGAACTAAGTTGCTCAGAGTGTGGCGTTTGTGGGGGGAAGTGGGTTAAAGTGGGGCACAGCGGAGCACCGTGGTGCGCATCTTGACTACGTGCGTAATGCGGAGCGAAGCCGAGAAAACTGCAAATGCCAATCTCTGAAGGTGAAGGAAGGTAGGTCGCCGGATGTTTCTGGGAACCTACACTCCCAAGCTCGACGACAAAGGGCGCCTGACGCTGCCTGCGAAGTTCCGTGAGGACTTGGCAGACGGCCTGATGGTGACCAAAGGACAGGACCACTCCCTCGCGGTGTACCCGCGGGACGAGTTTGCTGCACGCGCCCGCAAGGCCGCTGCAGCATCAAGGACGAACCCGAAGGCGCGCGCGTTTATCCGCAATCTGGCTGCCAGTGCGGATGAGCAAACGCTCGATGGGTCCGGACGTATCACCCTGTCGCCGGCACACCGTGAGTACGCAGGCCTTTCCAAGGAGTGCGTAGTTATCGGTTCTGTGGATTTTCTCGAGATCTGGGATCTTGAATCCTGGAATAAGTATCAAGAAGAGACTGAAGCCGCGTTCTCCGCGGCGGATGACGACGACATTCTCTCCGGTCTGCTGTAGGACTGACTACCCAACAGCGGGCAACCAATTCGGAGAGTGTGTACGGACTCTGTCCGGGGCGTGAAGCATTCTGGTGTACTTCCCCGACATCAGAACAGCCGCCCCGGACAGGGCTCTACATACTCCCCGGCTTAGAAGGAGCCGACGACTAACTGACCGCGAGGGGTGAGCCCGGATGGTGTACCGCACACACGCTGCAGACCCTCATGGGCATGTGCCGGTCATGCGCGACCGCATGGCCGAACTCCTGGCCCCAGCTGTAGAGGCGTTCGGCGCCAACGCCGTCATTGTCGATGGAACCCTTGGTGCCGGTGGCCACACCGAACACTTTCTCAACGTATTCCCGCAAGCGCGCGTGATCGGTGTGGATCGC
This sequence comes from Corynebacterium sp. HMSC034B08, assembly GCF_001835805.1. NCBI lineage: Bacteria > Bacillati > Actinomycetota > Actinomycetes > Mycobacteriales > Corynebacteriaceae > Corynebacterium > Corynebacterium sp. HMSC034B08. The sequence continues at coordinate 449,960 of NZ_KV825964.1, read as the reverse complement.
GACCCGAATGCGCTGCAGCAGGCGACTGAGCGCCTGGCTCAGTTCGGTGAGCGTTTCACTCCGGTGCAATGCCGGTTCGACTACATCGGCGACGAGATCGCATCGGGGGAGGGCGAGACCTTCGACCTTGTGAGGCAGCACGGTGTGGCTGGTGCGCTGTTCGACCTCGGTGTTTCATCGATGCAGTTGGATCAGGAGGAGCGTGGCTTTTCCTACCGCGGTGACGCACCGCTGGATATGCGCATGGATCCGACCACCGGCATCACTGCGGCCGAGGTACTTAACACGTACTCGCACGGAGACCTGGCGAGGATTCTGAAGTCCTACGGCGATGAACGTTTCGCAGGCAAGATTGCGTCGGCTGTGCTGAAGGAGCGCGAGCGTGCGCCGTTTGACCGTGCGGACCGGCTCGTGGAACTGCTGTACAGCACCATCCCGGCCGCCACGCGACGTACTGGCGGTCACCCGGCGAAGCGCACCTTCCAGGCGCTGCGGATTGAGGTCAACCGCGAGCTTGAGGCTGTCGAGCGAGTGGTTCCGGTGATTACGGATTTGCTCGGCGTCGGCGGGCGAGCAGTGTTCATGAGTTACCAGTCGCTCGAGGACAAGATCGTCAAATCTGCCTTCGCTGAACTGACAGCTTCAAAGACGCCGGCGGGACTTCCGATGGATCTGCCGGGCACCGAGCCAACGTTCAAACTCATCACCCGCGGGGCGGAAAAGGCTCCGCAGGAAGAGATTGAGCGCAACTCGCGTGCAGCACCGGTGAGGGTGCGCGGCGTCGAGAAGCTTAAGCACTCAACGACAACCACATAACCCACAACAAACCACGTACAACACACAACCATCTGAGGACGGACACCATGGCAGCACGAGACACACGAGGTGGCTCCCGCGCGATGACGCTGACGCGCGATGGCAGTGCCCGCACCAGCCGTACAAGCGCTCCGGCACGTCGTCGCACGATGCCGGGTGTGAAGCCGCATGTGCCGCACTCCCGAGGGCGGGGGCGCCTCGGCTCGCAGCAGGTTGTGTCTGTGCGTGGGCGTCGGGTTGGCACGGTCGCGGCGCCGTCGCGTTTTTCCGCAGTGTCCGCACTTGCGGTGCCTCTGCTGGTGATCGGTATTGCTATAGCGATGCTGCTGTCCGGCGTGGCCACGACACAAACCTTCACCATCCAGCAGCTGCAGTCGAAGGAGCGTGAACTTGCCAACGAGGTCGAGTCGCTCAACCGTGACTTAGAGGATCGTCGTTCTGCTGCGGAGATCGCACAGCGCGCTGCAGGCGCAGGCATGGTGGTCGCTGGAGAACCTGGCCTAGTGGAGGTCATGGAAGATGGTCGTGCTGAAGAGCGCCGGCCTTTCAACCCAGAAAAGGTTGCCAAGATTGTCGACGTTAACGGCGAAGCGTTGCGGCAGGGCCGTGCAAGCAGTGATGGCCGTGCAACCCGCGAGCTGGCGGATGCGCTGACTCAGGTTCCAGGTGGCAATCAAGCTCCGCCTCGTCCGCAGCAAGCACCGCAGGTTGCCAACGTGGCGCCGTATCAGGCAAATGTGCCCGCCGGCGAATAGACGTTAACGGTGGGGGTTGTGCCGCAGGCGTGTGGCGCAACCTCGTTTCGCATTTGTGCGGGGCATGATAAACGAGTCAATGAGCAGATTTGGTAGGTGAGGAGGGCACGTGACATCCACGGGCACACCCCGGAAGCGTCCGGCGCCACGGAAGAGTCAGCGTCACATCACCAACCACCGTGTATTCCTTTTGACGCTTGTGTTCCTCAGCGTTGCAGCCTTGCTGATCGCACGCCTGTTTTGGGTCCAAGTGATCATCGGCGGCGAGTTGCGTGAAGTTGCCAAGGTGCAACGCCAGCGCGAGTATGTTGAGCCAGCGCGTCGCGGTGAGATCGTGGACCGTGACGGCAAGCAGTTGGCGTACACGATGCAGGCAAGGTCGTTGACGGTCTCGCCGAAGCAGTTGCGTGAGGAACTGCGACAGCAGCAAGAGCTGCAGATGCGTATCGACGGCGTCCCCAAGGCAGATATCGACGCGCAGCTCGACGCCCGCGTTGAAGACGTGCTGCGCACAATGGCGAATGAGATCCCCGGCATGATCGGTGGCGAAACTGATCCACAGCCTACGGGTACAGACACAGAGCAGTTGCGCACTGTGGGCAGTGTCAGTGCCAAGGAGATTTTGGACAAGCTCCACGCCGACACGTCGTACGAAGTTTTAGTGCGCAACGTTGACCCCGATGTCGCTGCGAAGGTGGCGGCGAAGTTCCACGGTGTGGCTGCTGACCAGCAGGACATCCGCCAGTACCCGAACGGTGCTGTGGGGGAGAACATCATTGGCAAGGTTTCCATGGACGGGCACGGTCAGTTCGGCCTTGAGGCCTCTAGCGATGCGGTGCTTACCGGTATCGACGGCCGCTCGACCGAGGACGTCTCGGGAGGTGGGCAGTCCATTCCGGGCTCCCTGCGCGATGTGGTGCCAGCGGTACCTGGTGCGCGCATTGAGCTCACGGTGGACCTCGACCTGCAGACGTATGTGCAGCAAGTGCTTGAGCAGGCAAAGGCAAACTCTTTGGCAAAGTCGGCTGAGGCTGTCGTCCTTGACGCTCACACGGGTGAGGTGTTGGCGATGGCCAATACGGACACCATCAACCCGAACGGGGATATTGAAAAGCAGATCAAGCAGGGTAAGGATTTTGAGAACCCAGCGATCTCGCACCCGTTCGAGCCAGGCTCGGTGGCAAAGGTCATCGCTGCAGCGGCTTCAATCGATCAGGGGGTGACTGACCCGTTCGAGGTGCACCAGGTGCCGGGCTCGATCGACATGGCCGGTGTGACAGTGAGCGACGCCTGGCAGCACGATGTTCTGCCGTACACCACCGCAGGCATCTTCGGTAAGTCCTCCAACGTGGGCACATTGCAGTTGGCGCAGCGCCTCGGCGAGGAGCGCTACTGGGATTACCTCAACCGTTTCGGTATCGGTGCTCCGACCGGCATTGAATTGCCCAATGAGTCGCCGGGTCTGCTGCCGGTGCTTGAACAGTGGTCGGGCGGTACCTTTGCCAACTTGCCAATCGGTCAGGGCATGAGCTGGACTGCGCTGCAGATGGCGAGTGTGTACCAGGCGTTGGCCAACGACGGCGAGCGCATCCAGCCACGCATCATCGAGCGCATCGTCGGACCGGACGGGCAAGATATCCCGCAGGATGAGCCGCAGCGCAACCAAGTGGTGAGCAAGGAGGCGGCGCGTACAACGGTGGATATGTTCCGTGCCGCATTCCAAGAAGACCCGACCGGCAACCAGTCGGGTACTGCACAAGGAAATGCGCTAGAGGGCTACCAGTTCTCTGGCAAGACAGGTACTGCACAGAAGGTGAACCCGGAAACGGGCGCATACTCACAGAGCCAGTATTGGATTACGTTTGCGGGTATTGCCCCGGCGAACGATCCGAGATTTGTTGTGGCGGTCATGCTGGACGAGCCGCAGCGCGGTGTACTCGACGGCGGTGCCGGTGGCCAGTCTGCGGCGCCGGTGTTCCGCCAGATTGCGAGCTGGATGTTGGATAAGGAAAATATCCCGCCGAGCCCGCCCGCGGAACCGTTTGTTCTGCAAGCCCAGTAACGGCCCTGAAAGGAAGGAATTATCATGTCCTCAGCGCCCACGCTGACATCCCTCGCTGAGATTGCGGGGGCACGCATCGTCAATGCGCCGCAGGCACCGTTTGAGGTGTCGTTTATTGGTCTTGATTCCCAAAACGTGGAGCCCGGTGGCTTGTTTGCTGCGCTGCCTGGCACGCGGGTGCATGGCGCGTCGTACGCGTTCGATTCGGCCGCAGGTGCGGTTCTGACTGACGAAGAAGGTCTTGCGATCATCCAGCAGACGTCGGATCGCCGGCCGGTGTTGGTCGTCGATAATGTGCGCGCGATTCTTGGCCATGTTGCCGCGGAGGTGTACGGGCATCCGTCGAAGGACTTCACGCTGCTGGGCGTGACTGGGACGTCGGGCAAGACCACCACGACGTACATGCTGGAGCGTGGACTGACACAGGCTGGTTGCAAGGTCGGCCTGATTGGTACGACGGGCACGAAGATCATGGGCCGCGATGTGGCCACCGAGTTGACTACGCCTGAGGCGCCGACGTTGCAGGCACTGTTTGCCCGTATGCGCGACGAGGGCGTTACGCATGTGGTGATGGAGGTTTCCTCCCACGCGCTCATGCTTGGGCGCGTGACGGGTGCCCAGTTCGACGTCGCTGGTTTTACCAATCTGTCGCAGGATCACCTTGATTTCCACCCGACGATGGAGGACTACTTCGAGGCGAAAGCCTTGTTCTTTGACCCGTCGAGCGACCTCCACGCGAAGCGCAGCGTGATCTGTGTCGACGATTCTTGGGGTCAGAAGATGGCCGCGCGCGCGGAGCACCCGGTGACGGTGGCAACCCGCGGTGAGCATGCAGATGTCACTGCGGAGCTATTGCGTATCGACGACACCGGAACCCAGCACATTCGACTTCACACTCCAGAGCGTCAGGTGGAGTTTGCTCTGCCGATGCCGGGTGCGTTTAACGTCGCCAATGCCGCCCTTGCCACCACGCTCGCGGCACAGGTTGGTGTCGATGTAGCAGCGTTTGTCGCAGGCCTAGAGCAGGCGGCGGTGCCGGGGCGCATGGAGCGAATTGATGAAGGCCAGGATTTTGTCGCTGTTGTGGATTACGCCCACAAGCCGGCCGCTGTCGCAGCAGTGCTTCAGACGCTGCGTGGACAGGTCGATGGCCGGATTGGTGTGGCGATCGGCGCTGGTGGTGACAGAGATTCCTCGAAACGCCCGCTCATGGGAGCGGAAGCAGCGAAGGGCGCAGACTTTGTTGTGGTGACTGATGACAACCCGCGCACCGAAGACCCGGCAGCGATCCGCGCAGCGGTGCTGCAAGGCGCACGCGACGCAAAAACGGCATACGATATCATCGAGGCAGGCTCCCGCGCGAGGGCGATCGACGCGCTCGTCGAGTGGGCAAAGCCCGGCGATGCCATCATTGTCGTGGGTAAAGGCCACGAGGTTGGACAGATCATCGGCGACACCAAGCACCATTTTGATGACCGCGAAGAGATGCGGCGCGCACTTCGCGCCCGCCGAGAGAAGAGGAACGCATGATTGCACTGACGCTTCGCCAGATCGCGGAGATCACCGGAGGACACTTGAGCCCGGAGGCTGATCCGGACAACTCGGTGACCGGGTTTGTGGAGTTTGATTCCCGCAAGATTGGCCCCGGCGGGCTATTCGTTGCGTTCCCGGGTGCGAACGTGGATGGCCACGATTTTGTGGGTAAGGCGGCTGCGGCGGGTGCCACGGCGTCGTTGACCACGAGGGAGGTCGGTCGGCCGGCTGTGGTCGTCGAGAAGCGACCGCCCAGTGCCGACGACAACTCGGACCTGGCGGTCAACGATCCAACTGGCTCCGCAGCAGGCGTTGTGGATGGGATGTCAAAGTTGGCCACCTATGTGGCCCGCGAACTGACGGAGAACCACGGGTTGCAGATCATCGGCGTGACTGGTTCTGCCGGCAAGACCTCGACGAAGGACCTGATCGCGGCGGTGCTGCAGCGCGCGGGCGAGACGGTGGCGCCTCCGGGGTCGTTTAATAACGAGATCGGCCACCCGTACACGGTGCTGCGCTGCACGGAGGAGACGAAGTTCCTCGTCGCGGAGATGTCGGCGCGCGGTATCGGCCACATTGCGCACTTGGCCACGATTGCACCACCGCAGATCGGTGTGGTGCTTAACGTGGGCTCGGCGCACCTGGGGGAGTTCGGCTCCCGCGAGAACATCGCGCAGGCCAAGGGCGAACTCGTTGAGGCGCTGCCTGCCGATGGCATCGCGGTGCTCAACGCCGACGACGACCTGGTCAACGCGATGGCTCCGCGGACGAAGGCACACGTGGTGCGCTTTTCCGCCAACGGCAATACGGCAGCGGATTACTACGCCACCGATGTGGAACTGGATGCGGTGGCGCGTGCGTCGTTTATCATGCACACCCCGAAGAGCGATCCGCAGCGCGTAACCCTCAACGTGTTCGGTGCGCACCAGGTGGGCAATGCGCTGGCTGCAGCTGCAGTCGGCATTGAATCGGGCATGGATGCCGCAACTGTCGCGCAGGCGTTGTCTGATGCACATTCCGTGTCGGTCAACCGCATGGACGTCAACACCCGCGCCGATGGCGTGACCGTGATCAACGATGCCTACAACGCCAACCCTGAATCGATGCGGGCTGCCATTGCCGCGTTGGGTTACACCGCCGCGGCGCGCCCAGGTGTGCGCTCCGTTGCGGTGCTGGGGGAGATGGGCGAACTTGGCGCCGGTGCGGAACACGAGCACGCGGCGCTTGCCGATGAGTTGGCGCGCTACAGCGTCACCGACCTCATCACTGTCGGGAATAATGCGTCGATGGAAGCGCTGGCCGAGCGTGCTGAGCAATTCGGCATCCGCACCAGCAGCGTCGCCGATGCTGCCGAAGCCAGCGAGGTAGTGCGCGAACTGTTGGCTATGCCGCCAGCGGGTATCGACGACTGGCAGTCGCGCACCGACCGCGATGTCGTGCTGGTAAAAGCATCAAACGTTGCGCGACTGTGGGCAGTGGCCGAGGCGCTACTGCAAGGGCATACGCTTAGATAGTTCAACATGAATAACGAAACAGCAGCGAGGTAACACTTCATGGTTCAAGTCATTTGCGCCGGGATTCTTAGTTTCCTGGTCTCGATTTTTGTGACCCCGCTGCTCATTAGATATTTCCATCGCCGCGAGATGGGGCAGGAGATCCGCGAGGACGGCCCGAAGTCGCACGCCCGCAAGCGTGGCACGCCAACAATGGGCGGCATCGCTATTTTGTTAGCAATCGCGCTTGGCTACGTCGGCGGCAGTCTCTCAGCGTTGGCTACGGGCCACACGGCGTTTACTGCCTCGGGCCTGATCGTGCTGGGGCTTACGCTGTCGCTCGGCCTCGTAGGTTTTGCCGATGATGGCATTAAGTTGTTCATGCACCGCAACCTTGGCCTCAATAAGACGGCGAAGCTTGTGGCGCAGTTTGCCATTTCGATCGCCTTCGGGCTGCTTATCTTGCAGTTCCCGGACGAGAACGGTCTGACACCTGGCTCGACGTTCTTGTCGTTCGTGCGCGACATCGACACGATCAACCTCGCCATCGGCGGGGGTGTGGTGGGCACCATCATCTTCCTGGTGTTCATCTACATCCTGCTCGCCGCGTGGTCGAATGCAGTGAACCTGACTGACGGTCTCGACGGGTTGGCCGCTGGTACGACGGCACTTGTGATGGCTGCCTACTCGGGCATTACGTTCTGGCAGTTCCGTAACTCTTGTGACGCTGTCGCGACCGCTGGCTGTTACTCGGTGCGCGACCCGTTGGACCTGGCTATCCTCGCGGCGGCCGGTTTTGGTGCCTGCGTGGGTTTCCTGTGGTGGAACGCCGCACCCGCGAAGATCTTTATGGGGGATACTGGCTCGCTGGCACTCGGTGGCCTTGTTGCGGGCCTGTCGGTTGCTTCGCGCACCGAGTTGCTGATGGTTGTCATCGGCGCGTTGTTCGTCCTGGAGGCCGCCTCCGTGGTGATTCAGGTTGCGTCCTTCAAGACCACCGGCAAGCGAGTGTTCCGCATGGCGCCGTTCCACCACCACTTTGAAAACGGCGGCTGGCCAGAGACTGCCGTAGTGGTGCGTTTCTGGATCATCTCCGGGATGTCGGTCATGCTTGGCCTCGCCGCGTTTTATGGTGAGTGGCTCTCGTTGAACGGAGCGGGCCTGTGACGCTGCCAGATCATGTTTTAGTCGCCGGTGCTGGTGTTTCTGGCCTCGGCGCAGCGCACTTGCTGACGAAGGCGGGTGCGAATTTCACGGTTGTCGACGACAACCCGGATGGGCGCGCAGCCGCTACCGCAAAAGGCTTCGCGGTGTGTTCCAGCGCTGAAGCGCGCGAGCGCTTCGCTGACACTGGCCTTGTGGTCACCTCGCCCGGGTGGCGACCTGATACGCCATTGCTTGTCGACGCCACCGCCGCCGGCATCGACGTCATCGGCGATGTTGAACTGTGCTTCCGCCTTGACCGCGCCGGCGTGTTTGGCGCACCGAGGACGTGGCTCGTCGTCACGGGCACCAACGGCAAAACCACGACTACGGGCATGCTGGCGGCGATGATGACCGAAGTCGGCGCCGACTCCGGCCGTATCGCACGTGCCTGCGGCAACATCGGCACCGCGGTCGGAGAGGTGCTGCTTCTCGACGAACACGTCGATGTCCTCGTTGCCGAACTGTCCAGCTTCCAGCTGCACTGGTCCTCCGAGCTCGTGCCGGATGCTGGCGTGCTGCTGAACCTGGCTGAAGACCACATTGACTGGCACGGCTCGTTTGCGGAATACGCCGCGTCGAAGGCGAAGGTATTGCAAGCAACGCATGCGGTTGCAGGTATCGACGATACGGAGGTGCAGCGTTTAGCTGAGCAGACTGGTCGCGACGACATCATCGGGTTCACACTTCAAGAGCCTGGCGACAACCAGGTCGGTGTTTCGGGCGGCAGGATCGTGGCCAAACTCGGCGGCGAAACTATCGACGTTGCAAGTGCCGACGGCATCGAGCCCGCCGGAGCCGCCGGTCTGCTTGACGCACTCGCGGCCGCTGCGGTGGCGTTGACCCAGGGGGCCAAGCCGCATCACATCCAGCGGGCACTGGAGAAGTACCGCGTGGCCGGTCACCGTGGGGCGGTGGTGCACTCCGGCGGCGGTGTGGATTGGGTGGATAACTCCAAGGCCACGAACCCGCACGCGGCGGATTCTGCGCTCACCGGTGCGGGCACGGTGGTGTGGGTCGCGGGAGGACAGCTCAAAGGCGCTGCCGTCGACGGTGTCGTCAAAGCACACGCTGATCAGTTCCGCGCCGTTGCTCTGCTCGGTGTGGATCGTGAGCTCATCCGCGCGTCGGTCAACGCGGCCGCCCCGGACGTTCCGGTGTTTGTCTCCGACTCCACGGATTCGGAACAAGCCATGGATGAGGTTGTTGCGTGGGCGGCGACCCAGGCGCAGCCGGGCGATACGGTGCTGTTGGCGCCGGCGGCTGCGAGCTTGGATATGTTTTCGGGCATGTCAGCGCGTGGCGACGCCTTCGCAGCGGCAGCGATGCGACACTGGAGCCCGGATAACAAGTAAGCTCAACTTCACGTTGAGACTTCTCGAATGAAAGGGCAGCTGCATGGCGGTGCAACAGGGGACAACGCGGCGTGCCCCGCGATCGACCGAGCCAACCTCAAAATTGGCACTTAAGGTGCGCAAATTCGAGGAGTTTCTGGATTCCCGGCCGCTCATCGACTACACCATGATCCGCAGCATTGTCCTGGTGCTTGCAGGTCTTGGTGTGGTGATGGTGATGTCGTCGTCAATGGCGACGTCGTTCGCAGATTCCGAGAGCGTCTGGGGCGTGGCCATCCGTCAAACCGTCATGGTCATCGGTGGCCTGATCGCGTTTTGGGTGGCGCTGAAAACGCCGCCTGAGCGGCTGCGCAGCTTCTCCGCTGTCCTGATGGCCGCTTCCGTTATTTTGCTGATCTTGGTGCTCACGCCCTTGGGCACCGGCCGCGAAGAGGTAGGTTCCCAGTCGTGGATTGTGCTGGGCCCGCTGCGCCTGCAGCCATCGGAGGTGGCCCGTGTGGCTATCGCGATGTGGGGCGCGAAGGTGCTCGAACACAGAAATCCGCAACGTTTGTTCCAGGCCAACAACGGTTTCCTCGCGTTCTTTATCGTGGCTGCAATCTGTGTCGCGTTGATTGCCGCACAGGGCGACATGGGTATGGCTTTGTCGTTCGCGGTTGTGGTCGCCTTCATCCTGATCTTCGCGGGTGTGCCAAAGAAGGCAATCGTTTACCTGGGAATTGGTGGCGCGTTCTCACTGATTGTGGCGTTCTTGTCCGGAGGTTTCCGCTCCGCGCGTTTCCACGTGTACTTCGACGCACTGCGCGGCCACTTCGATGACACGCAAGGTATTGCGTTCCAGTCCCACCAAGGCTTTTTGTCGCTCGCAGACGGTCACATTTTCGGTGTCGGTCTTGGCCAGTCCCGCGCGAAGTGGTTCTACCTGCCTGAGGCACGCAACGACTTTATTTTCGCGATCATCGGCGAAGAGCTCGGCCTGTGGGGCGGCACCTTGGTTATTTCCCTGTTCGCCTTGCTCGGCTTTTTCGGTTTCCGTACCGCTCGGCGTGCGCAGTCGCAGTACCAGACGCTGATGGCGGCGGCGCTGACGGCAGCGGTTGTTTCGCAGGCGTTTGTCAACATCGGCTACGTCATCGGTCTGCTGCCGGTAACCGGCATTCAGCTGCCGATGCTCTCTGCCGGCGGTACCTCGGCGGTGATCACCCTGGGTGCGATGGGTGTGTTGGCAAACGTGGCTCGCCACGAGCCGGATGCGATTTCCGCGATGCAGAACTACGGCCGCCCAGTGTTCGACCGCATGCTTGGCGTCCAGGAGCCCCGTCCGATCACACAGCAACGCCAGCCTCGCGAGCACCCACGTGAGCAGGTACAGCGCAATCACCGCCCGACGGCGCCGGTGCGTCAAGCCACTGGTGGGCCGCGCCGCGTGCGTAGATAGCAGGAGGATTACATGAGTGAACTCAACGTCGTCTTGGCAGGCGGCGGCACCGCAGGCCATATTGAGCCGGCGCTCGCCGTGGGGGAGGTGTTGCGTGATCAGTTCGGTGCCAATGTTGTCGCGTTGGGCACGGAGCGTGGTTTGGAAACCACGATTGTTCCCGCCCGCGGTTTTCAGTTGGCGTTGATTGATCCGGTGCCCATTCCGCGCAAGAAGCCGTGGAAGTTGGCTGCGGTGCCGGCGAAGCTGCTGCGTTCGGTCAATCAGGCGAAACAAGCGATGAGATCTTCGGGTGCTCAGGTGGTGCTCGGTACCGGCGGGTATGTGTCGGCGCCGGCATACTTGGCGGCGAAGTCGCTGCGGCTGCCGTTTTTCGCGCTGGAAACAAACGCGCTTGCGGGGATGGCAAACAAGCTTGGGGTCAAGCTCGGCGGCGTTGGCCTGAATGCGGTGGCGAACTCGGGGATGGCCGGCGACGTCGTCGGCATTCCGGTGCGTCCCGGTGTCGGGGTCGACCCGGATGGGGCAAAGCGTGAGCGTGGCCTACGCACGTGGGGCCTTGATCCGGAGAAGACGACCGTCCTGGTTACCGGTGGTTCGCAGGGGGCGGTGAGCATCAACACGGCGCTCGCCGATGCGGTTGAGCGCATTACCGCCGCGGGACACCAGGTGTTGCACGCCTATGGGCGCAAAAATGATGCCCCTGCACCCCACGAGGGTTATGCGGCAGTGCCGTACATCGACGACATGGAGGCGGCCTATGCGGTCGCAGATGTGGTGGTGTGCCGCTCGGGGGCGATGACGGTTGCGGAGAACTCTGCGGCTGGTGTGCCGGCGATCTACATCCCGTTGCCGCATGGCAATGGCGAGCAGGGGTTGAACTCGGCACATTTGGTTGCCACAGGGGCGGCATTGCGTATCGACGACGCCGAGCTCAACGGCGACGTACTCGTCGAGAAGCTGCTGCCTTTGCTCAATAACGACGATGCGCGTGCCGAGATGCGTCGCGCAATTGCTCAATCCGGTGCCGGCAATGTTGCCGAGGACCTCGCGCGCCGCATTGCTGATGCGGCTGGAAAGGAAAACTGATGACGGATCTCTCACGTGTGCACCTCATTGGCATCGGCGGTGCCGGCATGTCGGGCGTGGCGCATATCTTGTTGGACCGAGGCGCAACCGTGACTGGCTCTGACGCGAAGGACTCCCGTCCGGTTCGGGCGCTGAAGGCCAAGGGCGCGAAGGTGGCGCTTGGCCACGACGAGGCCAACCTGCAGCTCTCAGGCGAGCTGCCCACCGCGGTGGTGACGAGCTTTGCTGCTATCCCGCAGGACAACCCCGAACTCGTCCGCGCCAAGCGGGAGGGTGTTCCGCTGCTGCGCCGCTCGGACCTGCTGGCCGAGTTGATGGAGGGCCGTACTCAGCTGTTGCTCGCTGGCACGCACGGCAAGACTTCGACGACGTCGATGGCGGTCGTGGCGTTGCAAGCAGCAGGGAAAGACCCGTCGTTCGCGATCGGCGGGCAACTCAACCGTGCTGGCACGAACGCTCATCACGGCCAGGGCGAGGTTTTTGTCGCGGAGGCCGACGAGTCGGACGCGTCGCTGTTGCGTTACTCCCCAGATGTCGCCGTGATTACGAACATTGAGCCGGATCACCTGGACTTCTACGGCACGCGTGAGGCGTATTTCAAGGTGTTCGATGATTTTGCGGACATTGCGAAGAACATCGTGGTGTGCCTAGATGACGAACACGCCGCAGCTTGCGGTGAGCGCGCAATCGAGCGTGGTCTGACGGTTTACGGATACGGCACTGAAGAAGCCGCAAAGCGCCACCCGAGCGTGCCGGCAGCGGCGGTGATTACCGAAGAGCGCCAGGAAGGCGAGCACACCGCAGTCGGTGTGCGTTTGCGCACGCCTGATGTCTCCGGCGAGGTCACCTACAGCATGGCTATCCCGGGCCGCCACATGGTGCTCAACTCGGCAGCAGCGCTGCTCGGTGGGGTACTCGTCGGCGCGAATCCGGAGAAGCTCGCCCAGGGGCTCAGCGAGTTCACGGGCGTGCGCCGTCGTTTCGAGTACAAAGGCAGCGTCGGCGAGACTCGCGTGTACGACGACTACGCCCACCACCCGACCGAGGTGGAGGCGGTGCTTACCGCGGCCCGCGACAAGGTGGAAGCAGAAGGCAACGGTGCGCGTGTGGTCGTGTGCTTCCAGCCACACCTGTACTCGCGCACCCAGGAGTTCTCCAGCGAGTTTGCTAAGGCATTGTCGCTGGCAGACGAGTGCGTGCTGTTAGATATCTACGGTGCCCGTGAAACCCCGGTTGAGGGTGTGACCTCGCGCATTATTAGCGACGAAATGACCATCCCGGTGCACCTTGAACCGGACTTCTCTGCTGCTCCTGCAACCGTTGCGTCCGTGACCGAGCCGGGTGACTTGGTGCTCACGATGGGGGCGGGCAGTGTGACCATGCTGGCAGACGAGATCCTGGATGCGTTGGCGGGTAAGTAATGTCCACAAAAGTTCCCATGCCTGACTCAACCGAGGAGCAGCCGAAGCACCGGAAGATCCCGTACGGTGCGATCGCAGCAACGGTGGCCATTGTTGTGGCTGTGTGCGCGGCCGTGCCGTTCACGCCGCTGATGAGCGTGAACGATATTGCCGTCGAGGGGTCCGTGAACCTGCCCGAGGAGGAAGTACGCAACCTCACCGGGATTGATTACGGCACGCCGATAGGCAAGGTGAAGCCGCGCCGAGCCGCCGAGAATGTTGCCGCAAACCCCTGGGTGGATTCCGCAACAGTGTCGCGCGCGTGGCCGAACGGTGTCAGTGTGGAGATCACAGAGCATGATCCGGTGGCGTGGGTGGACATTGATGGCCAGCCGCACCTGATCGACCGGGAGGGCCGCGATTTCATCGTTGCGGCGCCGCCCGCAGGCGCTGTGGAGATCCAGGGGGTGGCCCAGGAGCGGTTTGCGCAGGCGGTGGAGGTGGCGTCGTCGATTAGTGATGTTGCCCGGCCTCGCGTCCGCGCGCTCAAAGCCAACGGTGACTACACCTACACGCTCGTGCTTGACGACGACCGCGTAGTCCAGTGGGGAGCTGCAACCGACAATGCGAATAAGGCGCTGGCGCTCGAAACCGTGCTCCAGTTGGAAGGCCACGAGTTCAATATTTCTAACCCCGAGTTGGTGACCTCGCGCTAAAACCCCAGGTCACAACCCTAAAGTACAGGTTTAGGGTTGTGACACGCCGGGGGAGAACACAAAAAATGCTTCGCTTTCAAACATGATGGGACGCAACTGAACACCCGAGTTTTGAAAGGCGAGACTTACGCTATGACTTCTCCCGCCAACTACCTCGCCATGATCCGCGTCGTCGGTGTCGGCGGGGGCGGCGTCAACGCTGTGAACCGAATGATTGAGGAGGGGTTGAAGGGCGTCGAATTCGTCGCCATCAACACTGACTCGCAGGCGCTGCTGTTTACCGATGCCGACACCAAGCTCGACATTGGTCGAGAAGCCACCCGTGGGCTGGGTGCAGGCGCGAACCCCGAGGTTGGCCGCACTTCCGCCGAGGACCACAAGCAGGAGATTGAGGAGTCCCTGAAGGGCTCCGACATGGTCTTCGTTACCGCAGGCGAAGGCGGCGGCACCGGTACTGGTGCGGCCCCGGTCGTCGCAGGTATTGCAAAGAAGATGGGCGCACTGACCATTGGTGTTGTGACCCGCCCGTTCACCTTCGAGGGCAAGCGCCGTACCCGCCAGGCGCTGGCTGGCATTGAGAACCTGAAGGAAGTTTGCGACACCGTCATCGTGATCCCGAACGACCGCCTCCTGCAGCTGGGAGACGCGGAGCTCTCCATGATGGAAGCGTTCCGCGCGGCTGACGAGGTGCTCTACAACGGTGTTCAGGGTATTACCAATCTGATCACCATCCCGGGCATGATCAACGTCGACTTTGCGGACGTGCGCTCCGTTATGGCTGACGCTGGCTCCGCGCTCATGGGCGTCGGCTCTGCGCGCGGCGAGAACCGTGTGATGACCGCAACTGAGCAGGCCATCAACTCCCCGCTGCTGGAGACCACCATGGAGGGTGCCAAGGGCGTGCTCATCTCCGTCGCCGGTGGCTCCGACCTCGGCCTGATGGAAGTTAACAACGCTGCTTCCATCGTGGAGGAGAAGGCCGACGACGATGCCAACATCATCTTCGGCACGATTATCGACGACAACCTGGGCGACGAGGTCCGCGTGACCATCATCGCCACTGGCTTCGACGAGAAGGCCAACGCTCGTCCTGCCGAGGACGCCCCGCAGGCAAGCGTCATCGCTCCAGCCGAGGAGCTCGAGTCCCAGCCGGAGAAGCCGGCCGAGCCACGCACTGAGACCCGGACCGAGACCCGCGCCGAGCAGCCGTCGGAGAGCTACCAGGCTCGTCACCGCTACGAGCCAAACCGTGGCCTGTTTACGGACCGTGAGGACTCCCGTCCGCGCCGCGACGAGGAGTTCGGCGGCGGCTTCGACGATTTGGATGTGCCTGATTTCATGCGCTAGTTAGACTGGCTGGCATGCCAGATCTTTCCAACCGCCCCGTCCGCATGGTGTTTACTTCCCGTGCTGGCGGGGTTTCGCGTTCTCCGTACGATGCGTTCAACCTGGGAACGCATGTTGGCGACGACCCAGCCGACGTCGCCGCGAACCGTCAGCGTCTCGCCGACATCTTGGGCCTTCCCGCCGAGCGTTTCGTGTGGATGGAACAACTCCACACCAACACCGTCACCGTGGTCGACGGGCCTGCGGATGAGCCGGTTGCGACCACTGACGCGATCGTGACTCGCAAGAAAAACCTCGCGCTGTGCGTGCTGGTTGCGGACTGCACCCCCGTGCTGCTGTCCGACCACAGCGCAGGTGTGATCGCCGCAGCCCACGCGGGCCGTATGGGAGCTCGCAACGGCATTGTGCGCCGCACCGTCGAGGAGATGGTGGCGCTTGGCGCAGCCCCGGAGCGTATCCAGGTGCTGCTCGGGCCGGCGGCGGCAGGTGAGTCCTATGAGGTGCCTGCCGAGATGGCTGCGGACGTCGAAAAGCATTTGCCCGGCTCGCGCACAACCACCAAGCAGGGGACCGCGGGCATCGACGTCCGTGCCGGGCTTGTGCGCCAACTGATGAGCATGGGCGTGACCCACATCGACGCAGATCCGCGCGATACCATCACCGATACCGATTTCTTCTCTCATCGCCGCGAGGGCGTCACCGGACGTCAGGCCGGCGTGATTTGGATGCCAGATGCATAACCTCGAAAAAGTAACCCAGCAGATTCACGACGCCGAGCGCGCCGCCGGCCGCCCGGAAGGCAGCGTGCAACTCTTGCCCGTGACCAAATTCCACCCCGTTGAGCGCATTATTGAACTCGCCGAGGCAGGCATCACCCTCGTCGGTGAGAACCGCGAGCAGGAGGCTCGCGCGAAGGCTGAAGCTCTGGATGGGCGGTGTCAGATCGCCATGATCGGCCAGATCCAGTCCAAGAAAGCTAACGCCGTCGCGCGTTGGGCGGCTCAGGTCCACTCGCTCGACTCGGTCAAACTCGCCCACGGCCTTGACCGTGGCATGGCGCTTGCCCTCGAGCGCGGCGACCGCACCACGGACACCCTGCCGTGCCTGATCCAGCTTTCCGACGACGGCGATACCGCCCGTGGCGGCGCCTCCTACGACGACGTGCCGGAAATCATCGAGGCGGTCGAAAATTCCGAGCATCTTCGCCTCGACGGGTTCATGGTCGTGCCCCCGTTGAACTCCGACCCCGAGACGGTGTTCCGCAGGGCACGTGCGCTTGTCGACGACACCTCCGCCCACCTCGGCCGCGACCTCATCTTGTCGGCCGGTATGAGCGGGGACTTTGAGACAGCAATCGCGTGCGGATCCGATCTCGTGCGTGTCGGAACAGCGCTGCTTGGACCCCGCCCCGTAGGCTGACCTTCATCGCAAAACCACCCCCAAGGAGCCCCACTATGTCCTTCTTTGGCAGCGCAAAAGAATTCTTCGGCCTCGGTCCGATCGAGAACAACGAGGACGACGCCTACTTTGAGGATTCGCGCTACTCCGAAACTTCCTCGACTGCTGGCGCTGGCGCGTACGACCGTGCTGAGCGTCCGTCGCGTTATGAGCGTGACCACCGCGAGGTGTCGTCGACACGCGCCAGCTACCGTCCGACCCCGCGCATCGTCAACGTGTCTCCGCGTAATTACAACGATGCCAAGGAGATCGGCGAGCCGTTCCGCGATGGCGACGCCGTGGTGATGGACCTCACCGATCTGGACACCGCCGATGCAAAGCGCATCGTCGACTTCGCCGCCGGCCTATGCTTTGGCTTGCGTGGCAGCATGCACAACCTGTCCCGTGGCGAGGAGACCCGCAAGCGTCTGTTCGCGATCGTCCCGGAGCACGGCAATGTGGACAAGGAAGCGCTGAAGCGCTCCGCGGGCCTGCGCTAGACAACCTGTAGGGTGTGAACGCGTGGCACTTATCGGAGCAATTCTTTACGCCGTCATCGGCATCTACTCGCTGATTGTCGTCGTGCGCATCATCATTGAGATGATTCAGGCATTTTCGAAGCACTTCGACCCGCCCCACTGGTTCATCATGGTGGCGGAACCACTGTTCAAAATTACCGACCCTCCAGTGTTTGCATTACGCAAGCTCATCCCCCCGTTGAGGTTGAACGGGGGAGTAGGGCTCGATGTGAGCGTGATCGTGCTTTTCCTGGCACTTTCCCTGCTCCAGATGGTTATCCGGGCGACGATGATCGTTCCGGCACTGCATTAGCGCGCTGTCATGTGCGTTGTGTAGACGAAACAGTTACAATTCAGCAGACAAATTAAGTACGTTCCCGTAACGTGGGGCGCATTCGCGACCCGCAGACGCGGGTCCGTTACAAGAACATGAAGGGAACGCAAATGCCGTTGACGCCAGCTGACGTGCACAATGTCGCTTTCAGCAAGCCCCCGATTGGCAAGCGGGGCTACAACGAGGACGAAGTTGATCAGTTCCTCGACCTGGTTGAAGACGCGCTTGCACAGCTCCAGGATGAAAACGAAGAGCTCCGCGCACGACTCGAAGAGGGTGGCGCTGGCGTAGCGGCACCGGCAGCAGCCGGTTCTTCCGCAGACGAGGCTGCAATCCGCCGCGAGGTGGAGCAGAAGATCCGCGCTGACTACGAGGCGCAGCTGCGTTCCGCGAAGGAAGCCAAGGACAAGGCTGAGGCTGAGGCTAAGGCTGCCAAGGAAGATGCGGCAGCAGCCCGCAAGCAGGCTGAGGAAGCTCGCGCACAGGCTGCGAAGCGTCCGGCTGAAGGCGTGTCCAAGGCGGTCAACACCGCCCCGCAGAAGGCAGAGCCTTCGCAGGATTCGCACATCCAGGCTGCCAAGGTGCTCGGCCTTGCACAGGAGATGGCAGACCGTCTGACCAGCGATGCCCAGGCAGAGGCAACCTCCATGCTGGCAGACGCACGCAGCGCTGCAGAGCGTGAGGTGGCCGAGGCTGAGGCGAAGTCCAAGAAGCAACTGCAGGACGCTCAGACCCGCTCCCAGTCTCAGCTGCAGGAGGCGGAGACTCGCGCCAAGCAGCTCGTCGCCGAGGCCCAGAAGAAGGCCGAGGAGACCACTGGCGAGGCCGCTTCCCGCGCCGAGGCCCAGATCCGCCAAGCGGAGGAGAAGGCCAACAAGCTCAAGGCAGATGCAGAGCGCAAGCACACCGAGATTATGAACACGGTGAAGCAGCAGCAGACTGCGCTGGAGAATCGCATTGCGGAGCTGCGCACCTTCGAGCGCGAGTACCGTACTCGCCTGAAGACGCTGCTTGAGTCCCAGCTCGAGGAACTCGAGGCCCGCTCAACTACGGCGCCGAACGAGAAGTAAAACCTCAACGCCCGGGAGTGCTACACTTCCGGGCGTAACGCTTTGATCCGGCTATCACCGGGGAGCATTCCGGAAGAACGGCATTACGCTTATTAGAACCGGACGTTAAATGGGAAGACGTCACTTCCTTCACCACAAATGAAGTGGGGGCTTTCGCCCCAAGCAGGGTGGTACCGCGCAGCACATGCGTCCCTGCAGATTGTGTGTGGAGGAGTGTCATGGTTGGCAACGTCTACCCTAAGGTCGATATGACCGGAGGCAGCGACAAGTTTCCCGAGATGGAACGCGCTGTGCTCGACTACTGGAACAAGGATGAAACGTTCCAGGCATCGCTTGAGCAGCGTGAAGGTTGCGAAGAATACGTGTTCAATGACGGCCCGCCGTTTGCTAACGGTCTGCCGCACTACGGCCACCTGCTGACGGGCTACGTCAAGGACATCGTTCCGCGCTACCGCACGATGACCGGCTTCCATGTGCCGCGTGTGTTCGGCTGGGACTGCCACGGTCTGCCTGCGGAGCTTGAGGCAGAAAAGCAGCTCGGCATCACTGACAAAGCCCAGATCCATGACATGGGTCTGGAGAAATTCAACGAGTACTGCGCCAAGTCCGTCATGCACTATGCCGGCGAGTGGGAAGAGTACGTCACCCGCCAGGCTCGTTGGGTCGATTTTGAGAACGGCTACAAGACCATGGACCCGGAGTACATGGAATCTGTCATGTGGGCGTTCAAGGAGCTCTACGACAAGGGCTTGATCTACCAGGGCTTCCGTGTGCTGCCGTACTCCTGGGCAGAGCACACGCCGTTGTCCAACCAGGAGACGCGTCTCGACGATTCCTACCGCGACCGCCAGGACCCTACCGTCACCGTCACCATGCCGTTCACCGGCGGCCGCGCCGGCTACGCTGCGGAGAAGACGTGGGCTGAGCACCCTGAACTGCACGATGCGGCTGCGATCGCCTGGACCACTACGCCGTGGACGCTGCCGTCGAACTTGGCGTTGGCGGTTCACCCGGAGGTTGAGTACTCGTTGGTGAAGCCGGGGGATGAGGGTGTCGTCGATACGCCATTGCTCTTGGCGACGAACCTGCTCGGCGCATACGCGAAGGAACTCGGCGAGTACGAGGTCATCTCCACGTTCACCGGCGCCCAGCTCGAGGGCCTGGAGTACGAGCCGGTCTTTGACTACTTCCGCGACCACGAGAACGCGTTCATGGTGCTTAACGCGGACTACGTCACCACCGAGGACGGCACCGGTGTCGTCCACCAGGCGCCCGCCTTCGGTGAAGACGATATGTTCACCTGCCAGGACTACGGCATCGATTTGGTCATCCCCGTCGACGCCGACGGCAAGTTCACCTCGCTGGTTCCGGACTACGAAGGCAAGTTGGTCTTCGACGCGAACCGCGACATCATCCGCGACCTGCGCGCCAAGGGCCGTGTCGTGCGTGACCAGACCATCGTCCACTCTTACCCGCACTCCTGGCGCTCCGGCGAGCCACTGATCTACATGGCGCTGCCGGCTTGGTTTGTGAAGGTCACGGACATCCGCGACCGCATGGTCGAGCTCAACCAGGAGATCGACTGGATCCCGTCGCACATCCGCGATGGCCAGTTTGGCAAGTGGCTCGAAGGCGCTCGCGATTGGAACATTTCGCGTACCCGCTACTGGGGCTCCCCGGTGCCGGCGTGGGTATCCGATAACCCGGAGTACCCGCGCGTGGATGTCTACGGTTCCCTCGATGAGCTCGAGCGTGACTTCGGTGAGCGCCCCAAGTCGCTGCACCGTCCGCACATTGATGAACTGGTGCGTCCGAACCCGGACGACCCGACCGGTAAGTCCATGATGCGCCGCGTGCCGGACGTGCTCGACTGCTGGTTCGAATCCGGCTCTATGCCGTTTGCGCAGTACCACTACCCGTTTGAGAACCGCGAGGAGCACGACGCTCGCCAGCCGGCTGACTTCATCGTCGAGTACTCGGGCCAGACCCGTGGCTGGTTCTACGTCCAGCACGTCCTGTCCACCGCGCTGTTCGACCGTGTGGCGTACAAGAAGGTCGTCGCCCACGGCATCGTGCTTGGTTCCGACGGCCAGAAGATGTCCAAGTCCAAGGGCAACTACCCGAACGTCAACGAGGTTTTCGACCGCGACGGTTCCGACGCGATGCGTTGGTTCCTGATGTCTTCGCCGATCCTGCGTGGTGGCAACCTGATCGTCACTGAGCAGGGCATCCGCGAGGGCGTGCGCCAGGCGCTGCTGCCGATCTGGAACGCGTACACCTTCCTGCAGCTGTACTCCTCTGAGGACGCTCAGTGGTCGGTGGATTCCGACAACGTGCTCGACCGTTACATCCTGGCCAAGACCCACGACTTGGTGGAGGCCGTGGGCGAGGCTCTCGACGACACGCGCATCGCCGATGCTTGCGATGAGGTGCGTCGCTTCGCGGACACCCTGACCAACTGGTACGTGCGTCGCTCCCGTGATCGTTTCTGGGAGGGCCAGGAGGCGCACCCGGAGGCGTTCAACACGCTTTACACGGTGCTCGAAGTAGTGACCCGTACCGTCGCGCCGTTGCTGCCGTACATCTCTGAGGTGATCTGGCGTGGGCTGACTGGTGGCCGTTCGGTGCACCTGACGGACTTCCCGAAGGCGGATAATCTGCCGGCGGATGCTGATCTGGTTGCTGCGATGGATGCGACACGTGCGGTGTGCTCGGCGGCGTCGTCGGTACGCAAGGCGAACAAGCTGCGTAACCGTCTGCCACTGCCGAAGCTCACTGTTGCTCTGCCAGAGGCTGATCTACTTGAGCCGTTCCGCTCCACCATCCGCGACGAGGTGAACGTCAAGGACGTTGAGCTCACCGCGGATGTGGACTCGGCTGGTTCGTTCGAGGTCGTCGTTAATGCGAAGGTTGCTGGTCCGAAGCTGGGCAAGGATGTCCAGCGCGCGATCAAGAACGTCAAGGCTGGCAACTATGAGCGTCGTGGCGACGACGTGGTGGTCGACGGAGACATCGTGCTGACTCCGGAGCTCTACACCGAGCGTCTCGTCGCCGAGAACCCGGAGAGCACTGCGCGTGTCGACGCCGACGCCGCCGTCGGCCTCGTCGTCCTGGACACCAACGTCACTGAGGAACTCGAGGCTGAAGGCTGGGCCGCCGATGTCATCCGTGGCCTGCAGGATGCGCGCAAGCGTGAGGGCCTTGAGGTCTCCGATCGCATTGCGGTTGTGCTTGCGGTGCCGGCTGAGAAGGAGGAGTGGGCTCGTCGTCACGCAGAGCACATCGCCGCTGAAACGTTGGCAACCTCCTTCGATGTGGTCACCGAACCAGTCGAAGGCCATGATGTTGTCGACGGTGTGACCGCCACCGTTCGCAAGAATTAGGCGCTGACGGACTATGCCGCTGCATAGTGGATCCTGACCCGGACCACTATGCAGCGGCATAGTGTTTTTAGGGGCTAGCCGTGAAGCGTGAGGCCCCAGTGCTGCATTGCGCCGGCGATTTCCATGCCGCTGGTGAGCGTCTTGTTGTAGTCGCTGCCGTTCGACGTCACCCCTAGTGCCCATGCGTCCGTGCCGTCGAACGCGAAGATCGCGCCTCCGGAATCGCCTCTGTCAGCGATGTTGCGAAACACGAATTGGCCGGCCCTATCTACCTCGACGAATTTGCCGCAGGAGTAGCCAGTGGTGGCACCGAGACGGCAAATGGTCATGTTGCCTTGCCCCGCTTGTGCTGGGGTGATCCAGCCCTTCAATCGGGAATTTACGGGCAGTGCGGAATCCACGTACGGCTTGGCATCGTCGTAAATCTCAATCAGTCCGATGTCGGTGCCGATAAAGCCCGTGTTGTCGCGCTCGTAGAAGGATTCGACCATCTCGCCCACAACCAGTGACCCGCCGTATTGGTCATTGACGTAGAACTGGTCACCCACATCGCCGCAGTGCCCGGCAGTAACGATGAATGTGCGGTTTTCCCGCGACGCGATAAAACCAGTAGAGCAGTAGCTTTTGTTCACGTTGTAAATCTTCGCGCCAGGTACAACCTTGCCCGGAGCCTCGAGAAACAGCCAGTCTTGTTTGTTGTGATAGTAAATGCCCAGGTTGTCGTCCCTGCCGGTTACTCCCGCGCCGTTGTTTCGTGGGTCGATGCGTTGCGGGTCCACGGCCTGTGCCTGTGGTTGCTGCGGCTGTGCGTGCTGTCGCTGTGCTTGCCTTGTGGGGCTGGATTCCGATTGCGGGGCGAGAAAGTTCTCGGGAGGGAAATAAAAATTGCTCACTTGGGCGTCGGAGCCGTCGATCGTGCAACGGAATGTGAATTCACCGATGTATTCGTCATTGCTGAGAAAACCGGAGATCTCGCTGTCGAACGTCTGTCCTGTGATTGCGTCAGTGGGCGCTTCGTGTGCATAGACCGTTAGGGCGTCGTAGGCAACGCCGTCGGCGGTGGACGCGTTTCTGGCGGCGTTCTGACATAATTCGGCGACCTCAGTCGGTGTCAGTTTGGTCTCGGGAGCATCGGCGGCGATATCTTCTGCACCGGAACAGGCAGTGAGCGCAGTGAGCGTGGTCGCGGATGCGAGCGCTACCGAGATTAACGTTTGGATGATCTTCACAGATGTCATGGTGACACATCGTGGCGACGAATGTGTCGACTATGCAGCGGCATAGTTTTTCGAACAAAGAACCGCCGTCTGCTCCAAACTATGCAGCGGCATAGTGAAAAAGCTGCGCAGCCAAGGTGGGGGAATGGCCTCTTTGGGTAGATTTGAGGAAAACTATTGAATCGCACACCTATTCGATATATAAAGGTGTCAATGTTTGTAAACAAGGGGTGTGAACATGACAGTTGCAGTGAGCCAGTGGGTGGCTGATCGAACGAATGATTTGTCGGCAGAGGTGCTCGAAGACCGGATTAAGGTCAACCACCTTTCGGCCAATCACCATCGTGCGCGGATGCTTGAAGCAGTCGGGCAGTTCGATGAGCAGGATCTCGCGTCGCAGTATGGGGAGAAGTCGACCGCGACGTGGTTGCGTAGGGAACTCAACCTGCCCGAACCGACGGCCTTTGAGTATGTGAGGGTTGCCCGGGGCCTGCGCAGGTATCGCCGGTTATTCGAGGCGTTTGAGTCTGGGGTGATGCCGTATTCGACGGTTCGTTTTCTCCTGCAGTTTCTAGACGAGCAAAACGAAGAGGAGCTTGTCGCTCTTGCGTTGTCTCTGGCGTTTTCGGACCTGAAACTTGTGCTCGCCGGTGCCGGGCCGAAAGGCGATGAGCCGACCGAACCTTTCGCCCGGGCCAGAGAGTGCGACGATGGCATGCTTGCGTTCGAGGCCCGTCTTCCCGCCGTGGCTGGGCAGAAACTTCTGACCGCGCTGAAAATGGCGCAGTTGGCCAGTTTTGGTCTGGAGGACGTCGATCCGGAGGATCTCAACGATCCTGAAAAGGTGCAACTGCTTATCGACGACGCCACCAACGCCAAGGATGCTGTCGCCTCTGAGCAGGATCGCGAACCACGGAAACGGACAAAGATCACCGCCGAAGACATCGCGAAGACGGTTTCGCGCTACGGGCCTCCGGAGAAACAGGACGTTTACGCAGCGTTGCTGGCCATGGTGGATATGGTGCGGGCTCACCCGATTAGTCCGCTTCGTAGCCCCGGTGTGCAGGTCAATCTCATGGTGAATCAGGGCGGGGGCTGTTGGATGCCCGAAAACCGTGCCGCACGGTCAGAGGATGTGCGAAGCTACCTTGCCAACGCGGTGGTGCGGTTGCACTTGATTGACAAACATGGGCTGACCATCAACGTCGGCCGTGCACAGCGGTTCGCCACTGACGGCCAGGTGCAGGCGTTGCTCGCAACATGGGGATATCAATGTGCCATGCCTGGGTGCTCGCATCGCCGGTTTATTGAGATCCACCACATCCGAGAATGGGAGCATGGTGGCTCGACCAACATGGATAACCTCATTCCACTGTGCTCGAGTTGTCACTCGCAGGTTAGCCACGGGACGATCACAATTGAAAGCAGGGGAACCGACTTGTTCTTCACGTTTAACGATGGCGCGCGGTTTGTTTCCCGCGGGCGAGGGTTGCCGCGTCGCCTGGATTTCATCACGGGTACCTCATTCGATGAATGACGAAATTGGAACTCGGCGGTAGCGGTGGTGCACAGTGGTGGCATGACTCGCTGGGTGCTGCATATCGACATGGACGCGTTCTACGCGTCATGTGAGCAGCTCACCCGACCCACGCTGAAAGGGCGGCCAGTGCTCGTTGCGGGTGTGACCGGCCGCGGGGTCGTGGCGGGCGCCAGTTACGAGGCAAGAAAGTACGGGGCGCGCTCCGCCATGCCAACACACCGGGCGGCACGCCTGGTGGGGCCAAAAGCAGTTCTTGTGGCACCCCGGCGGGCGGTGTACACGACCGCGTCGAGGCGAGTGTTCGAGGTGATTAGCAAGCACGTTGATGTGGTGGAGCAACTGTCCATCGATGAAGCCTTCATGGAGCCAGCTGAGCTCATTGGTGCTACCCCTGACGAGGTGCGTGAGTGGGCGAACCAGTTGCGCGCGGAGATCAAGGAGGAGACTGGCTTGCCGAGCTCGATCGGAGCTGGGTCGGGCAAGCAATACGCCAAGATTGGTTCGGGCCGCGCGAAACCGGACGGAGTGTTTGCCATCCCGCATGAAGAACAGTTAGAGATCCTGCATCCGATGCCGGTCAATGAGTTGTGGGGTGTGGGGCCGGTGACGGAGGCGAAGTTAGCGTCGGCAGGTATCGAGACGATTGGGGATTTGGCGGCGCTGAGCGAAAAAGAACTCGACATCGCAATTGGTGGTGCGGTGGGCAAGCAGCTGTGGTGGCTTGCGCGTGGTGTGGACGAGCGTCCGGTGGCGCCACGGGCGGTGGCTAAGCAGATTTCGTCGGAGCACACCTACCCGAACGATCTGACGCAGCCACCAGAAGTCGACGCGGCTCTTGAACGTGCGGCAGCGGACTCGCATCGCCGGTTGCTGAAAGACGGGCGAGGGGCTCGCACAGTGACGGTGAAGCTGCGGATGGCGGACTTTCGTATCGAGTCCCGCTCGGCGACCCTGCCGTATGCAACCGACGATGCGGAAACCCTGCTCGCAACGGCGTTTCGACTGGTGCGTTACCCGGACGAAGTCGGGCCAATCAGGCTTGTGGGGGTGTCGTATTCGGGCCTGGAGGATGCGCTGCAGGATGTGTTGTTTCCGGAGTTGGATCAGGAGATTGTGAAGCCGGCGCCGGTGGCGGAGGACTACGAAACTGGGGTGAGTGATCATGCCGCACCGGCTGGACTCGAGGTGGTCTCAGAGATGGGAGACACGCCAGGGCAGTGGCGCGCTACACAAGATGTATTTCACCCTGAGTTTGGGCACGGTTGGGTGCAAGGGGCCGGCAAGGGATGGGTCACGGTGCGGTTTGAAACGCGCGCGACGGGGCCTGGCAGGGTCAAGAGCTTGCGTAGCGACGACCCCGCGCTCGTCCCGGCCGACCCCGTCGATTCGTTGGCGTGGGAGGACTGGCTGTCAGAGCAGTGAGCTGGGAT
Source organism: Corynebacterium sp. HMSC034B08 (assembly GCF_001835805.1). Lineage (NCBI taxonomy): Bacteria > Bacillati > Actinomycetota > Actinomycetes > Mycobacteriales > Corynebacteriaceae > Corynebacterium > Corynebacterium sp. HMSC034B08. The sequence goes on along the minus strand of NZ_KV825964.1, from coordinate 423,824 downwards.
TCACACCGGTGGCCAGGGCGGTGAGCAGTGCGATACGAGCTTGGCCGGGGGAGAGATGGCCGGCGGGCAGCGCGCCGAGGTCGCCGAGGGTAGAGCCGCCACCTGCGCCGCCGTAGGCGAAGGTCACTGCACCGTAGGGGGCAGAAGTGGCAATCACTACGGGGATGCCGCGGCGCAGCATGTCGCGAAGTGCTTCGCCGGTGCCGTCGGAGACGTTGCCGGCACCGAGGGCCTCGACAATGACGCCGTCGGGGGACTTCGAGGCGACAAGATGTGCAACGGTGCCGTCGTCACCTGGCCATGCACGCAGGATCGGCACGAACAAGCCGTCCAATGGCGCAGCGGGGACAGGCATAGGTCGGCGCAGTGAAACGGGGACGTCGAAGGCGTCCAGATCGGTAGTGTGCCGCTTGCGTAGGCCGCGTGCAGGCAAGGTTGCGCCACCGAAGTGAACGAAGGCGCCACCGCCGCGCTGGGTGGCGGCCACCTCGATCGCGCCACGCAGGTTCGCGGGCCCGTCAGGGTGGGGATGATCGGCGGAGCGCATCGCACCGGTCAACACGACGGGACGTTCATCGCGGTGGACGAGTTCTAACGCGAGGGCGGTTTCTGCCAAGGAGTCGGTGCCGTGGGTGATGACGAGGCCGGTGAGGGTGTCGTCGTTAAGCAATGCGCTAGTGAGCGCACGAAGGCGGTCGATGTCGGCGAGCCCCATTGACGACGAATCCAGACTCGCGATCTCGCGAGTTTGCACGTCACGGGTGGTTTCGCTACGGGCGACAAGTTCATCGGCGGACAAGGTCGGCACAAGCGCCCCGGACACATCGGCGGTGGAGGCGATGGTGCCTCCGGTGGAGACAACGTAGACGGTCATGTGCACCAGAGTGCCAGAAATGGGCTTCAGTGCAGTAACGTTGAGCAAGTCAATCAAGGTATGCAAGGAGAACACGTGAAAGCACAGCGATTTGCTGCGGCACTTGCAGCGGCCAGCCTCGCGCTGGGTCTGACCGCCTGCTCGGGCGAGTCCGACAACACGGAGAACACCACCACCGCAGCCGAACAGGCAAGCGCATCCGACGCAGCGCCCGTGGCAGAAATGCCCACCGCAGAAGAGCTCAACGCAGTCCTGCAGCGCGCTGCCGACCCGAACCTGCCCATCGCAGAACGCGCGAACACCGTCCAGGGTGGCGAAACCACGCCGGAACTGTTCGATCTGATGACCCAGTCTCAGCAGGAATCAGGCGCGAACTTCCAGGTGGTCAACCCGGTGTTGCCGGGCTACACCACCAACTCGGTGTTGGCGACGGTGAACTTCACCCGACCGGACGCGGAATCGCAGCTGGCTGAGGATGTGGAGTTTGTGTACGAGGAGGGCCACTGGAAGATCTCGCAAAGCTGGGCGTGCTTCCTGGTCAGCAACACCTTGCCGCCGGAGCAGGTGCCGGACATGTGCAACACCGGCGCACCGGCCGCACCGGCCGCACCGGCTGAGGCCCCGGCCGAAGCCCCAGCCGAGCAGGCGCCTCCGGCAGCTCCTGGCCTGTAAGTTAAGCGCCGTACCGCACAGCCCGCGTGATGTCTTGGACCACGCGGGTTGTTTGCTCCCCGCCGGAGTACACCAGGTGGGTTGTCGCTTCCACCTCGCCTGACACTGGCAACGGGCGGGAGAAATCGACGGTGATGTGCCCCTTCGACGTGGTGGAAGAGGACTCCACCTCGATGTGCTGGCCGTTGAGGTCCCCGGCGGCATCGGCGTCGATCGTCATGTCCTTTTCCGAGGGGCGTTCCTCGATGTCGACGGCGAGGTCAACGGTGGAATCGGTAAGCGACTCGACAGTGTAGGTGGTGGTGCGCAACATCGTGTTGTCGCCGGCGACTCGGTTTTCCACCTTCCACACGCCACCCTCACCGATTGGTTCGGTGGGGAACACGACGTTTTGGGTGATCAGCGCCAGCAGGGCGGGCTCCACATGTTGCAGGCCGCGCTCCGGTGCTTCCGGTGGGGCGAGCAGTTTGATGGTGGAGATCTTCCCGGAGTCGTCGCCACGCCAGCTCATGCGGAAGCCTTCAGTGGCGGCGACGTCCTGGCCGATGTCCAGGTTGGAGTGTTTGCCGGAGCCGACGGTGAAGTCGATTCGTCGAGAAGCAGCTGCTTCTCCCTCGCCGGGTTCAGGTGCGTCACCAACCGAGATGTCCAGCGGCAACGTCGTGATCGCCACATCGCCGCCCCGGACCTGATCGCCCACTGTCTGCGCGACACCGGACGAGACCGCAACCGTGGTGGACCAGGGCTCGGCGTTCTCGGTGTACGACAACACGCGAGCATGTTCGCCCGTATCGACGACAGTGACACCCGGATCGTCCACAGGGAACGCGGGCACACCCTCGATCAGGTCTTCCTCGCCCGCGCATGCGGTGAGGGACAGTGACAAAGCAACGGCGGCAACGGCGGCAGTTAAACGAGACATCTTTAAGAACGTACCGCACGGCATACGCAGGGGTAGCGTCCGAGGCGCTAAGGTGGGACGGCGATGGAACAGGCAACGAAACCCCGCTCGACACCCCGCTACCTTGGTGTCGTGATCGCTGTGATGCTCATCGTGGCGGCGCTGGACCAGCTCCTGAAAATCATCATGGTCGCATGGCTGGAACCCGGAGTGCCCCACCCAGTGATCGGAGATTGGTTCCGCTTCTACCTGCTGTTTAACCCGGGCGCCGCATTTTCAATGGGGCAGAATTCGACGTGGTTATTCACCACCCTCCAACTTGCGTTTGTCATTGGTGCGCTGTGGTTTGGTCCTCGCATGTCCACACGTTGGGAGGCGTTTGGTCTAGCGCTGGTCGCAGGTGGCGCACTGGGCAACCTGTGCGACAGGTTGTTCCGTGAGCCTGGATTCTGGTTCGGACATGTGGTGGACTACATCTCCGTAGGCAGTTTCGCGGTGTTTAACCTGGCCGATGCTGCTATTACGGTCGGTGTGGTGGTGTTTGTCGTGGCCACCTTTGTTGCAGAGCGGAAGGGGGACAACGATGGGTAAGTTCCGGGCGCTTCCAGTGCCGGAAGGGCTGGACGGGATGCGTGTCGATGCTGCGATGTCGAAGCTGTTCGGTGTCTCCCGTGCCGTCGCCGCAGAAATTGCCGCGAACGGTGACGTGCTTGTCAACGGCACTGCTGCACAGAAATCGGAACGAGTCCACACAGGCGCCATGCTGGAGGTCACTCTGCCGGAGCCGAAGCGGGCGCCGCAGCCGGTCACCGAACTCGTTGAAGGTCTGGAGATCCTGTACAAGGATGCCGACGTCATCGCGGTGGATAAGCCTGTGGGCGTGGCGGCGCACCCGACCTTGGGCTGGGAAGGCCCCGATGTGGTCGGTGGGTTGCAAGCCATGGGATTCACGCTTCCCGATGCCGGCCCGCCGGAGCGCAAGGGCATCGTGCAGCGTCTCGACGTCGGCACATCCGGCGTCATGATCGTTGCCGCAAGCGTGCCCGCTTACTCCGCGTTGAAACGCGCCTTTAAAGAACGCACCGTGGACAAGACCTATAACGCGTTGGTGCAGGGGCTGCCGGACCCGACAGTCGGCACAATTGATGCACCGATCGGACGCCACCCTTCCGCTGGGTGGAAGTTTGCCGTCACGCAGGACGGCCGGCCGAGCGTGACCCACTACGAGGTAATTGAAGCGTTCCGCCGGGCGAGTCTCATCGAGGTGCACCTAGAAACGGGCCGGACCCACCAGATCAGAGTGCATATGTCCTCGGTGGGCCATCCCTGCGTGGGAGATCCGATGTATGGGTCGGACCCGACACTGTCGAAGCAACTCGGGTTGAAGCGCCAGTGGCTGCATGCCACCAGCCTTGGGTTCGTCCACCCGCGTACCGGTGAATATATGGAGGTCACCTCCGAGTATCCGGAGGACCTTCGTGTGGCGCTTGATGCGGTCCGTAACGGGTAGGCGGGTCGTCGCAACGCTGCTTGCAGCTGTTGTTGCGCTCTCAGCGTTGTGGGCGATTGGCGTTGCGACGCCACCACTGCCATCTGTGCTGCAAGGCGACACCCTCGGGCCCGAAGACGGGGAAGAGAACTACAAGCAACGCGCCGACGACACCTTGCGTGCCGCCGACGCCCCCGCGTTCGCGCTTGTGACGTTCGATACAGCATTATCTGTTCACGATGCTGCGGTGACGGTTGCGCCGGCGCGCCGGGCGAGTGCTCTGGTCGCGAACGGCGGAGCGCCTATCGCGGTTGGTGAACCGCCTGCGGGGCAGCTACGTGACGAAATCTTCCAGCAAGCAACCACGCAGCCAATTGACGCAGTGATCGTTTACGGTTCAGGCGATGAACTCCGCGCGGTTGCCGAACAGCCAGCTGTTTTCGCCGTGGAAGTATTGCCTTCTGATGCTGTGTGGGGAGCGTTTGCATTGACCCGAAACGTCTCTGGGGGCCGTGTATAGTTTGCGGAGTTATATGCCTGCTACCGGGAGGAGACCCCTTGGCTTCCGAGACCAATCACTCGACCGCACGTCGCCGGCTGACACGCGTGAGCCTGGCAATTGTCACGTCGTCCGCACTGCTGCTCGGCGCGTGCGGATTCGGTGGCGGTGACAACGGCGAAGGCGAAGGTGACGGGCTGCAGCCCGGCGATTACACCGTCGTGTCCCAGGAAGGCGTCTCTGCCAGTGTTGTCGTCTCCGGCAAGATTGAGCCGGTGCGCACTGTCAACATCACCTCGGCGGTGCAGTCTGAGGTAAAGAATGTTGCAGTGAAGGCTGGTGACAGGGTCCAGGCGCAGCAGTTCCTCGTTGCCATGAATACCGAGGAGCTGGAGCGCCAGTTGGCGGTCCAGCAAAAGCAGCAGGCGAACGCGCAGGCTGATGCGCAGGCCAACGTGCAGCAGGCGCAGCAGCAGTTGAACGCGTATCAGGCAAGCATCAATAACGGGACGCACCCGGCGATTGCTGCTGCTCAAGCGCAGGTCGACCAGGCGCAGGCGGCTTATAACGCAGCTGTTGCTGCAGAGGGCGGCCCGCGCTTGATCAACCGCGGCATGGCGGCTGTGGAGCAGATGGCGGGTCAGATCTCCTCGCTTGGCAATGCGACGGCAAAGCCGGGTGTTCCAGCACCACCGGCACAGCCGGCACAACCGGCACCGCAAGCTCCGGCGCAGCTCGCTGGTGGTTCGTTGAGCAAGCAGGAGGCTCAGGCGGCGCTGCAGCAGGCTCAGGCGGAACTTGAGTCCGCACGTGCGCAGGCGGCGCAGGAACGTGACCAGTTGCAGGCGCAGGTGAGCTCCGCTACCCGTCAGGCCGAGTCGGCGCAGCTTGGCGAGGGCGACGGCACCCTCGAATACCAAGTCCGTGAAGGCACCGTGTACGCCCCGATCGCGGGATTGGTGACCGAGGTTTCCGTGCACGAAGGCGACATCCCGCAAGGCAAATTGCTCAGTATTGCCGACGATTCCTCCCTGGTCATCCGGGCAGACGTCCGTGAGTCGGACGTGCCAAACATCTCTGTCGGGGACCGGGTTGATTTCACGTCGACCGCAACTGGCAAGAAGCAGTTCAAGGGCAAGGTCACGCGCATTGCGCCGGCCGCGAGCGGTTCTGGTTCTGCTGAGGTTCCTGGCATGGCGATGGGCGGCGGCGGATCGCAAAATTCGAGCGAGGTGACGTTCCCGGTCGAGATCGAAATCACCGGCGACAAGGAAGGTCTGCTGCTGGGTGGTACCGCGCGTGCGGAGATCATTACCGCTGAGGCGAAGGACGCGCTCAACGTCCCGCTCGACGCCGTGTATGAGGAGGACGGCAAGAAGAAGGTTCTCGTCATGGCAACCGAGGGCGAAGATGCGACCTCTGGCAAGGTCGAGGAACGCATCGTGAAAACCGGTGCGTCCAACGACGTCGACATTGCCATTACGGGCGGCGACCTCAAGGCTGGCGATATTGTCGTGAACTGGCCGGACGAGTACCGCGAGCGTATCGGGGAGACCGTTGAGATCAACGACCCGAACTTCGACCCGGAGAAGGTCCGCGAGGCTCGCGAAGGCAAGAAGAAGCAGGACGGCGAGAAGGAGCAGCCGTAAGTGTTTCGCAGGAAAAAGCGTCCGCTTGACGACGACACCCTGACCGACACGACAGACACCCACGACCCGTTCTTCCTCGACGGCGAAGAAGACCCAGCCGATGAAGACGAACCGGTAGTTGAAACTGTCCCGGTGGAGGAAGTCGTCGATACGCAGCCGCGCATGGAGAACACCGGCAGGTTGATCGACATGCGCCGGATCGTGAAGACGTACAACGTTGGCGAGCCGAGCGAACTGACCGTACTGCACGGCGTGGATTTCTACGCTGAACAGGGCGAATTTGTTTCTATCGTGGGTCCTTCGGGCTGCGGTAAATCGACGTTGATGAACCTAATCGGCATGCTTGATCGCCCCACGGAAGGTGCGTATGCCTTCAACGGCGAACCTGTGTACGCGAAGCAGGACAAGGAACTGGCGCATTACCGCAGCCAAAACATCGGATTCATTTTTCAGAACTTCAACCTCGTTGGCCGCATCGACGCGCTGCAGAACGTGGCCATGCCGATGATGTACGCCGGTGTGCCGAAGCGCGAGCGCGAGGAGCGCGCCGCCGAACTGCTGGATCGCATGGGCATGGGGGATCGGTTGCACCACAACCCCAACGAACTTTCGGGTGGCCAGAAGCAGCGTGTGGCAATCGCACGCAGCCTGGCCAATGACCCAGGGCTGCTGCTTGCCGACGAGCCCACGGGCGCCCTGGATTCCAAAACCGGACGCATGGTCATGGATCTGTTCCACGAACTCAACCAGGAACTGGGCAAAGCCATCGTGTTTATTACCCACAACCCGGAGTTGGCTGAAGAAACCGGCCGGATCGTGGAAATGATGGACGGAAAAATCGCTCGTGTGCGCCAGCCGGGTGGGGTGAACTAGGTGAATATTCGCGAATCGCTACGGTTGGCGCTGTCCAGCCTGAATACCAACAAGTTGCGCTCGCTGCTGACGCTTTTGGGCATCATCATCGGCATCATGGCCGTGATCATCATCATGACGTTGGGCCGTGCCCTCGAGAACGATGTGATGGGTGGTCTGGAAGACGCCGGCACGACCACGTACCCGGTGATGGTGCACGAACGCGCGGAAGAAGGCGAGAAATCCGAGGACCCGTTTGCGGCGTTTGATCTTGCCCCGCCGACAAACGAGAACGATGCTGTCACGTTTGATCAGCTCAACGAGCTGCAAGCGTCGTTCGGCGACCGCGTGCAAGGCATCGATCTGGAGCTTTCCGGCGGTGGTGACGCACAGGTCGGGGACAACACTTCAAGTGTGTCGATCTACCCGTCGCTTGCGAGTTCGCTCGACATGCGTGGCCTGAAGGTTCAGTACGGTCGCGGGTTGGATCAAGACATCATTGATAGTCGTCGCCCCGTTGCCGTTGTGTCGCCAGAGCTGGTCGAGGCGTTGTTCGACAACGATCCGAGCAAGGCGCTCGGCTCCCGCTTCGACCTCATCATCGATGGCAAGCCGGCGGTGTTCACCATCATCGGTGTGCTGGAAAAATCGGAGAGCCAGCCCATGTTCGGGGAAACCGCGTTTGCGGACGCCTACATTCCGGTCACGGCCGCGGGCAGGGTTGGCTTGGAGGCGGACTGGGTGTCGTCGTTTAGCGTGCGTGCTGCTGTGGATGAGGACCCGGAAGTGTTCCGCGCAGACCTGCAAACGTACCTGGATCGCATGTACGCCGGTAACGACAACTACGAGGCCGAGGTGTTCGATATCTCAGCGAGCCTCGAAGGCTTGACGACGATCTTCCGCACCCTGTCGACCGTGCTCTCCGCAATCGGCGGCATCTCGCTCCTCGTCGGCGGTATCGGCGTGATGAACATCATGCTGATCACGGTTACTGAACGCACCCGCGAAATCGGCGTGCGTAAAGCGCTCGGCGCAACCCACAATGATATTCGTGTCCAGTTCATCGTCGAGGCGATGCTGGTGTGCCTCATCGGCGGCGTCATTGGCGTCATCCTGGGTGGCGCTGTCGGCATGATCGCCAGCTCGGCGCTTTTGGAAATGACATGGCCGCCGATCGGAGCCGTGGTGTTCGCGCTGCTGTTCTCGCTGGCGACCGGTGTGTTCTTCGGCGCATACCCTGCGTCGAAGGCCGCGAAGATGCAGCCCATCGACGCGCTGCGCTACGAATAATTCGGACTTGCGTAGCCGTCTAAGATGAGCCGCATGGCCAAAAAATCCTCCTTCGTTCATCTTCATAACCACACCGAGTTCTCCATGTTGGACGGCATGGCAAAGGTGGACTTGCTGGCTGAGGAGGTGTCCCGCCAGGGCATGCCAGCAGTCGGCATGACCGACCACGGCAACATGTTCGGCTCCAATGCGTTTTACCGTCGCATGGTCGATGCTGGTGTGAAGCCGATCATCGGCATTGAGTCTTACATGGCACCGGACTCTCGTTTTAATAAGAAGCGTGTGCTGTGGGGTACGCCGGATCAAAAGCGTGACGATGTCTCCGCGTCCGGCGCATACCTCCACCAGACCATGCTCGCCGAGAACGCGACGGGTCTGCGCAACCTGTTCAAGCTGAGCTCCCTTGCGTCGTACGAGGGACAGTTGGGCAAGTGGCCTCGCATGGATGCGGAACTTATCGCCGAGCATGCTGACGGCATTATCGCGACCACTGGCTGCCCGTCCGGTGACGTGCAAACTCGCCTGCGTCTAGGCCAGTTTGACGCCGCGTTGGAGGCTGCGGCGATGTGGCAGGACATCTACGGCAAGGACAACTACTTCCTTGAACTGATGGACCACGGGTTGCACATCGAACGCCGCGTGCGCGACGACCTGTTGCGCATCGGAGAGATGCTTGAACTGCCGCCGCTGGTGACCAACGACTGCCACTACGTCCTCGAATCCCAGGCGCCCGCGCACGAGGCAATGCTGTGTGTCCAGACAGGCAAGACGCTGCTGGATCCGGACCGCTTCAAGTTTGATGGCTCCGGCTACTACATCAAGACTGCCGAACAGATGCGTGAGTTGTGGGACTCCACCGTGCCTGACGGGTGCGACAACACCCTGTGGATCGCGGAGCGTGTCGGCGACTACAGCGAGTTGTGGGAGGAACACCCGCACGATCGCATGCCGATCGCGGACGTTCCGGAGGGACACACCCCGACGACGTGGCTGCGTGAGGAGGTTCGCCGCGGACTGTCGGAGCGTTTCAACGGGGGAGAGGTTCCGCAGGAATACACCGAGCGTGCGAACTACGAGATCGACGTCATCGACATGAAGGGCTACCCCTCCTACTTCCTGATCGTTGCGGAGCTGATTAAGCACGCCCGCGAGATCGGCATTCGCGTTGGTCCCGGTCGTGGTTCCGCCGCTGGTTCGTTGGTTGCGTATGCGTTGACCATTACAAATATTGACCCGATGGAGCACGGCCTGCTCTTCGAGCGATTCCTCAACCCGGAGCGTCCGTCCGCACCGGATATCGATATCGACTTCGACGATCGCCGCCGCGGAGAAATGATCACCTACGCCGCCGAGCGTTGGGGCGAGGACAAGATCGCCCAGGTGATCACCTTTGGCACGGTGAAGACAAAGCAGGCCATTAAGGACTCGGCGAAGGTGAACTTCGGCCAGCCGGGCTTCCAGATGGCCGACCGCATCAACGGTGCCCTGCCACCAGCAATTATGGCGAAGGATATTCCGCTGTCCGGCATCACGGACCCGGAGCACGAGCGCTACGCGGAAGCGGCTGAGGTTCGCTCGCTGATCGAGACAGATCCGGATGTGGCCAAGATCTATGAAACCGCCCGTGGACTTGAAGGCGTTGTGCGCCAAGCAGGTGTGCACGCATGTGCGGTGATTATGGCGTCGGTGCCGCTGATGGACCACATTCCGATGTGGAAGCGTCCTGCCGACGGTGCGATCATTACCGGTTGGGACTATCCGGCGTGCGAGGCCATTGGCCTGCTGAAGATGGACTTCCTCGGCCTACGCAACCTGACAGTGCTTGGCGACGCGCTGGAGAACGTGGAGAAGAACCGCGGCGAGACCATCGACCTTGAAGCCTTGGACACCGACGACGAGGCAGTGTACGAGTTGCTGTCTCGTGGCGACACCCTTGGTGTGTTCCAGCTCGACTCCGGAGGTATGCAAGAGTTGCTCAAGCGCATGAAGCCGACGGGCTTTAACGATATTGTCGCCTCGCTCGCTCTGTACCGTCCGGGCCCGATGGGTGTGAACGCTCACTGGGACTACGCCGACCGCAAGAATGGGCGCAAGCCGATCACTCCGATTCACCCGGAGCTTGAGGAGCCGCTGCGCGAGATTCTCGACGAAACCTACGGCCTGATCGTCTACCAAGAGCAGATCATGAACATCTCGCAGAAGGTAGCCAACTACACGGCTGGTCAGGCAGACGGCTTCCGTAAAGCCATGGGTAAGAAGAAGCCGGAGGTGCTGGCGAAGGAGTACGAGACGTTTTCTGCCGGCATGTTTGAAAACGGCTACTCCAAGGAAGCCGTCGATGCACTGTGGGGAACGATTGAGCCGTTCGCGTCGTACGCGTTTAACAAGTCGCACGCCGCAGGCTATGCGTTGGTGTCGTACTGGACTGCCTACATGAAGGCGAATTACGCCGCTGAGTACATGGCCGCGCTGCTGACCTCTGTTGGTGATAAGAAGGACAAGTCCGCGATTTACCTGGCGGATTGCCGCCACTTGGGCATTAGCGTGTTGCAGCCAGATATTAACGAGTCTGAAGAGAACTTCATGGCTGTCGGCAAAGACATCCGTTACGGACTTGCGGCTGTGCGAAACGTCGGTGCGGAAGTGGTGGAGTCCATCAAAGAGACCCGCAAGTCCAAGGGGCACTTCACCAGCTTCTCTGACTACCTGGACAAGATCGATCTCCTTCCGTGCAACAAGCGCATCACGGAATCGCTGATCAAGGCAGGCGCGTTCGATTCTTTGGGTCACCCGCGTAAAGGCTTGATGCTGATCCAGGAAGACGCGGTGGACTCAGTCTTGGCGACGAAGAAGGCCGCTGACAAGGGCCAATTCGACCTCTTCGCGGGCCTTGGCGGCGAGGACGGTTCCGCGAACTCTGCGTTTGCCATTGAAGTACCTGAAGACGAATGGGACCGTAAGCACAAACTCGCCCTCGAGCGCGAAATGCTTGGCCTATACGTGTCCGGGCACCCGCTTGATGGGTACGAGGAAGCCATCGATGCACAGACCGATACGCAGCTCACCACCATCCTGTCCGGTGAACTGCGTAACGGCGCAGAGGTCACCATCGGTGGGTTGATTTCGAATGTGGACCGACGCTTCTCTAAGAAGGACGGTTCCCCCTGGGCGATTGTGACCATCGAGGATCACCACGGCGCGCAGGTGGATGTGCTGCTCTTCAACAAGGTGTACGCGCTCGTCGCTCCGCAAATTGTGGAGGACAACATCATTTTGGTCAGAGCACATGTCTCAATTCGCGACGAGCGTATGAGCTTGTTTGGCGACGACGTCAAAGTCCCCGAACTTGGCCCCGGCAACGGTGCTGGCCTGCCGCTCCGTCTAACGCTGCGGACGGACCAGTGCACCATCGACAACATTTCGAAACTCAAGGGAGTGCTGTCGAACAACCCAGGCGACTCAGACGTCTATCTCAACCTGGTCAACGGCGAACACAGTCAACTGATGATCCTCGGCGACCATCTGCGAGTGCACCGTTCTGCGAGCCTGATGGGTGATCTCAAGGCAACCCTGGGTGCGGGGATCTTGGGCTAGGGGAAACTATGCCGCTGCATAGTGTGCGCGTTTGGGGCTCGTGCGGTGGTGACTATGCCGCTGCATAGTCGGCTTCGGTGATTCTCTGCGGGCGTACCGCGCCGCGAGCTTGTCGGGTGACGCCTTGGGAACCGGGATGTTGGGTTAGGGGAAACTATGCCGCTGCATAGTCGGCGCAGCTAAATGCCCGCTGGCATATTGCACAGCGGGCATGAGGAGATGAAGCGCGTGTCTTACTTGAAGAACTTACGCAGCGCCTCGCGACCACCAGGGATCGAGTTGATGAAGACAACCAGGCTGCCGATTGCAGCACCAAGCGTCGTAACAATCACGCTGATAGTCGTGATTGCTTTCAGGATTTCTTCCTCATTATCGGCAGGGCCGATGCTTCCGTGCGGAGCCAGCGTTGCCGAAGGCTCAGCGGTCACCTTCGTCGGCGTAGGAGCGGTCGTGGTTTCCTTCGTCGTGGTTTCGGTCGACTGGTTGGTGGTAGTTTCCTCCGACGTCTCAGTAGTCGTCGTCGAGGTGGTGGTTTCCTCCGTGCCCTCGGAAGGTGTCGGTTCCGCCGGCGCCTCAGTGGTCGTCGTCGGTGCCGGTTCCGAGGTGGCGGTGGTAGTTGCCGAAGTGGGTTCGGATGTGGTGGTCTCTGCAGCGAGAGCTGAAGTGCCAAGAGCGCCAGCGGCGACGGCGGCACCGGCTGCGGAAACCAACAGAGTGCGGAGCTTCATGCTTGAATATTCCTAGCTGGGGTGGAGGTTTAGAACGGGAGCTTCGGGAGCTGGACCTGCGGCACGTGGACGTGCGGGATGCCCAGGTGGAACTCGCGGTTCAGTGCGTCGATGATCTTGTTGATGCCACGCGGGTCAGAGAACACGATCAGACCGGTGGTCAGAACCGCAGCGAGGGTGCCAGACACAGCGCCGATGATGTGGCCCTGGGAGGAACCGGAAGTCTGCTTCTGGGGAGCCGGCGGGTTGTTGGTCTCGTCCTTGTTGTCCTCGCCCTTGCCCGGCTGCTCGGTCTCGCCCGGCTTGTCGGTTTCGCCCTCGCCCGGCTTGTCGGTTTCGCCCTTGTTGTCCTCAGGTTGGTCAACCGGAGCGGTGGTGTTGGTGTCGGTGGCCCCGTTGCCGGTGTTTTCGGCGTCCTCAGCGTAAGCCGGGGTAACAGCCAGGGTCAGCGCGGTCGCGGCAGCGACCATTGCAGAAGAAATGCGCTTCATTATGAAAAACTCCTATGGAAATTTAGGGGGTTTGTCGCTGTCGACCGTGCGCTCGACAGATCACTCGGAAGAACCTAGCAGGTTCCCAGAAGAAAACATAGTGATATAGGCAATGTTTTCAGTGATCCCCGCATCGGATTGGCCAACACCTGGAAGTCAGGGGTTTGGTCACGGCGAGCAGTGTACCCCAAATCATCTATATGTCTAAGTCCTGTGGAAGCGGGGTAAATCGAGGTTTGAACAAACTGAAAACTCGTCGCGCGTACACTGATCGACCATGCGCCCATCCGACACATTCCGAGAGGTCCATGCCGCCGATATCCAGTTCGCGCAGGGAAGGATTTCTTCTGTCATTACTCCGTCGCCGCTGCAGTACTGCCCGCGGCTGTCTCAGCAGTACGGTGCTGAGATTTATCTCAAGCGTGAAGACCTGCAGGATGTGCGTTCGTACAAGATTCGCGGGGCTTACTTTGGTATTTCGCAGCTGACCCCGGAGGAGCGGGAGGCTGGCGTAGTGGCGGCGTCGGCAGGCAATCACGCCCAAGGCGTGGCGTACGCGTGCCGTGCGCTTGGTATTCAGGGCAAGATCTTTGTCCCGAAGCCAACCCCGAAGCAGAAGCGTGACCGCATTTTGGTGCACGGCGGTGATGCGATTGAGCTCGTCGTTACGGGCAACACGTTTGACGAGGCTGCCCAGGCTGCGCGCGAAGATGCTGCGGCACGGGGAGCGACGGTGATTGAGCCGTTCGACTCGCGCAATACCGTGGTCGGGCAAGGCACCGTCGCGGCCGAGATCGTCGCGCAGTTGTCCAGTATGGGCAAGCAGCTCGACACTGTTCTTGTGCCGGTCGGTGGCGGTGGCCTGATGGCAGGCGTGATGTCGTATGTGGCGGACATGTCGCCGTCGACGAGGGTGGTTGGTGTTGAGCCGGTGGGGGCGTCGTCGTTACGCGCTGCGATTGAGGCGGGCGAGCCGGTGACGCTGGAATCTATCGACCCATTCGTAGACGGTGCGGCGGTGAAGCGGATCGGTGACACTCCCTGGCAGGTGTTCCAAGCACACAAAGATCGTGCTGAGGTGTTTTCTTGCGACGAAGGGGCAGTGTGCACGGAGATGCTCTCGCTGTATCAAAACGAAGGCATCATCGCTGAGCCCGCGGGTGCGCTGTCGGTTGCGGGCCTTGCACAAACGACGATTAAGCCAGGCTCGACCGTCGTCTGCATCATCTCTGGGGGCAACAACGATGTGCTGCGCTACGCGGAGGTCATGGAGCGCTCCTTGGTCCACCGCGGGCTGCGTCACTACTTCCTGGTCAACTTCCCCCAAGAGCCAGGACAGCTTCGCATGTTCCTGCGGGAGATCCTGGGTGAGGAAGACGACATCGTCTTGTTTGAGTACCTGAAGAAGAACAACCGCGAAACCGGTGCCGCGCTCGTCGGTATTGAATTGGCGCATGCGGACGACCTTGCCCCGCTTCTGGAGCGCATGGACGGATCGCCGATCGGCTGCCGACGTTTGGAGCCCGGCACGCCGGAGTACGACTTCATCGTTGCAGGTTAAATGGTTACTTCCTACGTCCGACCCAAGGCTGGGGAGACAGCCATCCACGAACTTGAGATCAAGCGTTCGCGGTTTATTACCTGGGTGACGCGCGCCACCACTGAGGAGGAAGCGCGCGAGGTCATCCATGCTGCGCGTGAGGCGTACCCGGATGCGCGCCACCATTGTTCGGCGTTCATCGTTCATGTCGACGACGCACAGCCAATCGAGCGTTCCTCCGACGACGGCGAGCCCTCCGGCACGGCAGGAAAGCCGATGCTTGAGGTGCTCAAAGGATCAGGCATGTCCGACATTGTCGCCGTGGTTATTCGCTACTTCGGTGGCATCAAGCTTGGCACGGGTGGGCTCGTGAGTGCGTACACGAACGCGGTGTCTGAAACACTGCCGAGCGTTGTCACCACCACACGCGCCATGCGTGAGCAAGTTGCCGTGGACCTTCCGCATGCTGAAGCCGGCCGAATCGAAGCAGAACTACGCAACGCTGGGGTGGAAGTCGTAGACGTCGAATACGGAGCTGCCGCCACGTACACGCTCGCGTTCGAACCGGGGGAGCGTGAGCGTATCGACGACCTCCTCGCCGCCGCCACCCAAGGCCAAGCAGAAAGCAAAACGCTCGGACCACGGTGGGTCGAGTTGTCTACTTCGCGCTAGAATTGCATGCCATGACTATGCAGCCGCGCCCAAACAACCCGATCGACCAACGAAAAGCCGCCGTGCGCAAATACTCGCGCGACGCGCTGGTGTGGGCCGGTGGCGGCCTCGCCGGCGGCATCGCGTTCGGTCTGCTGATGCAGTCCTGGACGATCCTGGTGCTTGGGCTCGTCATCGGAGTTGCGGGTGGTTTTGTGAATTGGAAAAAAGTCCAAAAGATCGTCAACCACCAGGACCGTTACTAGCGCCTTGATCGAACCGTCAGGCAAAGCCGTCCGTATCGACGCCTGGCTGTGGGCCGTGCGGATCTTCAAAACACGCAGCCAGGCCGCCGAAGCCGTTCGTGCTGGGCACGTCAAGATCGGTGGCAAGGCAGTCAAACCTGCCGTCCAGGTCGTGCCGGGAGACACGGTGCGGGTATGGAAGAACCACCACGAGTACATTCTCGAGGTTACAGCGACGGTGTCGAAGCGCGTTGGCGCACCGGTGGCGCGCACCTGCTACATCGACCACAGTCCGCCGCCACCGCCACGTGAACTTTTCGCGGCACCTCCTGTGCGCGATCGCGGGACCGGGCGCCCCACGAAGAAGGAACGCCGCGAGATTGATCGCCTGATGGGGCGGCGGAACTAAACGCAGCTAATCGATGCTGCCGCGCAGCCGGGCTAGACGGCCGTTCAGACGCTTGCGGCGCACCTCTGGGCGGTTTCCCGAATCCCAGGTTTTCTCGATGTGTTCGGTGCCGAACCGGTTGAGCAGCAGATCGTCGATAATGCGCACTTGCCCCGGGACGAATGAGTAGTTCATCGAGTTGGACACAGCCTCGATGTCTGCCGGGTTGGTCAGGTCCGCAACGTCCGAGACAAGCTCAATGCCGTGGGCACGCAGCAACTCGGTGAGGAAGCGGTAGTCGCCCGCGCGTGAGAGCGGAAACTGGCTGCCAAGCAACACGGTCAGAATGCCCGGCAGTGTCTCAGGCGAGATTTCGGTGTCCACGTCGGTGTGCACCTTTTCCTGCGGGTCTGCCAAGGTTGAAATTTGGTCAAACTGCTGATCGGCTAGCTCGATAAGCCCTGCGGCGAGGGTGAACGCGCGGTCCACCTGCGGGTCGAGTTTTTCCGCTGAGCGTTTGTACCTGATGTCGTGCTCAAACTCCGCCCACGCATGCTGCAGCACTGTACGAATCTGCACCTCGAAGACTTGGCCGACGAACTCCTCAAGGCCCTCGGATTGCTCCTCAACACGGACGACAAGGTGGTGCGAGCCGTAGCCGAAGTTGCCGGCGACTCGGGTTTCTTCGGCTTTGTCCACGCTGCGCAACACCTCAAACTCGTCGGCGAGCAGGCGCTGCACTGCAGGGATCTCGGTCGAGTGCAGCACGGTGATTCGGGCGCCGATGATGTCTTTGATGTCGTGCCACGGGTCGGGGTAGAGCAACTCACCGTCGCGAGTTTTGCGGGCTTTTTCCTTCAACGAGGTCCAGGACTTTACTCGTGCATCTACGCGGTCGAAATTCACGCCGGCATCGCGCATGAGTTCATGGAGGGCGTGGCGGAAGGTCATCGCCACGTCCTCGTGTGCGTTTACCCAAGCGAAGTAGGTGGAGCCAAGACGTGCGATTGTGTCGTCAGCTTCCTTGTTTCGCTTGGCCGGTTGTTTTGAAGTGCTCATGTCGGCGGGTGAGCTTACCCGGAAACTGGCGGATCGTGCATTAGCGGGAAGCCGACCGAGTATGTCATCAGCGCGCCGCGCCCCAGGATGTCGCGGACGTGATGCAGCGGTGCGTCGAAGATAAACAGTTCCTGGTCGTCGCGGGTGGCGTAGACCAGCTCGTGGCGGGGGTCGAGCACCGTCTGGAAATGGCGGTGCATCACCGTAAACGTTTTCGGGTGAGCGAGCCACGCGGTGGGTGGCACACCGTGTCCACCTACCTCTAAACCGGGCGGAAGGCCGGTCTGCTCCAGCGCGGCAGCGGGATTGCGCACCAAAAACTCGACGCCCGTGTCGACGAGCGCCCGCTTCGCCAACCGGTCAGCGGCACCATTCCAGAGCTGGTTCATGCTCGGCGTGAGCTCACCGATTTGTTGGTGGGTCAGCGCCGGACCGTCGTCGACGGTAAAGACACACACCAGGCGCGGTGCAAGGTTGATAAACGCGGTCGAGGCCGAAAAGCCAGGCGTGAGCCAGGAACGTGACGACGACGATGGCGCGACGTCGTCGCGGCGCGCCAGCCGCAATTCAATAGCATCTTGGTGGACAGGGCGGGGAAGAGTTTCTACTACGTACATACTCAGTTAGACGTAGCCAACACCGCCCCGGTTCCATCCGAACCAAAACTTTTTACAGACCGAGTACCTTGAGGAGTTTCGGGGCCTGCCAAATCTGAATGTCCTGGCCCTTTTCCTGCAGTTCGCGGGCTCGTTTCTCCTTCGAGGTCACACTCGACCATTCGCCGACAACCAGGATGGTCGTTTTCTTGGTGACGTTCTTGCCCACCTGCGCGCCCTGCTTCGCAATCGCGTCCCACAACTCGCCCTTATCGTGCGGTTCGAACTCACCGGTTAAGGTGACGTGCTCGCCGTACAGAGGAGCGTTCGGGTCGGCTTGAGCATCTGGCTCCGGCACGGTGTCCGGGGTGGCCACCGACTGCCACGGAGCGGGTTTGCGCTCCTTCTTCACCGGGCCGGCCTGGTTGGAACCACGTGGCTCGGCGGTGGCGGCAACGGCAGCAGCGACACCACCTTCGGCGACCTGCTTCGCCTGCACCGCGCGGCCGGCACCGGAGCGGTCGCGGAGGACAGGGGTGACGCGGGCGTCGTCGATCGATCCGAGCGTGAACCCGGTGTCGTGGATGAAGCTCATCAGGCTGCCGGTGTGGCCGGCCTCCCGGGCGAGACCAACCATCACACCGGCGCACGCAGCGGCATCTTCGCAGGCATCGTGGTGGTTGTCCAAGGAAACGCCGAAGTGCTGCGCAAGGGTTGGAAGCTTGTGGTTTGCCACATCCAGCTTGGTAGCGCGGGCCTGTGCCAACGTGCACGCGAACAGCATCTTCGGGACGGCGATGGAGGAGGCCAAGCAAGCATCGCGAAGTGCGGCGGCATCGAACTGTGCGTTGTGCGCGACAAGGGGTAAATCCCCGACAAAGGTGGTCATTTCCGCGATACAGTCGCGCACGTCTGGGGCATCAGTGACATCCTCAGCAGAAATGCCGTGGATAGCAACGTTGCCGGATTCGAACTCGTCTAAACCGGCAGGCGGCTTACATAACCAAGACTTTCGCTCGACCTCTTCGCCGTCGACAATCTTGACCAACCCGATCTGACAGATCGAGCCCCAGCGACGGTTCGCGGTTTCCACATCGAAACCGACGAAGGAGAAGCCAGGAATGCCTGCTCCGCCGTCGGCGGTAGCGGTGGTGGGGGCCTTGCCGTGCTTGGCGTCGTCGAGAAGCGTGCGCAACTTCTTTGCGCCATCGACGTCTCCCGGTGCGAACCAGACGGTCAGCGGAGCACCGGTGGTGGCAACATCCACTTTGGTCGGCGACCATGCGTCACCTTCGGTGATATCCACGCCGGTGATATCCGCAATACTGACGGTGCGGTCCGAGGAGTCGCCGCGCAGCGAGGCGAGGAGGGCAGTTGGGGTCACGGTGAGGGCGTCGTTGGTCACAGTCAACGTTGCACCATGAGCGGAAATCATTTAGGCGTTGCCTTCCTTTCGGCCCGCTCCAGCGGGCGGTTGCGTACGGCGCAGCACCACGGTCGAGCGCTGGCCGACGGTGACAGTCGAATCCGGACCGATGGGCTGTGCGCCTTCACGGTAGCCGAGGGGGCCAGTCGTATCGACGACGATCTCCCACTCGTCACCAAACCTCGCGCCGGGAACAGTGAAGTCAATGTCCTCATAATGGGCGTTGAACATGAGAAGGAATGAATCGTCCACGATGCGCTGGCCGCGGCTATCGGGTTCCGCGATCGCTTCGCCATCGAGGTGAACCATAAGTGCACGGCCGAAGGCGGCGTTCCAATCGTCTTGTGTCATGAGACGGCAGTCGGGGGTGAGCCAAGCGATCTCTCGGCCGTGTTCGTCGTCGCCAAGCGCACCGCCCTCGAGGAACCTGCGGCGGCGAAACACCGGATGATCTCGGCGCAAAGCGATGAGCCGACGCGTGAATTCGTGCAGGTCTGCTGCGCTTTCAAGGTTGGACCAGTCCATCCAAGCCGTCTCGTTGTCCTGGCAGTACACGTTGTTGTTACCGCCCTGGGTGCGTGCGATCTCGTCGCCGTGAGCGAGCATCGGGGTGCCCTGAGATAGCAAGAGTGTGGTCAGGAAGTTGCGGCGTTGCCGTGCTCGCAGGTCGAGCACCACAGGGTCGTCCGTGTGGCCCTCCACACCGCAGTTCCAGGACCTGTTGTGGTTCTCGCCGTCGCGGCTATCTTCGCCGTTGGCTTCATTGTGTTTGTCGTTGTAGGACACCAGGTCATTCAGGGTGAACCCGTCGTGGGCGGTAATGAAGTTGATCGACGCGGTGGGGCGACGCCCGTTGTGCTGGTACAGGTCCGACGAGCCGGTGAGGCGCGAGGCGAACTCGCCGAGGGTGGAGTCCTCGCCGCGCCAAAAGTCACGCATGGTGTCGCGGTACTTGCCGTTCCACTCGCTCCACAGGGCAGGGAAGTTACCGACCTGGTAGCCGCCTTCGCCCACATCCCACGGCTCGGCGATGAGTTTGACCTGGCTCACCACCGGGTCCTGTTGAACCAAGTCGAAGAAGGTGGCCAGACGGTCCACGTCTGAAAACTCGCGCGCGAGGGTCGAGGCGAGGTCGAAGCGGAACCCGTCGACGTGCATCTCGGTGACCCAGTAGCGCAGCGAATCCATAATCAACTGCAGGGAGTGCGGGTAGCGCACGTTCAGTGAGTTTCCGGTGCCGGTGTAGTCCATATAGAGGAACCGGTTGTCGTCGACAAGCCTGTAATACGCCTCGTTATCAATGCCACGAAACGCAATTGTCGGGCCCATGTGGTTGCCCTCCGCGGTGTGGTTGTATACCACATCCAGGATCACCTCGATGCCGGCCTCGTGGTAGGCGCGCACCATCTGTTTGAACTCGGCCACGGCATCGCCAGGGGCAGAGGAGGAGGCGTAGCTGTGCTCCGGGGCGAAGAAACCGAACGTGTTGTAGCCCCAGTAGTTGCGCAACCCGAGTTTGAGTAGGCGGTCGTCTTGCAAAAATTGGTGCACCGGCAGCAACTCAATCGAGGTCACACCAAGGTCGGTGAGGTAATCCACCATTACCGGGTGCGCCATACCCGCATAGGTGCCGCGCAACTGCTCAGGAATGCCCGGGTGGGTCTGTGTCATGCCCTTGACATGGCACTCGTAGATCACCATCTCCTCATCAGGGATCTTCGGCGCGCGGTCGTCGCCCCAGTCGAAGAACGGGTTGATCACCACCGACAACATCGTGTGGCCGAGCGAGTCTTCTTCATTGCGACCGGTACCAGGTTCTTCTGCGTTGACGTCGTAGGAAAACAGCGAGGAATGCTGATCAAACTCCCCATCAAAGGCGCGCGCGTACGGGTCCACGAGCAGCTTGCTGGGATCGCAACGCTTGCCGTCGGCCGGGTCCCACGGCCCGTGCACGCGGTAGCCATAACGCTGACCTGGGCCAACACCGGGCAGGTAAGCGTGCCAGACATGGTTATCCACCTCGTCGAGGGCGATACGCGTTTCGGCGCCGGTGTCGTCGATAAGACAAAGCTCAACTGCATCAGCAACCCCCGAAAACAGTGCAAAGTTCGTCCCCGCCCCATCAAACGTCGAGCCCAGCGGATGTGCGGAGCCAGGCCAGACTTGCTGCTGCAGATCCGGATGCGTCGTCTCAGTCATGCTGCCCGAGCATAGTGCACCCGCTCGACACTGCCCGGGCTACGAATGCTGCGCCAAACCGTCCAGCAAAAACTTCACGGCCGCAGCATGCATCTGCGCAGAATCGTCTTCGTACGTGTCCGAAACACTGCCGGTCGCTTCCGCAAGTTGTGTGCTTGCTTGGTGCACGGCGGCATCCCCAAGCGTCAAATGCAACAGGCCGAGAGCCACAGCACGCATCTCGCTTGACGACGACCCCTCACCCGAATACTCACGCACCGACGCAATAAACAATTCCGACAACTGGGCGCGAACCTCAGCGTCCGGCTGACTCACTGCAGCCACAAGCACCTCTGCGCCATCGCGGATGCCGAGCACCGCTTCCCGCAGCGCGCGACTTAGCTCAGCTGGGTCGGCAACTGGATCGCTCATGAGAGGGCGCACAATATGCTCCGCCAACGACGCGAGCAACTCCTGCTTGTTGGCGATATGCCAGTACAACGCGCCGGGGGCGACGCCCAGCGACGACGCCACACGCCGCATGGAAACATCAGCCAAACCGTACCCAGACAGCAGCTCAAGCGCCGCCTGCGTGATGCGCTCGCGAGACAATTGCATGACACACCACCCTAGACCGAAGTGGCCGAAACATGGGTTTACGTGACTTCACAGGAACCATTCAGAACAATAGTACGGACGTTCAACCGTCAGGTAAGCGTTGCGTTGGTACTCTTTGGGACGAACGTCCCGTCGTGGCGCCAATCCACGCCCAAGACGGTTGCCCGCGTCCAGCGAACGGATGGGGTGAAACTAGGAAGGTAGTCAAAGATGAAAATGAACACTACGTCCGGCATGGCAGCATGCGTAGCTGCAGCAATGCTCGTACTTCCGCTTTCGGCATGCGGATCCTCCGACGAAGGCAAGTCCGGAGGGCTGTCCACCGCTGCTGAGGCTGCTCCGGCCGATACGGCTGTCGAGTCCACGGTGTCCGAGAATGCCGATAAGAGCGAAGGAAAGAAGGACGACGCAAAGAAGGACGAGAAGAAGGCAACCGCCACGACTTCGAAGAAGAAGGAGTCGAAGGAAGAGGGCGGTAACCAGGGCGAGGCGCCGACCCTTGCCAACCCGTTTGAGAACGGCATGCCGGAAAACACCAACCAGCCGCTCGAGGGCGCGCAGGAAGGCACCGACGAAGACCGCAAGCAGATGGAAGACACTGCACGTGCTGTGCTGAACCCGGGTTCTTTCGCTGACTGGACCCGCACCATCTTGGACAATTCCTGTAAGGCAGTCGCTGACCCGATGATGGAGGAACTGGAGCGTCAGGGTCTGACCCTTGAGCAGGTTGAAGAGGCGGGCCGCCTTGCTGAGCAGCAGGGCCAGGCGCTCGAGCTGCCGAAGTCCGAGGTCAGCATTTCCGACGTTCGTGTGGACGGTAACCGTGCGTCTGCCAACCTGACTGCAAAGAACGCAAACGGTGAAGAAACCCAGGTCATGATCTTCGAGAAGGAAGACGGCCGCTGGAAGTTCTGCAACTAGTGATGGGATCTGGTGCAGGGCTGCTCGCGCTAGCCCTGCTCCTCGGTATCGCTGGAGGTTTCGCCTGGGGTGGTCTTCGTCCCGCATACGTCGGCGTGATCACAGAAAGCGGCGGTATCGGGGTCGACGAAGTGGCAAGCCCTGTGAATGTACAGTTCACAGGGTTTGCGAATGTACAGTTCACAGGGTTTGCGTGGTTTGTGCTGCTGGCACTCCTGCTCGGGGTGGTGCTTGGCGCCGTGGGGTGGCGCAGCGTGCGCCGCGGCAGGGTCGGCGGTTCTGTGTGGTGGATGCTGTGGATCATGACCGTTGCCGTACTCGGCGCGATCTCGATCTACTTGTTTGGTGACTGGTTGAGCCTCAAACTGCACCCCAGGCCTACCCACGATGTCTTGGAAACCGGATCGAGCTTCACGCTTGTCCCGCCGGTTTCGCCGGGGGTCGGGTGGGCTGTTGCGCCGCTGACAGCTGGTCTGGTGTTTTGGATCGGCAACCTGCGCGCCTATGCGCGTGAACCACGCGGGGATGACGACAGCCGTCTGTAAGGCCCCGAACGGCCGGAATCGGACTGCGTCGTTACACTGACGGCGTACACAGCTTGAACGCGCCAATAACGCAGGAGGTTCGCCCAGTGGCAGGTGCCGGAAACACATTCTTCATTCTTTTGCTGTTCCTCCTTGCAGGCATCCTCGTCGGTGGAGTGTGGTCGTCGTATCAGAACGGCTCCTCAAGAGCGGTGACTGCCGTCCTCGCGCTTCTTGCAGTTATGGCAGCCCTAGGTGGTGTGCTGATGTTGGTGGAGGTGATGTGAGATGTTCGGAGTTCGGCCCCTTACCCGCGACGAGGTTGATTCGCTAACCAATGTGTGGCGGGCCCGTGGTTTGATCCCGGTGCTCGTCGCCGTTGCATCCGCCTTCGCCGCCTGGTCGCTTCTGTTGCCGGTAGTGCCCACAGCCGTCATCGATGCCGGACAGTCTGCATCCCTTGCCGGGCTGTCCACTGGTGTGTTCATGCTGGCAACAGTGCTCACGCAGGTTTGTACACCGTGGGCTCTGCGGAGGTTCGGCTACAGCATCATCATGGCAGTGGCCTCAATGCTTCTGGGTATCCCGGCGTTGGGGTACATCATCGGCATGGATGCAGCGCCGCTGCTGACGGTTAGTGCGATTCGTGGCATCGGCTTCGGTGCATTGTCCGTGGCTGAAGCGGCGATTATCGCGGAGCTGGTACCGCTGCGCCTGCTCGGCAGTGCCACGGGAATTTTCGGTGGTGTTGTCGGCCTTGCTCAGATGATTGCGCTGCCATCGGGCTTGGCCCTGGTGGACAGGATTGGCTACGACGCCGTGTACATGATCGCGGCATCGATCGGTGGCATCTCGCTCATTGCCTGTGCGGCGATCCCTGCTATTCCACCACCGGATTCCGAGCCAGAGACCACAAACATGGTCCATGTGCCCATGTGGCATCTGGTGCTCGTGCCGGCACTCGCGTTGATGTTTGTGACCACTGCTTACGGTGCGATCACGAACTTCTTGCCGGTCTCCATGCGTGATCTCGACCCGGCCACGGGTGCCGCGATGGGTGGCGTAATGCTCGGCGTGATGAACTTTGCGTCGATGATCTCGCGCTACACGGCAGGCAAGATCATGGACCGTCGTGGGCAGCCCGGCACCGTGCTCATCCCATGCCAGGTCCTTTGTGCACTCGGCGTGTTGCTCATGGCTGCCATCTTGGCGCTTGAGCTACCGGTGTGGACCATGCTGCTGGCCGCCCTGTGTTACGGCGCAGGCTTCGGCGCGGTGCAAAACGAGGCACTGACCATGATGTTCTACCGCCTGCCGCGCTCGAAGACCTCGGAAGCTTCTGCTATCTGGAACATTGCTTTCGACGGCGGGACGGGCCTGGGTTCTACCTTCTACGGCATGCTCATTGCCACGATGGCGTTCGCGCCGATGTTTGGCATCGCCTCCGGTGTCATCGCGATTGGGCTGATTGTCACGTTGCTTGACCGTCAGTTGGGCCGTCACCGTGTGGTGGAAGTTAACAATCTGTCGGCTCGTTTGAAGGCTGTGCAGGCGCCGCGTCGTTATCCGTCGAAGAATAAGAAGCAGCCGAAGAACCAGTAATCGGGGGAGCGGATACACTACGCAACCATGACGAACACCCCGGCAAGCCCGACAGTCGCGGTACTTGATTACCTCGGCAGTGAGACCACCACCAGCCTTGTCAGTGCTTTGGTGAATGCAGGTGCTGATGCTTTTGCCACCACTGACCCCGACAAGGCTGTGCAGGCAGGCGGTCTTGTCCTGCCTGGTGGGGCATCGTTTGCAGACGCTGCTGCGGCGATCAAGCGCATCAAAGGGGATCGCATCGTAGGCCAGCGTCTGGCAGGGGGTAGGGCACTGCTTGCGGTCGGCACTGGAATGCACGTGCTTTTCGACGACGCCGTGACCGGCAGCCGCACCACACCAGGCCTTGGGGAGTGGCCGGGCCAAGTTGTGGAGGCAGCATTTGAAGCGGGGGAGTACCCCGTCGTGGCGGCAGATGGTTCGAAGCTGCTGGCCGGAATTGTTGGAGACGTGTTCTTCGACGCGCCACAAGCCGTGAAGTCGTTCCCGTTGGCAGAGGATGACTTCATCGCCTACCCGAAACTGTCTTGGGCAGACATCAACGGCGAGCGCATCCTTGCCGCTGTAGAAAATGGGCCATTGTGGGCGATGGCGTTCGACCCAGCCATGTCCGGTGAGGTTGGTGTGAGCGTGCTGGGCAACTGGGTGCAGCAGCTGCAGCCGGAGGTGTCTCATGCATAAGCCGGCGGAGCTGCTTGATGCTGCATTGTGCGCGGTTGATGAGGCGCGTGAGGTATTCGTCGACAAAGTGGGGGCTGCTCCTGCACTGCGCAAGGGGGCCGGCGACTTTGCCACAGAGGCTGATCTGATCATTGAGAAGCTGTTGCGCAAGCGTCTGACGGACACGACTGGCATTGCGGTGTACGGCGAGGAACAAGGCGGGTCGTTTGATCTGGAGGCGTGCTGGGTTGTTGACCCGATCGACGGTACGTCGAACTACTCGTCCGGCAATCCGAACTGCGCCATCCTGTGCACGCTGCTGCTTGGTGGAAAACCGGTCGCAGCGATTACCGATGCGCCGCTGCTGAACATGCGCCTCACCGCGGTCGATGGCGAGCCCGTGCACCTCAACGGCAACGCCTTGCCACCGGTTGGTGCGCTGACTTCCGCTGCGGAGCAGGTGGGGATTGGCTCGTTGGCCTCGGCGGATAGGCAGCGATACCCAGCATCGTTCCGTCTCGACTTGGCAGGCGCACTCACGGATTCGCACCTGCGGCCGCGCATCAGCGGATCGGTCGGCGTTGACCTGGCCTTCGTCGCGCAGGGGATCTACCAGGCTGCGGTCAGTTTTTCCCCGCACATCTGGGATAACGCAGCTGGTGTGTTGTTGGCGCGCAGTGCAGGGGCGAACGCAAGCGCGTTTGATGGTTCGGAATGGACTCCGACCACCGCCGGTGTGGTTATCGGTACACCGCATGCGCATCGTACTGTGCTCGATGCGATCCAGATGGTTGCAAAGTAGCGGAAGGACGCTTCAGATGAAGAAGAACAAAACCGGTGCACTGCTGCTCGGTGTGGCGGGTGCGGTGATGTGGGGCTTTTCCCGCATGGACTGGGTGACCGCGAAGTACAACGACGACCTCTCCGGCGAAGGTGTAGCAACCATCACCGGCGCGGAGTGGTCCACCGAGATCACCGCAGTGGCGGTGCTGCTGCTCGCCGGTGCGATTGCCGCGTTTGCGTTGCGCAAGGTCGGTCGTCGTGTCGTTGGCGGAATTTGCGCGCTCGCCGCCGCTGCTGCTGTCATCCCAGCAGCAGCGCTTCTGGCGCGTGGTGCTGACCATGAGCGTATCCACGCCATCTTGACGGCAGGGGCGGAACAGGCAGCCACGGATACGTCCTCCGCTGCTATTGCGAACTGGGCGGAGATCACCGCCGCCGACGTTGCTGTGGTAGGCCCAGTACTCACGATCGTGGGATGTGTGCTGGGGGTGATTGGCGGTGCGATGCTCGTCGTCAAGCCTGGCGAGGATGCGCCGAAGCAACACAAATACGAGAAGGAAGCTGTGCGCAAAGAAACCATCCGTCACGACCTGAAAGAGGAGCCGGATTCCGGACGCGTGATGTGGGATGCGCTCGACGCGGATATCGACCCGACCGAAACTGGTGACGAGGATTTTCGTCCTACGCAGGGCAACCGCTAACCTATAGCGCTATAGGCCGTATCACCTGGAGGTAGGCGCATGTCGGCACCGAGCGCAGTATCAAACGTTGTCGCTGGTGTGCTCCGTGATGTCGAAAAACGCGAAGCGGTCGTGCCTTTCCAGGAAATCAAGGCCCGCTCGCGCGACATGCCCCCAACCCGCGATGCTAAAGCAGCACTTTTGCGCCACGGCTGCGGGGTCATCGTGGAGATCAAACGCAACTCGCCAGTTTTTGGCCCAACCGCGGTAGGCAGACGCTCGATCGAGTCGGTTGCCCAAGACATCGAGCGCGGTGGCGCCCACCTCATCGCTTGCCAGACAGAGCGGCTGCGTTTCGACGGCTCCCTGGCAGATCTGGCCAACGCCCGCGCAGCCGTAAGCCTGCCGATGGTGTGTCGCGATGTCATCGTCGACCCGTACCAGATCCACGAGGCCCGTTGCTACGGCGCCGACATGCTCCCGCTGCAGGTAGGCATCCTCGAACAGCCGCGCCTGGAGGCACTGCTGGACCGAGTGGAATCGCTGGGCATGGTCGGTGTGGCCGAGGTGCGCACGCCAGCGGAGGCGGATCGGGCCCTTAAGGCCGGCGTGAGTGTGATCGCGGTGAACTCCTGGACCTTTGACACCAACGACCTCAACCGCAACGCCTTTGCGGATATCGCGCCGGGGCTTCCCACCGAAGTGATCAAGATCAGCCTGGGTGGTGTGACCACTCCGCGTGACTTGATGGACGCCGCCGCGTGTGGTGCGGATGCCGTGTTGGCAGCGGAGGCTGTGATGGCGTCTGGCGATGTGTACGAGGCAACCCGCTCTTTGGCGGCCGCGGGACAGCACCCAGCCTGTCCATCGCGGAATTAAACTGGCACACTGTTGGGCGTGCAAACAACACTTCTGGCAAACATTCCTTCCCCGCCGCAGGGGGTGTGGCAGCTCGGACCGATTCCGATTCGTGCCTATGCGCTGTGCATCATGGCGGGCATTGTTGTCGCGCTGTTGATTTCCCTGCGTCGCTACAAGGCCCGCGGTGGTAATCCGGAGACGATCTGGGATGCAGCGATCGTGATTATCCCGACCGGCATTATCGGCGGGCGCCTTTACCACGTGATCACGGATTACGATAAGTACTTCGGTGAGGGCAAGAACCCGTGGAAGGCCTTCGACATCACCTCGGGTGGGTTGGGCATCATCGGCGCAGTCGCGCTGGGAACCCTGTGCGTGTGGGTGATGATGCGCCGCAAGGGCCTTCCGTTCGCGCCACTTGCGGATGCAGTTGCGCCGACGGTGATTCTCGCCCAAGGCATCGGCCGGTTGGGCAATTACTTCAACCAGGAGCTCTATGGGGCCGAAACCAATGTGCCGTGGGCGCTGGATATTTACTACCGCGTCAACGAGGCGGGGGAGTTCGCGCCGCTGACCGGCCGGTCCACCGGTGAGGTGATCGCGAGCGTGCACCCGACGTTCCTCTACGAGCTGATCTGGAACGTTGCGGTGTTCTTCCTGCTCATCTGGATTGACCGCCGCCGGCGCCTTGGCCATGGCAGCGTGTTTTGGCTCTATGTCGCGGGTTATACCCTTGGCCGGTTCTTCATCGAGCAGATGCGTAGCGACGAAGCCACGCTCATCCTCGGCCTGCGCGTCAACACCTGGATGACCGCAATCTTGTTCATCATCGCGGTGGTGATGTTCATGCGCACACCGAAGGGGCGCGAGACCCCGGAAGAGGTCGATCCGGATTACAACGCACCGTCCACGGCAGAAGAGGACAATCCGGAGTACCGTGTTGCGGTGGAAGACACGCGAGAAGCCTACGAAGGTGAGGTTGGAAAACGTGGATAGGAAAACGAAGATCGTTTGTACGCTCGGTCCCGCTGTGGCCAGCAAGGATGCGATCTTAGGACTCGTGCGCGACGGCATGGATGTCGCGCGCCTGAACTTTTCGCACGGCGATTACCCGGATCACGAGCAGAATTACCGTTGGGTGCGCGAAGCCACTGATGAGACCGGCCATGCGGTCGGCATTTTGGCGGACTTGCAGGGCCCGAAGATTCGCCTTGGCCGCTTTGAAGGCGACGGCAAAACCTACTGGGAGACGGGCGAAACCGTCCGCATCACCGTCGACGATGTTGTAGGTACGCACGACCGTGTGTCTACGACGTACAAGCAGCTGGCCAAGGATGCGAAGCCGGGGGATCGTTTGCTTGTCGACGACGGCAAGGTCGGCCTCGTCTGCACCGACATCGACGGCAACGACGTGGTCTGCCGCGTCACCGAAGGCGGCCCGGTGTCGAACAACAAGGGCGTGTCGCTTCCCGGTATGGACATCTCCGTGCCTGCGCTGAGCGAGAAGGACAAGGAAGATCTGCGGTTCGCGCTGAAGCTCGGCGTGGACATTATTGCGTTGTCGTTCGTCCGTTCGCCGTCTGATGTCGACCTCGTGCACGAGATCATGGATGAGGTCGGCCGGCGCGTGCCGGTCGTCGCAAAGCTGGAAAAGCCCGAGGCTGTCGACGCGTTGGAGTCCATCATCCTTGCATTCGACGCGGTGATGGTCGCTCGTGGTGACCTGGGCGTGGAGATCCCGCTCGAGCAGGTGCCGGCTGTGCAGAAGCGTGTGATTCAGATCGCGCGTGAGAATGCGAAGCCGGTGATCGTCGCAACGCAGATGCTCGATTCGATGATTGAGAACTCCCGCCCCACCCGTGCGGAGGCCTCCGACGTAGCCAACGCGGTGCTCGACGGCGCGGATGCCGTGATGCTGTCCGGCGAGACATCCGTCGGCGTGGATCCACACAACGTGGTACGCACCATGAGCCGCATCGTGCGTTCTGCGGAAACGATGGGCAACGTCCCGCCGCTGAACCACATTCCGCGCACCAAGCGTGGCGTGGTGTCCTACTCGGCGAACGACATTGCGCGGCGACTCAACGCGCGTGCCATTGTCACGTTTACGACCTCCGGCGATACTGCACGCCGCGTGGCGCGTCTGCACCCGGACCTGCCACTGCTCGTGTTCACACCGGTGCAGCAGGTGCGTTCGCAATTGGCCATGACCTGGGGTGCGGAGACGTTCCTGTGCGATGAGGTCAACAGCACCGACGAGATGGTCAAAGTTGTGGACAAGCAATTGCTAGCCATGGACCAGTACCACGAAGGCGACACCATGGTGGTCGTCGCGGGCACCCCGCCAGGAGTTGCGGGCACTACCAACACGATCCTCGTGCACCAACTCGGCGAGGACACGCGAAACCCCTAACGCGTTACCCTGGTGGGCATGCCTGAAACACATGCTGGAATCCAAGTACGCGATGCCCACCTACACAACCTGCGCAACGTGGACGTGGATATCCCACGCGGCACTCTCGTTGCGGTGACAGGGGTGTCAGGCTCCGGTAAGTCGTCGCTGGCGTTCGGCACCATCCACGGGGAGGGGCAACGGCGCTACCTGGAGTCGGTGGCGCCGTTTGCGCGTCGCCTGATTGGTTCTGCAGTAGACCCGCAGGTCGGCGCGGTTGAGGGACTGCCGCCGACCGTGGCGCTCGAACAGTCCACCTCCGGGGGCGGGGCGCGCTCGACGGTGGGGACGGTCTCGGCGCTGTCCAACAGCATTCGTCTGCTGTACTCGCGCGCTGGCGATAACCCGAAGGGGCTGTACTCCGACTCGTTTTCGCCCAACACGCCGGAAGGCATGTGCCCGACGTGCCAGGGCACAGGTGTCGTGCACGAGCCAACCGAAGAGTCGATGGTGCCGGACCCGACGCTATCCATCGAGGAGGGCGCGATTAAAGCCTGGCCTGGCGCGTGGGCAGGTAAGAACTTCCACGACATTTTGCAGACGCTGGGCTACGACCTCGATTCACCCTGGCAGGATCTGCCGAAGAAGGACCGTGACTGGATCCTGTTCACCGACGAGCGCCCCGTGGTGACCGTGAAACCGCTGCGCGGCGCGGACCAGATCCAGCGAAACTACAAAGGCACCTGGCGATCTGTGGCGTCGTATCTGACCAGTACACTCGCCGAAACACAGTCCGATACCCTGCGCAAACGCGTGCTGTCCTACATGGAGTCACGCGTCTGCGAGACCTGCCACGGCCGTCGCCTCAACCCGGAAGCACTCAAGGTTACCTATGCTGGCATGCCCATCGACGAGCTCGGCGCCTTGCCTCTCGACCGTGTCTATGAGGTACTCGCGGCACAGAAGCCCTCGGAGGGCTCCGCCGAAGACTTGCTGCTCAAACAGATTTTGCCCGCGGTGCAGTCCGCACTCGACTTGGGCCTTGCGCACTTGAGCCTGGATCGGCCCGCGCCCACGTTGTCCGCGGGTGAGTTGCAGCGCATCCGTTTGTCCTCGCAGCTGCGCTCAGGCCTGTTCGGTGTGGCGTATGTGCTCGACGAGCCGTCAGCGGGCCTACACCCGTCCGAGCGTGGTGCGGTGCTGGATATTTGCCGCCGATTCATCGACGCAGGCAATTCCGTTCTCTTGGTGGAACACGACATGGAACTCGTTGCCCAGACTGACTGGCTCGTCGACGTCGGGCCGCTCGCGGGTGAGCGCGGCGGCGAAGTGGTCTATTCCGGCCCCACCAGCGAATACTCCGGCGATGCGCCAACTGCCCGCGCGCTTGCCAACCGCAAGCTCTCGCTTAACGACGACCCCCGCGCCGCAACCGGCGAACTTTCCCTGTCCGGTGTCTCGGCCCGCTCCATCGACGGCCTGGATGTGTCGTTTGGGATGGGGCAGTTCACCGCCGTGGCTGGTGTGTCTGGTTCAGGCAAGTCGACGCTGGTCAGCACCGTTCTCGCCGGTGTCCTTCGCGACGCCGCCTCTACCGTTGTTGATGAAGACGATGAGGTGGGACAGGAGGGCGAGTGGGGCGTCGATAAGCATGATGGCTTTGACGCTGTCACCCGCGTCGTGCAAATTACCCAAAAGCCGATCGGGCGCACCCCGCGGTCAACCCTGGCCACCTACACCGGACTCTTCGACGGCGTGCGCAAACTCTTCGCCGCAACCGACGAAGCAAAGCGGCGCAAATGGAGCGTGTCGCGCTTTTCCTACAACGTCAAGCAAGGGCAGTGCCCGACCTGCGGCGGCGCCGGCAAGATCGAAGTCGAGCTCGTGTTCCTGCCCGGCTCGTACACCACCTGCCCCGACTGCGGCGGTGCACGCTACAACGACGAAACCCTCGAAGTGACCTGGGAAGGACTCAGCGTTACGGACGTGCTGGAGTTGACCGTCGACGAAGCCGCGGACGTATTCGCCGACGAACCGAAGATCCTGCGCGCCGTCGAAACTCTGCAAGCCGTGGGGCTGGGGTACCTGCGCCTCGGCCAGGGCGCGCCCGAACTGTCCGGTGGCGAGGCACAGCGCATCAAACTCGCCACCGAGTTGCAGCGCTCCCGCAACTCGCGCCGGGGCCACACCGTGTACCTCCTCGACGAGCCCACCACCGGCCTGCATCCCGCCGACATCTCACTGCTAGTCAAGGAACTCAACAGCCTCGTCGAAGCGGGCCAAACCGTGATCGTGGTCGAGCATGACGTCTCCGTGATCGCGCAGGCGGACCGTGTCATCGAGATGGGCCCCGGCGCTGGCGCAGACGGCGGACAAGTTGTGGCTTCGGGCACCCCGTCAGAGCTCGCAAAGTGCGACACCGCAACAGGGCGCGTGCTCGCCGAGCGGTCGGCATAGTCCCGGGGGCTCGCTGGGTTTCGGACCCGGCGGTGGTGCGACGCTATGCAGCGGCATAGTGTGTTGGCGGTTGTAGAGACTATGCAGCGGCATAGTCCTGGGGACCCACGGTGTTTCGCTATGCCTCGATGTGCCATTCGGTCGTAAAACTGCCCCACCACCAGTCGCGCCACTCGTTGAAACTTGGGTGGACCGGCGGAGTGATCACATCGTCGCCTACATGCAGTTCGCTGACGGGGCTAATGCCGTGGAGCGAGTTGAGGAACCACAACGGGTGCTTGGCGGCGAGTTCGGGTTTGAGCTGACGGCGCTCCACCCGCATATCTAACTTCTCGGCGCGCGCGACAACCTGGTGCAGTGTGACACTCGGCAGCCACACGCCGTCGGGGATGCACAGCGTGTCGCCGTCCCACATCACCAGCGCGCCGGTGGTTGTTTCCAGCATGGCGCCATGCTTATCGACGACCACCGTGTCGTCCGTTCCCGCCACCTGATACCGGTCGCGATAGGTCCGCAGAGAGCCGAAGTCGGGCCCCTTCACCTCGGGCTGGGTGCGCGGGTCTGGGGCTTGCGTGTAGGTCAGTGAGGTGGTGGGGCGAGGGGATGGGGCGGGGCGGACGTCGAGAAGCAAAAGCCCTGAGGAGAGCGCGATGCGGGGGAAGAGTTCGCCTTCGCTGAGCAGCGGCAGCATCGCGTCGACAAACCCGGCGGGGAGCGGACCGGCGGTGCGAGTGAAGCGCTCGATGTGCAGGCTGAGGCCGTTGGTGCTGCCGGAGGAGTGGCGCCAAGAATCTGCGACGTCGATGGGGCCGTCAAGGAAGTCACGTGGAACAAACGCGCCGTGCCCGGCGTACTTACGCATCCCACGCTCCTAAAACGGACTGGGCCTTCAGGTTGCGCTCGGCGAGCTCAGCGGAAGGGTCGGAGGCGAGTACGATCGCGCCACCTGCACCGACTGTCACAGTGGAGCCAGCGCGTACTGCGGTGCGGATGACCACCGACAGGTCGGCTTGGCCGTCGAACCCGATGTAGCCGAGCGCGCCCGAGTAGACGCCGCGCGGGGAGGTTTCCAGCCGGTCGATGATTTCGCACGTCCGTAGTTTCGGTGCGCCGGTCATGGAACCGGGCGGGAAGGTGGCACGGATGGCGTCGACGGCAGTGGCTCCCTCGCGTAGCTGCCCGGTGATGGTGGAAACCAGTTGGTGCACGGTGGCATACGACTCCACCTGCATCAGACCCGGGACCTGTACGCTGCCGGGTTCGCAGACGCGGGAAAGATCGTTGCGCAGCAGGTCGACGATCATGAGGTTTTCGGCGCGGGTTTTGTCGTCGTGAAGCAATGCGGGGTCCTGATCAGCGGCGATGGTGCCCTTGATCGGCTTGGCCTCCACCTCGCGGCCTCGCACGGTGAGGAAACGTTCGGGCGAGGCGCTGGCGACTTCCACACCGTCGAAGATGAGGTGCGCGGCATATGGCGCGGGGTTGTGCTCACGCAGCGGCGCATAGATCTCGCCGGTTGCTTCGGCGGTGTAGGTGTCGGTCAGGCAGACCTCGTAACTCTCACCGGCGCGCAGCAGGTCCTGTGCTTTCTCGATGCAGTCGAGGTAGTCGGGGTTGCTCCAGGAACCATTGCTAATCGACGACCCCCGCGCACCGTCCGCCCCATCCAAGGCCTTCTCGAGGCGGTCAAGGAGTGCATCCGTGCCGTCGCCGGCGAGTGCACACAAGTGGGCGATTTCGGCCTCGTGGTCGTAAACGATGAACGATTGCGGGCGCACAAAGTAAGCGTCCGGGTATGGGGAGCGGTGGCGCAGCGTGATCGGAAGGGTAAGCTCCGCGCACTCGTAGCCGAGGTACCCAATGACACCGCCGGTAAAGGGCAGGTCAGGCGCGTCGTGGAGAGGGGCGGATAGTTCGTGTTGGAGGGTGTGGAGGATATCGGGGTCGCTACCAAGCGAATAGCGAAACGAGCGCGACAGGGCGCCCGCGGTGTCTCCGAGGATGGAGAAACGCCCGCGGGGGTCGGCGGAATCGAGGAAAAACGCATCGTTGCCGTCGCGCTTGATCGCGTTGAAGACGCGCTGGCAGTCGAGTGCGCCGGGCACCTCGCGGTGCAGCAACCGCCAGCCGCCGAGGAAGTTACGCATGATCGCGGCGCCGTGCTCAGTCAGCACCGATTCGGGGTGGAACTGCACACCCCAATGCGGAGCGCCATCGACCTTGAGCGCCTGGATGACGCCGTCTTCGCTGCGAGCGTGCACGGTGACGCCGGGGATTTCCTCGACGTGCAGAGAGTGGTAGCGCACCACCTGAAAACCCTGCGGAATACCAGCGAAAATGCCCTCACCGGAATGGGTAATTGTGGAAACGAACCCGTGGCGAGGCTCCGGAGCACGAGTGACGGAGGCCCCTGCGAGCATCGCCAGACCCTGGTGTCCCAGACACACGCCCAGCAGCGGGACCCCGGAATCGGCGGCAGCCTCAATCACGCGCCGGGACGTACCAAAGTCTTCCTCGCGTTCGGGGGTACCTGGCCCGGGGGAGATCACAACGTGGCTGAACTCGCCGGCGCGCACACGCTGTGGAAGGTCAGCACCCTCGCCAGCAGGCACAACGAGTGGTTCGCGGCCGGCAGCCTCGGCGATGAGGTGGGCGAGGTTGAACGTGTATGAATCGTAATTGTCAATGAGCAGGATCATCGATTCGGAATCGTATAGCGTTGACGCGCATGGACGCCAGCATCCGACAAGCAAGCGCACAAGACGCCATCGCCATTGCCGACATGCACTACCGCTCCCGTGCCCAAGCATTCCGGGGGCATATTGACGACGACGTCCTCGACGATCACGCAGCACTCGAACAACAGTGGGTCGAGTACTTCCGCAACCCGAACGGCCGCGTCGCAATCGCGGAGTTTGACGGAAAGATCATCGGGTTGGCGTACGGCATCCCAGGCGAGCGCACCGAACTTCGCAACCTGTACCTGCTCGAGGACGCAGCAGGGACCGGAGTGGCGCCGAAGCTTCTCGACGCCGTCATCCACCCCGGCGAACCAGCATTTCTCTGGGTGGCAGACTTCAACGACCGCGCCCAGGCCTTCTACACCAAGCAAGGCTTTGCGTTTGATGGTGAGTCGAAAACCCATGAGCGGGACAAGATCACCACCAAACGCATGGTGCGCGATTAGTTGATCGGGGTTGGGCTGATCTTCCAGACCTCGTCGGCGTAGTCGCGGATGGTGCGGTCGGAGGAGAATCGGCCAGACTCGCAAATGTTGATCCAGCACTTCCGCGCCCACTCGTCCTGGTCGGCGTAGTAGTCAGCGGCCATACGGTCGCGAGTCGCACGGAAATCAGCGAAGTCGCCTAAGACGTAGAAGACGTCGCGCTCGCCGTAGCCGTTGTCGTCGAGAAGTGATGCGCGAATGTCGTGGAAGGCTCCGGTGCCACGGTCATCCAAGGTGCCGTCGACAAGCGCATCGAGTGCGCGCATGAGCCCTGGGGTCTGCTCCGCAACCTGGCGCGGGTTGTAGTGCGCCTTCAACTCCGGCAGGTCCTCCTCGCGGGCGCCGAAAATGTAAGCATTGTCCTCGCCGACGGCATCGACAATCTCCACATTCGCGCCATCCATCGTGCCCAAGGTGAGAGCGCCATTCATCATGAACTTCATATTCGAGGTTCCCGACGCCTCTTTGCCAGCGGTGGAAATCTGCTCGGAAACATCCGTTGCCGGGATGATCTGCTCGGCGGGGGAGACGTTGTAGTTCTCCACGAACACCACGTGGATGTACTGAGACGCCACGGGGTCATTATTCACCAGCTCAGCGATGGTGTTGATGAGCTTGATGATGCCCTTCGCCGTGACGTACCCCGGGGCCGCCTTCGCACCAAAGATGAACGTGCGCTTCGGAATGTTGTGCTCGCCATCCTTGGTGATCCGGAAGTACAGATCCAGGATGTACAGGGCGTTCATCAACTGGCGCTTGTACTCGTGCAGACGCTTGATCTGGGTGTCAAAGATCGAGTCTGGGTCGATCACCGCACCCTGGCGGGCGTTGATCCATCCGGCGAAGTCTCGCTTGTTCGCTGCCTTGATCTCGCGCAGCTCGCGCATGATATCCGGGTCGTCCGCGAAGCGGCGCAGTTCCTGCAGCTTGGACAGGTCGGTGACCCACTCGTCCGATCCCGCGAGACGGTCCAGCAACTCAGACAAACGCGGGTTGCACATCCGTAGCCAACGGCGCGGGGTCACACCGTTGGTTTTGTTGTTAAAGCGTTCCGGATACAGCCCGTGCCAGAAGCCGAGCGTGTCGCGTTTGATGATCTCCGTGTGAAGCGCAGCCACACCATTGACCGAATAGGAGGCGTAGCAGGCGATCCATGCCATGTGGACGCGACCGTCGTGGATCGGGGAGTGGTGGTGCGCCGTTTCTGGATCCACCCCGCGGGCCTCCATATCAAGGCGGTAACGGCGGTCAATCTCTTCCACAATCTCCCAGATGCGCCAGAAGAGCTGCTTGAAGATGGACTCCTCCCAGGTCTCCAGCGCCTCCTGCAGCACCGTATGGTTGGTGTAGGCAAACGTGTTGGTGGTGACTTCCCAGGCGTCATCCCAGCCGAGTCCGTGCTCGTCCATAAGCAAACGCATCAGCTCAGGAATGCCGAGCACCGGGTGTGTGTCGTTGAGCTGGATCGAGTTGTACTTGTGGAAGTTGCGCAGGTCGTCGCCGTGGGCGGCGCGGTAGTCGTCGATAAGTTCCTGCAATGATGCAGACACGAAGAAGTATTGCTGACGCACGCGCAGCAACTTGCCGGCGTACGTGGTGTCGTTCGGGTAGAGCACACGCGTGATGTCGTGGACAGCCTCGCGCTCAAGGATCGCGTCGGCAAAGCGCTGAGAATTGAACGCGTCATAGTCGAACTCATCGATCGGGGAAGCGTCCCACAGACGCAGTGTGCCCACATTGTTCGTGCCGTAACCCGTGATCGGCATGTCGTACGGAATTGCGCGCACATCCATGTCGTCGAAATGAACAATGCGCTGCTCAGAGCCACGACGCACGATAAACGGGTAGAACGATTCCTTCCAACGGTCCGGGTGCTCGCGCTGGAAGCCGTCCTCGAACTCCTGGCGGAACAACCCGTAGCGGTACAGCAGGCCATAGCCGGTCAGCGGATAGTCCTGCGTCGCTGCCGAATCCAAGAAGCAGGCGGCGAGGCGGCCGAGCCCGCCATTGCCCAGTGCCGCGTCGTGTTCTGCCTCCAACACGTCGGAGAGCTCGTGGCCCAACTCGCGGGCCACAGCCTCAGCCTTATCGACGAGCCCAAGGTTCGTCAGATTGTTCAGCAGCGCACGGCCCTGCAAAAACTCCGCCGAGAAATACGCAGCGCGACGAGTCTTGCGGTAGGTATTGCGAGTTTCATCCCAATCGTCGGCGATCTGCTCAACGACAGCGGCCGACAAGCCGGTCCAAAACTTCTTTACGGTTGCGGCTTGCGGCGACTTGCCGGCAAAGCCACGGACATGGCCTGCGATCGTCTGCTCAAATGCGGGTGACTGCTTGGAGAACGTCATGGCGCCCAAGCGTACCGCCAGTTAGCCAGCTAGGTAGGTCAAGACAGCAACTGCGGCCGAGCGTGTGGCAGCAGAAATCGTGGGCTCATAATCCGGCAGGAAGTTCGGCATATGGTTGACCGGAACATCCTCGGCAACCCTATCCTCCGCGACAGCACGATCCCACACGTCGCGCGGGGTGCATCCGATGAGCCAGAAGAGGTACGGCGCCCCAAACGTTTGACCGATGATCGGGAAGTCCTCGGAAACCGTCTTCGGATCCGACGTGACCGAGTCCTCACCGAACACCGCATCGAAGTTCGCGCGCACTGCGGAAAAGACCGCCTCGTCGTTGTCCAACAGTTCGCCGTGAGCAAAGTACTCGATGCCAGCCGTGCCCTCCGCGCCCGAGGCAGCTACCTCGGCATGGACAACACGCTCGATGGCGGCATACACGCGTGCCTTGACCTTGTCGTCGTAGAAACGGCAGTTGAGCACCAACTCCGCCGACCCTGGAATGATATTGATCGCGCGCCCAGCACTCATGCTGCCGACGGTGACCACCGCGAAATCCGCCGGATTGACCTCACGCCCCACAATCGCCTGCAGACGAGCGATAATCATCGCGGCAGTAAACGTGGGATCCACCGAGTTGTGCGGCATCGAACCGTGGGCCGAACGGCCGGGAATGTGCACCCTGATCGAATCACAAGCAGCGAACTGCGGGCCGGGCTTGGACATGACCTCGCCAGCGCGACCAGGCATCACGTGCAGGCCCAACACCACGTCCGGGGTGGGCACCTTCTCAGCCAGGCCGCCATCGGCCATGTCTTGGGCGCCCGCAGCCAGCTCCTCGCCAGGCTGGAACAATGCGATAAACGTGCCCGACCAGTGGTCGCGCGTGTTGTCCATGACGTGGCACAAGCTCAGCAGAGCCGTGGTGTGGATGTCGTGGCCGCAAGCGTGCATCGTGCCGGTCGTGTGCCCATCCGCAGTGGTGACCACCTTGCGGGAAGCAAACGGTACGCCGGTGCGCTCCGTGACCGGAAGGCCATCAAAGTCGGCTCGGTAGAGCGCTGTCGGGCCTTCGCCGTTGCGAAAGACTGCGCAGATGCCGTACTTGCCAATCGGGGCAACAACCTCGCAATCAAGCGGCTTCAACTCATGCAGGATTCGCTGGTAGGTCTCCTCCTCGTGCATGGAGAGCTCCGGGTTAGCGTGCAGTTCCTCGTAGAGTCGGCGCTGCCAGGCTGCATCAACCTGGTACGTATCCAAGATGTCGGCGATGTTGCTCATAGTCTCGTTACCTCTCTACGTTCGGGGCCAAACCTTGGGTATAGCGCAGCACGTTCGGCCTAGGCGTGCATTCTTGGCCTATACGGATACTAGGCGCGACCGTTCCCACGGCACGCAAGCGCTCCAGTTCCGTGGTGACGCGGTCGTGGACATCAAAGGGCGAAAGCGTATTGACGAAGATCTGCGTGCCGCCCTCAAAACCCGCAACAGTAGAGATGCGCCACTTCACATTGATACGCCACGGCATTGGCACCTCGACATCGTGTGGTTTGTAGTGCCACTCTTCGTTCGTGGCCACACGGGTACCGGTCGCGGCGTGTGCGGCGTGGAGCAGGTCCGACATGGCACGGACCTCGTCGTCAGTGTGCAGCCATGGCTCGCATGCTTCCGACTTCGAATACACCGTCATCGTGGGGTAGCGGTGCCCCACACCGGCAACTAGGACGGCGTGGTCGTTCTCCGCGATGACCAGGTTGTTGTCGAAAGCGGGGTTCACACCCCAGTCGTTGTACATGTTCGGGTGCTGCTGCAACTTGGCGATTTCGGACTCAGCGTTGACGCCATGCTCGTCGATAGCAACCAACTGCTTATGCAGGTGTTCAAAGGACGCGCCGGCTGCGGCGAGCCAGTTTTGAAACACCACAACATAGCGGGCGTGACGGTGGTGAGTGATGAGGTCGTGCAACGAATCGACGGTGAAGGCGATGAACTGGTAATGCTCATCCGCAGTGAGCGAGCCTGAGCCTGCGAGGTCGGAGGTGTCGCGGGCGTCGTCGATAAAGTGCCGCCTTGCAATGATGACGTCGTGCCCACCACCAAAATAAGCAGGCGCGATGCTGAGCAGTTGCTCGTCCGGCAGATCCGGATCCTGACCCGACGCAGACAAGCGCGTGCGCACAATATCCAACACGTGGTGTCGGCCAGACGGGTCCGACAGGTAGCGCTCCATGTGCTCCTGCCAATCTTTTGACATTTCCGCACCATAGTTTTCGCGCCAGTAGTCGTAAGAAACGATCTCGAACAGGTTGGGCACGCGCCGAAAGTCGGCCTGTGTCGCATCGAGTTCATCCGGCATGACATTGCGCAGAATGTCGAAACCCGTGCTGGTAGTCACCAGTCGCGAACGCTCCGGGGGAGTATGCAGCATGCGGTCCGCGCAGAAATTACACGTATCGGTGTGCGCGCCGGGGCCAAGTGCTGCAGGTTCGTTCGGCTGGGGGTGAAGCGGACGGTTGCCACGGCCAGGCACCGTCCACACATGGGTTCCGGTGAACGGATTGACCTGCTTTAACGTGCCGTCCTTCATACGTTGCAGCGCTGTGTGCTGCGCGGGCGTCGGGTTGACAGCAGCGTGAGACATGAACGACACCCTACCGCCCCGAGCGTCTAGCCTTATGCCCATGTCTGTCATTCAATTCGACGTCCTCGTCCCACCCGCGGCAGCTCCAGAGGTACGCGACGCATTCCAGCGCGCCCTCGACATCCTGGTGCGCCGCGAGATGCTCACCTCCGGCAGCGTGACTATGGAGCAAGTGCGTATCGACGACACCGTGCACGCCCAGCTCGCCGAAACCTATGAACACGACCGCGGCGAGCCAGCAGACGACGCTGAAATCCACCGCTACCGCATCGAGTCCGAAGGCGCGGACAGTATTAACCGCCTCGCTATGGGGCTCTCACGCATCCTGACCCCCAAGCGCGACCTGCCACGCGACCCCGTGGCGCTCGAGGACCAGGACAAGTTCGAGGCCCCGTCGATTTATCCCTGGACAGTTGAAGTGTTGAGGTAAGCGACCGCAATCTCCGCACCGGCGCGAACGAGCTGCTCGCGGACGTCGTCAATCTCGGGCAGCGTCACTGCGAGAGTTCCGTCGGCGGGCTGCTCGTCGAAACGCCCTGCAGCAATCGCGAATACCGCACCTGCTTCCGCAGCAAGCTCGCCGACCACAGACGCCACCTTGCCGGTGCCTGTCTGTCCATCGAAGCGACCTTCGCCGGTGATCACCAACGCAGCGCCATCGATCTGCTCAGTCAGCCCGTTGGAATCTGCGACAACGCGCGCGCCGGGCACGATAAGCACGTGGGAATCGGTCCCGTGCAGCATGGTGGAAAGCCATGTCAGGCCGATGCCCACGCCGCCCGCCGCACCAAGCCCCGGGGTTGTGGGGTCGATCTCTGCGACCTCGCACAGTCGAGCAAGGCCACGATCCAAGAGTTCAACATCGTCGGTGGTCGCGCCCTTTTGTGGGCCGAACACGTGAGCTGCACCGTTCGGGCCTGTTGCTGGTGCAGACGTGTCAGTGAGCAGCACCCACTCCATAGCGCCAGCAGGGACATTGACTTTGGCAGTGTCGAAATCTGCAAGGTTTTCCAACGCGCCACCGCCAGGTTTTAGCTGATAGCCAGCAGCGTCGAGGGGGTTGACACCGAGCGCCACCAGAATGCCGGTACCGCCATCGACCGTTGCGGTGCCACCGAGACCAAGCACGATACGTTTCGCGCCGCGGGTCTCCGCATCAGCGATGAGCACACCGGTGCCGTAAGTGTCGCCGGTCAGCGGGGCCGGCTTTTCCACAGCGGGCAACCCAGAAGCAGCAGACACATCGATATAGGCGGTGGAGGAGGGGGCGTGGAATGTGTATTCGGCTTCGGTAAGGCGACCGTCTGCTGTGGTCGTCGGTAAGCAAATGCGTTCCCCCTCAAACAACGCGGACGTGCCCTCGCCACCGTCGGCCATCGGGGCAAGGATGATTTGGGCATCGCGGATCACGCTTGTCACACCCTCTGCCAGCCATTCAGCAGCCTCCTGCGCAGTAGCAGTGGACTTAAACGAATCCGGGGCGATGACGATTTTCGGCGACGGAGCCGGGTCGAAAGAGGAAGACATGCGGGCAAGTTTAACCGGAAGACCGCAAAATTCCGCGGGCGGGCGAGATGTGTTGTAGCATCTTTCCGGTAAACAATTCTGCAAGCCTATAGAAATTGGAGGCGGGGTCACATGAGTGCAATCGACCAGGAAGTTGCGAGTTTTTACGACAGGGTGCTCGAGCGAAACGCGGGAGAACCCGAGTTCCACCAAGCAGTTGCCGAGGTGCTCGACTCGCTGAAGATCGTCCTGGAAAAAGACCCGCACTACGCCGACTACGGCCTCATCGAGCGCCTCTGCGAGCCGGAGCGTCAGATCATCTTCCGCGTCCCGTGGATCGACGATGACAACAACGTGCGCGTCAACCGTGGCTTCCGTGTCCAGTTCAACTCCGCACTTGGCCCCTACAAGGGCGGTCTGCGATTCCACCCGAGCGTGAACCTGGGCATCATCAAATTCCTTGGCTTTGAACAGATCTTCAAAAACTCGCTCACCGGTCTGCCCATCGGCGGCGGCAAAGGCGGGTCCGACTTCGACCCGAAGGGCAAGTCCGACGCCGAAATCATGCGCTTCTGCCAATCCTTCATGACTGAACTGTGGCGCCACATCGGCGAATACCGCGACGTCCCCGCGGGTGACATCGGCGTGGGTGGGCGCGAAATCGGCTTCCTGTTTGGCCAGTACCGCCGCCTGGTGGACCAGCACGAGTCGGGCGTGCTCACCGGTAAGGGGCTGACATGGGGTGGCTCCCTCGTGCGCAAGGAAGCCACGGGCTACGGCGCTGTGTACTTCACCGACGAAATGATGCGTACCAACGGCGAATCCATTGACGGTGCACGCGTGATTGTCTCCGGCTCCGGCAACGTTGCCACCTATGCGATCAAGAAGGCGCAGGCGCTTGGTGCAACTGTCGTTGGCTTCTCCGACTCCTCCGGTTGGGTGGAGACCCCGAATGGGGTTGATACTGAGCTCCTGATCGACATCAAGGAAAACCGTCGCGGACGCGTTTCCGACTATGTCGCAGAAGCCACCGGGGCGACCTACCACACCGACGGCTCCATTTGGGACCTCGAAGCTGACGTGGCGTTGCCGTGCGCAACCCAAAATGAGCTCAACGGCGAGCATGCCCAACGCCTCGTCGACAACGGTGTGAAGTACGTCGCGGAGGGCGCCAATATGCCGTCCACGCACGAAGCGACCGAGGTCTTCCGGGCTAATAAGGTCTCTTTCGGCCCAGGTAAAGCGGCTAATGCCGGTGGTGTTGCTACCTCTGCCCTGGAGATGCAGCAAAACGCTTCCCGTGACTCCTGGTCCTTCGAATACACCGACGACCGTCTGCAGCGCATCATGTCCAACATCTTCAAGACCGCGGCACGAACCGCAGAGCAATATGACCGCGCGGGCGACTATGTTGTGGGCGCAAATATCGCTGGGTTTAAAAAGGTTGCCGACGCGATTCTGGCGCAAGGCGTGATTTAGAGCTTCATCCAGTACGCTGTGCAACTATGTACCGCGTTTTTGAAGCCCTCGATGAGTTAGTGCAGACGATGGAGCAGGCCTACGGCGTGCCGATGACCTCCAACTGCATGGTGCCCCGTAATGAGATGCTCGCTCTTCTCGACGACCTCCGCAACGCCCTGCCTGGCGATCTAGACGATGCTCAGGATGTTCTGGACAAGCAGGACGAAATCCTGCGCGGGGCCCAGGAACGCGCCGACGTTCTCGTTGGCGACGCCGAAGAGGACGCCCGTCGCATCGTTTCCGACGCCCAAGCCGAATCGGAGACGGTGCTGTCGGACGCCCAGGACCACGCAACTCGACTCGTCTCGGGCGCCGAGGAAGAGTCGAACATGATGATCACCCGCGCTCGCGACATTGCAGAAACCACCATCAACAGTGCTCAGCGCGAAGCCGATCACCTTGTGGAAACCGGCAACGAGGAATACCAGCGCTCCGTCGACCAGGGCCTGAAGGAGCAGAAGCGCTTGATCTCCGAGTCTGAGGTCATGCGTCGCGCAGACGAAGAGGCGCACCGCCTCGTCGAAGACGCACACGCTGAAT
Source organism: Corynebacterium sp. HMSC034B08 (assembly GCF_001835805.1). Lineage (NCBI taxonomy): Bacteria > Bacillati > Actinomycetota > Actinomycetes > Mycobacteriales > Corynebacteriaceae > Corynebacterium > Corynebacterium sp. HMSC034B08. The sequence goes on along the minus strand of NZ_KV825964.1, from coordinate 379,425 downwards.
CCTCCCGCCTGCGCGCAGAGTGCGACGACTATGTCGACTCCAAGCTCGCAGAGTTCGAGGAGACCCTCAACACCGTGCTGCGCACTGTCTCCACCGACCGCTCCGCGCTGCGTCGTGGGGCGGGCGTCTCCGGTGCAGACCGCGCTCGCCGTGGCCAGGGTGAAGCCGACGAGTACTAGCAAGGGAAGCGATTCGTTGTAGTCTGAAAGGGCTATGGCTAACAATCCTTTCGTATTTGATGTTTCCGGCGTCCTCAAAGGCGACGGACTGCCGGAAACCCTGACGCAGACGGGGCCATCCCCGTCGCGTATCGGCCCGGAAATGATCGCTATTCCTGAAGGCCGAGAGGTCAAGATAGAAGCCACCCTGACCCCACTTGGCTCCGGCATCATGGTCGATGCGACCCTGACTGCTGAGTTCTTAGGTGAGTGTGTGCGCTGCCTTAAAGAACTGACCCCCACCGAAACGCTGCAGATCTCCGAAGTGTTTTCCACTTCAGATGATTTCATCACCGGAGACGCAGAGGAAGAAGAAGACCGTGGCTCGGGGGACGAAATTGCCCGTGTCGAAGGCGATACTGTCGACCTAGAGCAAGCGTTTGTGAACGAAGCTGGGCTTAACCTGCCGTTCAACCCGACCTGCCAGCCAGAATGCGCCGGCGATACCGACGTTCCCGTGCCGGACGGTGTATCGGGCGAAGAAAACAACCTCGTCGACCCACGTTGGGCAGATCTGGAGAAGTTCCTGTGAGCCGTTCACGCAGGAAACCCGCCAACGCCGAACAGGCATGGGAAGACGCCTATGGGGCAGTAGACCATGCGCCACTGCTGGAAAAACTGGGCGTCAACATCGAGCGCGACAATCTCAAACTTGCGCTGACTCACCGCTCGTTCGCCAACGAACACAACCAACTGCCCAACAACGAGCGACTCGAGTTCGTCGGCGACGCCATCTTAGGTCTGACCGTGGCAACTAAGCTCTTTGAGCTTTACCCGTCGCGTCCCGAGTCCGATCTTTCTCCAATGCGCGCAGCGATTGTGTCGCGTTACGGCTTGTCCGACATCGCCCGTGAGATCAACCTCGGCCAGCACGTTCTCATTGGCAAAGGTGAAGAACTGACTGGTGGGCGCGATAAAGAGTCGATTCTTGCCGACACAACAGAGGCTGTGCTCGGCGCGATATATCTCGAGCATGGATTCGCGACTGCCCGCGACGTGATCCTGCGGCTTTTTGACGAGAAACTGCGTCACGCCACGGTAAGCAAAAAGAACAAGGACTGGAAGACCGCACTGCAAGTTCGTGTGGCAGAACTGAAGCTCCCTGTTGCAGAGTATCGCTCTGAGGCGACCGGTCCGGACCACGAGCAAACCTTCCACGCCGAAACGCTGATCAACGGTGTCGTGCGAGGTAAGGGCGTGGGGCCGAACAAGAAACTCGCGGAGCAGGAAGCGGCCCAACAAGCACTGGTATACCTGCGCGACCACGCTGCCGAGGCCACCCTGGGACATGCCTGAACTGCCAGAAGTTGAGGTGGTCCGCCGGGGGCTCCAACAACACATAGTCGGCCTCACGTTCGGCCGCGTCGAAGTGCTTCACCCACGTGCATCGCGTGGCAACGAAGTTGATCTTGAGCGTGTGCTGCCGGGACGTACCGTCGTGGATACGGGCCGACAGGGCAAGTACTTGTGGCTACTGCTGGACAATGGGGCAGCGGTGCTGGTGCATTTGAGGATGAGTGGACAGATGCTCGTCGCAAAGCATGGCGAAGTGACATCGCCGCATTTGCGAATTCGCGCAGACATGGGCACATGTGAGCTGTGTTTCGTCGACCAGCGCACGTTCGGATTCTGGCAATACACCGACCTCGTCGACGGGGTGCCTCGTCCTGCGGGCCATATTGCGCCGGACCCTTTCGAGGATGCATTTGATGTGCGAGAGACAGCGCGCGCGATGCGCCGAAAAAATTCGGCTCTGAAAACGGTGCTGCTCAACCAAGAAATCGTCAGTGGAATCGGCTCGATCTACGCCGATGAAGCAATGTGGTCTGCAAACCTCAAACCCTGGCGTAAAGCGCGCACCATGCGACAACGCGACGCCGAAGCAGTGCTTGAGGCATCGCGTGACGTAATGGCCCGGGCGCTCGAGCAAGGCGGAACGAGCTTCGATGCCCTCTATGTCAACGTCAACGGAGCCTCCGGATACTTCGCACGCTCTCTCAATGCATACGGTCAAGCCGGAAAACCCTGTGCGCGATGCGGAACGGAGATCGCCCGCACCGTGATCAACGGCCGTTCCAGTTATTACTGCCCGGTTTGCCAAGTGCTCTAGGTTAGAAGACATGGTTGATCAGCAGACGTTCAAAGTCGCGATGTCCCAGGTTGCCGCTGCAGTTGCCATTGTGACGACAGGGACGCAAGCATCGGCACACGGCACAACGGTCAGCGCATTCATGTCACTTTCTCTCGAACCACCGATGGTGCTGGTCTCGCTAGACCAGAAGTCATCGCTGCTCGCAAGGTTGGAGATCGGCTCACCGATCGGTATCAACGTGCTGTCCACCGAACAGAACGAGTTGGCGCGCAGGTTCGCTGACAAGCTCGAGGATCGTTTCGCGGGGGTGGATTGGCGCATTGCCGACGGCGCACCGAAACTTGCCGGCGACCACACCTGGATCGCCGGCAACGTTAGCCGCATCATCGAAGCAGGGGACCACTTCCTCGTCTTGGTTGACGTCACTGCCACCGAAGTTACCGCAAACTGCCCGCTGCTGTACTGGCAACGCGAGTTTGGCACCCACGGGCCAATCCAACCCGGAGAGGTACAGACCAAATCCATAGAGGGGTAGTGCGCTCGATCACGTTGGGTAATTGAGACAACCCAGGGATAAGCTGCCCGCCATGGATTCAGCTACCTCATTTGTCGAGGGATCGCTCAATGGCGTGATTTGGAGCCTCGTACCGTGGTTCCTCGTTGCTGCCGGCATCTACTTCGGCTTGCGCACATTATTCGTTCAAATCCGCATGTTCCCGGACATGCTCAAAGCCGTTGCAGAAACCCCGAAGGGCAAAGACCGCGAAGGTCGAGACCTCGATGAAGAGTACGGTGGCTTGTCGGCCTTCAAGGCTTTCACCATCTCTGCCGCCTCTCGTGTCGGCACCGGCAACATCGCCGGTGTCGCACTGGCAATCTCCATCGGTGGCCCGGGTGCGGTGTTCTGGATGTGGATGCTCGCCTTGCTCGGTGGTGCGACCGCATTCGTCGAATCCACGCTGGCCCAGCTGTGGAAAACCAAGGACAGCGACGGCAACTACCACGGCGGTCCGGCCTACTACATGACCCGCGGCCTTGGATGGAAGCCACTCGCGGTGCTGTTCTCTGCCTTCCTCGCCATCACTTACGGCTTTGTGTACAACGCCATCCAAACCAACTCCATCGCTGAAGCGGTTTCCGGCTCGTTGGGCAACGACTCTGTCGCTGTGAAAACCATCGTGGCTGGTGTCGTCGCCGCACTCACCGCGCTCATCATCTTCGGTGGCGTTACCCGCATTGCATCTTGGACCCAGGTGATCGTTCCGTTCATGGCCGGTGCCTACATCTTGATTGGCCTCGCAGTGCTGGTGATCAATTGGCGCGAGATCCCAGGCATGTTCGAACTCATCGTTGGCCACGCTCTCGGCCTCAAGCAGGTTGCGGGCGCGACCGTTGGCGCAGCCTTCGCACACGGTATGCGTCGTGGTTTGTTCTCCAACGAGGCAGGCATGGGTTCGGCACCAAATGCTGCCGCGACTGCGACCGTGTCTCACCCCGTTAAGCAGGGACTTGTGCAGGCCCTCGGCGTGTACTTTGACACCCTGCTCGTGTGCTCCATCACCGCGTTTGTTGTACTGCTCGGCCCCGCAATCACCTATGGCCGCGATGACATCCAGGGTGCCTCGCTGACGCAGTCTGCACTCGCCGATTCTGTCGGCGCCTGGGGCGCACACGCCATCACATGCATCCTGTTCTTCCTGGCGTTTTCTTCCGTGATCGGTAACTACTACTTGGCGCAAGCTAATTTGCAGTACCTCACCGACTCCAAGTCCGCGTTGACCACGTTCCGCATTGTTGTTCTCGGCTTCGTCATCTTCGGTGCGTTCGGATCTGTGCCGCTCGTTTGGGCCCTCGGCGACACGATGGCCGGTCTTCTGGCGCTTTTCAACATCATCGCAATCGTTCCGCTCGGCGGGGTAGCGCTGAAGCTGCTGAAGAACTACAACGAACAGCGTCGCCGAGGAGAAGACCCTGTCTTCCACCGCGACATGCTGCCGGAAGTCAAGAACGTTGAGTTCTGGGACGGCTCCGACCCCGTCACCCGACGCAGCGCAGACGACCGCATCTAAGTTGTATTCTCGGGCGGTATGGCTGAGAAACGCATGACCGCCCACGTCCACGGCGAAGTCCAGGGGGTTGGGTTTCGCTGGTGGACACGCTCCCGCGCCCTCGAACTTGGGCTTGCGGGATACGCCAAGAACCTTGCAGATGGCCGCGTTGAAGTGGTTGCGGAGGGGGAGCAGGGTGGCGTCGAAAAGCTTGAAAAGCTCTTGCGGGAAACACCCTCTGGTTCGGGGCGCCCTGGGCGCGTGAACCATGTGCAAGCCCAGTACAGCGCACCGAAGGGTGCGGTAGGGTTCGACGAACGCTAAAAGCCGCGCCCGAGCGGGTAATATTGCGCGAATGCACCTGAAATCGCTGACGCTCAAAGGATTTAAGTCTTTCGCGTCCGCGACAACCATGAAATTCGAACCGGGCATTTGCGCCGTCGTCGGGCCGAACGGCTCGGGAAAATCCAACGTCGTCGATGCACTCGCGTGGGTGATGGGCGAGCAAGGTGCGAAAAACCTGCGTGGCGGGAAGATGGAAGACGTCATCTTCGCCGGTGCCGGCGGGCGCAAACCACTCGGACGTGCCGAAGTCACGCTTACTTTCGACAACACCGACAAACGATTGCCCATCGACTACACCGATGTAGCAATCACTCGCCGCATGTTCCGCGACGGTGCGTCCGAATACGAAATCAACGGCTCCAAAGCACGTCTCATGGACATTCAGGAGCTGCTGTCCGACTCCGGTATCGGCCGCGAAATGCACATCATTGTCGGCCAGGGCAAACTCTCCGAAATCCTTGATTCGCGCCCTGAAGAACGTCGCGCGTTTATCGAAGAAGCCGCTGGTGTACTGAAGCACCGTCGTCGTAAAGAGAAGGCACAGCGCAAACTTGTCGGCATGCAGGCGAACCTGGATCGCCTCACCGACCTCACCGACGAACTGGGCAAGCAACTCAAACCGTTGGCGCGGCAGGCAGAAGCCGCGAAGCGTGGGGCGGCGGTGCAGGCCGAACTGCGCGACGCCAAACTCAAACTCGCAGGTGACCAAGTCGTGCGTTTGCGAGCGAAGCTTTCCGACGCCGCCCGCGCCGCCGAACTCCTCGAAGAACAGGTAGAAACCGTTACCGCGCAACTCGAGCAATACACCGAAGCGCAGGAGAGCATCGAAGCACAGCAGCAGGAAGTACAGCCCAAAGCACAAGAAGCACAGCAGGTGTGGTTTGCGCTATCGACGCTGGCGGAACGGGCGAGTGCTACGGAACGCATCGCATCGGAGCGTGCTCGGAGCCACAACGCCGATGTTGCCTATGCCGGGCAAGACCCGGAAGACCTCGAAGCACGGGCACGGATTGCCGACGAACGCTACGCGGAAGCCGTCGAAGCAGCCGAAGAAGCAGCAGAACAGCTGGAAACGGTACGAGAAGAAGCCGCGGAACGACAGGAAGCTTTCGATGAAGCTGAGCGCGAACACATGGCGCAGGTGCGTGCGATCGCGGACCGTCGCGAAGGCGTAGTGCGACTGCTTGCTCAAGAAGAATCGCAGGCGCAAGCGGTTGAAGCTGCTGAGGAGGAGATTCGGCGTTTCGACGAGACGCTTCAAGAAACCCGTGAACGTGCACGCCAAGCTGACGCTGAGGTTGTGTCCGTTGAGGAACGCATCGCGGCGTTTCAGGCGGAACGCGCTCCACTCGACGCCGCATTCGCCCGCGCCCACACCGAATCTGACGCTGCAGAGAAGCGCCTAGAGCAACTTCGTGCTGAGCAGCGCGAACACGAACGCAACGTAGCAACGCTTGAATCGCGCATTGCAACGCTGTCTGAGCAGACGCCGAAAATGGATGCCGCCGAATTGCTCGACGGTTTCTCACCGCTAGCGGGTTTGCTGACTACAGAGGCAGGTTTGGAAACGGCGCTTGCGGCGGCCCTCGGCGACTATGCCGAAGCGCTCGCAGGTGATGTGTCCGACGAGACCGTGTCGCGGTTGGGGAATGCGAGTCGTACGGTGGTCGTCGATACACGAGGCGGCTCGACATGGCGCCTGGAGACCGACGTTGAGGTGGACTGGCTGCTCGACCACGTTACGCTGGACGATGCAGTGGCTGGTCCGGTGACACGTTTGCTCGCTGACACTGTGGTCGCAAAAAATGTTGAGCTGGCTCGTGCCGTCGTCGAACAAGACCCGAGATTACGAGCCGTCACACACGACGGCGTACTTGTCGGCGAAGGCTGGATCGCAGCCGGCTCCGGGCAAGCAACCACGGTTGAAGTCTCCGCCCGCATCGAGGCTGCTCGCGTGGAACTTGAAACGGCCCGCCAACAACTCAGCGAACTCGCAGGCACGTTTGAAGGTGCGAAGGTTGCGGCGGAAGAAGCCCGAGTCAACGCCGCGTCGGCGCGTGCGTCTCTTCGAGAGCACGACACCGAACTCGAAGCCTGGCGACGCGATCGCACCCGCTTGGTCAAGCAAGCTGAAGCGAACAAGTCGGAGCACGAACGAGCTGCGCAGCGCGCCAACGAAGCTGACGCACGGCTTGCGCAACGCCGCACCGAACTGGAAGAAACTCGCGACCGCCTCACCCGAGTGGACACGGACGTATCCGCCTCACCCGAGGAGCCGTCATCTGCCGAACGCGACGCTGCCCGAAACGCGCTAAACCACATCAAATCCATGGAAATGGAGGCCGTTCTCGCCGCGCGTACTGCACAACAGCGGGCAGAGGCGGAAGTGGGCAAGGGAGACGCGCTACGCCGCCAAGCCGAGCAAGAACGTCAGGCGAAAGCCCGCCATGACGCTGCGATGGCAAGGCGTCGAGCAGAGGCAGAGCTAGCGGGGGTCGTCGAGAAGCACGCGCGCGACCTTGCCGCCCGAATCGAGGACGCGTTGGCACGCGCGACGGCGCAACGCGATGAGCTCTCCGCCCAGACGGCGAGCCTGCAGGGACAGTTGCAGCAAGCTCGTCAGCAGGTCAATGCCACGCGCCAACAATTGTCTCGATTGACCGACAACGCACACGCATCCGATATTGCCCGCTCGCAAGCACAGGTGCGTATCGACGAAGCCGAAGCCAACATCACCTCCACCCTGGGCATCGCCGTAGCCGATCTGCTTGATGGGTACACCCCAGGTGAGGACTTTGACCGCGAAGCAGAAGAGAAACGTCTCAAGCGGGCAGAAAAGGATCTGCGCGCGCTGGGTAAGGTCAACCCGCTGGCATTGGAGGAATACAAGGCGTTGGAGGAGCGGTATTCGTTTCTTTCTACGCAGCTTGATGATGTTATTCAGGCACGCAAAGACCTCACTGGTGTGATCGAGGACGTTGACGCACAGATCTTGCAGTTGTTCACCGATGCCTGGACGGATGTGGAGGCCGAGTTCCCGCGAGTGTTCCAGACGCTCTTCCCGGGTGGTGAGGCGCGCTTGGTGCTCACCGAGCCAGACGACATGTTGGCCACCGGCATTGAAATTGAGGCCCGGCCACCGGGGAAGCGTGTCAAGCGGCTTTCGCTGCTTTCCGGTGGTGAAAAATCGCTGACAGCCTTGGCGTTTCTTGTCGCTATCTTCCGTGCGCGTCCAAGTCCGTTTTATGTGCTCGACGAAGTTGAGGCGGCGCTCGACGACGTCAACCTGCGCCGGCTCATTGCCCTTCTGGAGGAACTCCGTCAGGATTCGCAGCTCATTGTGATCACGCACCAGAAGCCAACGATGGATGTTGCGAACGTGCTTTATGGCGTGACTATGCGTGGCGATGGCGTCACTCGAGTGCTGTCTCAACGCATGCAACCTGCCGGTGCAGCGCCTGGGGTGTAGCACCTGGGGCGTAGCACAGCGCAAGATGGCTACCCGGTGTCCGGTGCGAACAGGGGTGGATCTGTTCCCGGTAGTTCTTGGTCGTCGAAACTTGGGTGTTTGTCCCGAATTTTTCGTTTATGCCGCTGACCGGGTGACTGTTCGAACTGCCATGTGCTGGTCGTGGTCGGTGGCCCGCCGTCGGCTGGATGGTGGGTGATGTCCCAAGTGTCGGGGTCTTTTTCGAAGTGACCCTTACCACCGGCTCCGTCTCTGTTGTCGTTGTTGCATCTGTGGTGTTCGCGACATAGCAGTATCAGGTTATTGAGGTCAGTGACACCTCCGTGGAGGTAGGACTGCAGGTGGTGGGCTTCGAGTTCGACGCCAGGTTTGGTGCACCCGTTCCAGGCGCAGACACCTTGGGTAGCGAGTAGGACGAGGCGCTGTTCAATCGACGCGAGGCGGGCGCGTCCGAGTGATAGTGGCACACCGGTTGCAGAGTCGAGTTGGAGAGCAAAAGTGTCTCCTGCTAAGCCCAGGTGAAGAATGTCGAGGGCAGTGAGATCCACACTGGTATTGGTGGAAAAGCGTGTTTGCCAATCAGCACCGACCAGATCTTCCAGGGTCAGTGTCACCACAACGGTTCCGATGCCGCGGTCGCGCGTGATACGTGCCTGGGAGTAGTTATCCAGGATGTGCATGAGTTGGTCGAAGCGGCGTTGTTGTTTCGTGCGGGTGTCTTTGGAGCCGTCGGGTAGGTGAGAGCCGGGGGCTTCTCCGGCGGCGAGGGCTGCTTCGAATTTTGCGCGTGATGCGGCGTCAAGGTAGAGCCGGGCGTAGGAGCCGCCGTCTGCATCAGTGGGTCCGAAGGAGATGCCTCGTTTTTTAAACGCAGCTAGGGGGTCCTTTTTCTTTTCGTAGTCCAGCCCCGCGCGGTTGGCTTTGCGGACGAGGTCGGTGACGAACTTCCGGAGCTCTTCGGGGGTCATGCGTGCTGCGGCTTCCATGGCTTGGGAGTAGCACTCGAGGTAGCCCGGGTTGGCGTGTTCGTTGAGGTCCTTGAGCGCGTTGGAGATAATGCGCTTCTTTTCTTCGGAGGCTTTCTTTTCTCGTGCAGCCTTGCGGGCGCGTTCCTGGGCTTTCTTTTCTTGTTCTTTGCGTCGTTGTGCTTCTTCTTCTGCGGCTCGCTTTTCCTCTTCGGTTTGTTCCGGGTTAGTTGGTGGGACTGGGATGTCGGGCTCGCCGAAGAGGCGCTTGCCGTGGTTGAGGAGGTCGAACGCCTGGGCACGGGAGAGGCCGAGGCGTTGCGTGAGGTATTCCACGGGATGGTTGGCGCCGACCAGGGATCCGGCATTGTCCCTTGTGCAGAGATGTGCGAAGGCGGCGTTGACGTTTCCGAGCAGTGGCAATGAGCCGTGTAGCCGCTCTATTGCTTGGTGGGTGCCGAGGAGGTGGAGGGAGTCGGGTTCCATCATGAGGTTGGACAGCGCTTCTAGTCCAGCGGTGATCTGGTTGACGTGTTGGTCGATGATGGTTGTCATGGGTCCCCCTCTCGGCTACGTGTGCTGCTAACTGAGTTGAAAATGAAGCTACAGACCAGGCCGACACGATCGCCACGCATTCGAACACCCGTTCGTATGGATGGGCCTGACCTGCAGCGTTGATTCGTCGATAAGCAATGTGTCTATTGCTGTTCCACCTTGTGTCGTGGCGGCTGGCACACTAGAACGCATGAATACCACTGAGTTGATGAACTCCCCGGCCCTTTGGGTGGCGGTTGCGGTCGTCGTTGCCGTGCTGATCATCGTGGGCATCGTCGTTGCGGGGAAGAAGCGCAAGGAGTCGAAGACCGTTTCGTTTGAGAAGCCGGAGGAGCCGAAGGAGCTCACTCAGCAGGAGAAATCCGGCAATTATCAGGCGAAGGGCGGTTTCAATTTCGCACCGGCGGATGCTCAGCCGAAGCAGCCGGAGCCGATTCGTCGTGACCAGCCGGTTCTGCCGGTAGTCGAGCCTGAAAAGGCCGAGCAGGAGCCGAAGACTGTTATCGAGAAAGCAGTTGCGCCTGATGAAGAGCCATTGCTTGTCGACGACACCACCAGCACGGAGGTAGATCAGCCAGAGCCGTCCGAGCGGCCTGTGGAGGAGCCTGTCGTTGAAGAATGTGCCGTGCCAGAACCGGAGCCGGCACCAGAACCTGAGCCGGTAGCAGAGCCGAAGCCAGCTCCAGAACCGGAGCCGGAACCTGCTGTCGATGAGGCAGAAACCCCTGAGGCCGAATCGGAAACGCCCGATGCGCCAGACACACCAGACACGGCGGAGGCAGAGGAGGCTGCTGCGGCTGCTGTAGTGGCTCAAGAGGGTGCTGAAGAGGCGCTCCAGGATGGCGCTGAGGTTTCCGATGAGGCTGTCGTTGTTGAGGCCCCCGCGAGCGAACCGATCGATGACATCGCTCCAGCAGCAGGTCGCATGGGCAAGCTTCGTGGCCGCCTTTCCCGTTCTCAGAACGCCATCGGCCAGGGTCTGCTTGGCATTCTTTCCGCTGGCGATCTGGACGAGGACGCGTGGGAGGAGATTGAAGACACGCTGATCTTGGCCGATATCGGTGCGGGTCTGACGATGAAGATCACGGACAACCTGCGCGAGAAGATCGCTGAGCGTGGTGTGGAAAACGAAGCGCAGGCTCGTGCGATGCTGCGCGAAACTCTGATTGAGGCTGCCCGTCCGGAGCTCGACCGTTCGATTAAGGCGATGCCGAATGACGGCAAACCGGCCGTGATCTTGGTTGTCGGTGTCAACGGCACCGGTAAGACGACGACTACCGGCAAGCTTGCTCGTGTGCTCGTGTCTATGGGGCACTCGGTGGTGCTTGGTGCTGCGGATACGTTCCGCGCGGCGGCTGCGGACCAGTTGGAGACCTGGGGCAAGCGCGTCGGCGCTTCCACGGTTCGTGGCAAGGAGGGTGCGGACCCGGCTTCGGTGGCCTTCGATGCTGTGGCAACTGGTGTTGACGAGGGTGCTGATGTGGTGCTCGTCGATACGGCGGGCCGCCTGCACACCTCCACGGGTCTGATGGATCAGCTGGGCAAGGTCAAGCGCGTCGTGGAGAAGAAGAGCAACGTCGATGAGGTGTTGCTGGTGCTCGACGCGACGGTGGGGCAGAACGGCATTGCGCAGGCGCGTGTCTTCCGTGAGGTTGTTGACATCACGGGTGTGGTGCTGACCAAGCTCGACGGCACCGCCAAGGGCGGTATCGTTTTCCAGGTTCAGGAGGAACTTGGTGTGCCGGTAAAGCTGGTTGGTCTTGGTGAGGGCGCGGACGATCTTGCGCCGTTTGAGGTTGAGAGTTTCGTCGACGCTCTTCTCGGCTAAGCGCTTGCTTGTCGACGACCCCGCGCCCCCGGTGATGTGCCCATCACCCGGGGCGCGCGCTAGTCTTGTGGGGATTCTTTTCCGCTAGAAGCAAAAGGGAGCGTGCACACCGTGTTCGAGTCACTGTCCGACCGCCTCCAATCAGCCCTGGGTGGTCTGCGAGGCAAGGGCAAGCTCACCGAGGAGGATATTAACGCCACGGCTCGCGAGATTCGTATCGCGTTGCTGGAGGCGGACGTGTCGCTTCCGGTTGTGCGTGCGTTTATTAAGCGCGTCAAGGAGCGTGCCCTCGGTGCCGATGTTTCGGCAGCGCTGAATCCGGCGCAGCAGGTCATCAAGATTGTTGATGAGGAACTGACAAACATTCTCGGCGGTGAGACTCGCCGGTTGAATTTGGCGAAGAACCCGCCGACCGTGATTATGCTCGCCGGTCTGCAAGGTGCTGGTAAGACCACCCTGGCAGGTAAGTTGGCTAAGCACTTGGCTAAGCAGGGCCACACCCCGATGTTGGTGGCGTGTGACTTGCAGCGTCCGGGTGCGGTGCAGCAGCTTCAGATTGTTGGTGAGCGCGCTGGTGTGCCGACGTTTGCCCCGGATCCGGGTACGTCCATCGACTCGTATGAGCACGAGATGGGCACCTCGCACGGTGATCCGGTTGCGGTGGCGCAGCAGGGTATTGAGCACGCCAAGCAGAACAAAAACGATGTGGTCATCATCGATACTGCGGGCCGCCTCGGTATCGATGAGACCCTGATGACTCAGGCCCGCAACATCCGTGATGCAGTGAATCCGGATGAGGTCATTTTCGTTATTGATGCGATGATCGGTCAGGATGCGGTGTCTACCGCCGAGGCGTTCGCTGCTGGCGTCGACTTCACTGGTGTTGCACTGACCAAACTTGATGGCGACGCCCGTGGCGGTGCCGCGCTGTCCATCCGTGAGGTCACGGGCAAGCCGATTCTGTTTGCGTCGTCTGGCGAGAAGCTCGACGACTTCGACGTGTTCCACCCGGACCGCATGTCCAGCCGTATTCTCGGCATGGGTGATCTGCTGTCGCTGATTGAGCAGGCTGAGCAGACTTATAACGAGCAGGACGCTGAGGCAGCCGCAACCAAGTTGGCTTCCGGCGAACTCACACTGGAGGACTTCCTCGACCAGTTGCTCATGATTCGTCGCATGGGGCCGATTGGCAACCTGCTCAAGATGATGCCTGGCGGCAAGCAGATGAACCAGATGGCGGACATGGTCGACGAGAAGCAGCTCGACCGTATCCAGGCCATCATTCGCGGTATGACTCCTCAGGAGCGCCAGGATCCGAAGATTTTGAACGCATCGCGCCGCAAGCGCATCGCTAACGGTTCCGGTGTGAAGGTCTCGGATGTGAACCAGTTGGTGGAGCGCTTCTTCGAGGCGAAGAAGATGATGGGGCAGATGGCCAGCCAGTTCGGCTTGCCGGGTATGCCTGGCATGGGCCGAAGCGCTACCAAGAAGAAGCCGAAGGGGCGCCGGGGCAAGAACGGCAAGCGCAAGCCGGTGAAGCGCGGTGGAAATCAGGGCATGCCGAAGATGCCAGGGATGCCAGGAATGCCAGGAATGCCGGGCATGGGTGGCGGTATGCCGGATATGAAGGATTTGGAAAAGTTGCAGAGCCAGCTTCCTGCGGGCATGCAGGGCATGGATCTCAACAACCTCGATTTCAACGAGGCGATGAAGCGTATGCAGAAGGGGAAGTTCTTCTAGCGCGCAGCGCGCCGCAGCGCGAACGCTTCACAGATCAAAGGGGGGAGAGGCCAGCACTTTAGAGGGTGTTGGCCTCTTCGCCATCTTGGGCAGAGTCGGTGGCGGTTTCGGGGGCCAGCGTGGTGTCGTCGATAAGCCCAAGCTTGTTGAAGATCGGGGTGAGCTCTTCCCACATCAATGGGGCGAGCGATTCGGCGTACGCGTTGGAGATGTGATTCTGGTCGCGGTAGATGTAAATGTTGCCGATCTGCGGCGGGCAGATGCCGTCGATGCAGTACCAGCTGGCGGTGTCGATTTCCCACTGGTTGTAGCCGCCGTCGAGGAAGTACTTCGCAGGGTCTTCAGGGGAGTAGACCACGTGTGCGTCCATGGAGCAGTCGGCTTCGGAGTATCCGGCTACGAGGCACAGGTTGGGGTCCATTGGGTCGCCGTCGGGGTTGAACATCCATGGGTTGTCGCGCAGGCCGACGAATGGGATGCCGTATTCAGCGAGGCGTTGCCAGAAGTTTGCGTATGCGTCAGGCACGTAGTCCTGAAAGGCGATGCCACCGCCTGCGTGACCTGCGGGGCGTGTGGAGGTGGAGATCACCATGGCAGGGTTGAGTTCGACGAGTTCTGCGAACGCGTTCTCGCCCCATTCTGCGCATTCTGGCGAGACAATGTCGGCGTTGGCGGGGTCCCAGGGGCCTCCGACGACGAGTGGGCATTCTTGGCGCACGAATGTTGCAACTTTGAAGCCGTGGCGTTTGCCAAGGATGTCCAGTGGGATGCCGAATGGTTCGATGTGGGAGCCGCCGACCAGTGCGATGGTGGTGTCGGCTTCCAGGTCACCGTATACGCAGTGAGGTCCCGGCATGATGTCTGGGCCTTCGGGGAGGAAGACCATGCAGTTGTCCAGTCCGATTGGTGGGTAGATGCCTGCAACCAGGTTCGGGTCTGGTCGGGCTTCGACGTCGGGGACTTCGGCGCCGGCGAGTGCGAGTGCGCCTGGGTAGATGGCGGGGTCGAGGGGTTTGTCGGCGTCGTCGATACGATCGTTCCAGATTGGCTGGATGGCAAGTGCTGCGGCAAACAAAGCGGCGGTGAGCACACCACCCGTTGCGCGGAATTTTCCGGGCCACGTGCGTAGCGACGACCCCGCGTCGCGCACCGGCGTATCCATGGCACGCGGGCGCGCACGATGCTGGCGTAGTGGATCTTCCACCAGCATGTGGGTGATGTGTGCGAGGGCGAGGGACACGGCGATGACACATGCGCCGAGCCATGCTGGGGGAACGGCGTATCCGCCGAGGGCGGTGACGATGATCAAAAGCGGCCAGTGCCAAAGGTAGAGCGAGTAAGCGATCTTGCCCAGCCAGGTCATGGGTGCAGATGCCAGCACGCCGGAGACAGCGTTGCTGTTGCCTGACAGGATGACCAGTGCGGCACCGGTCAGTGGCAGCAGTGTGAGGGGGCCGGGGAATGCGAGCGACGTTGGGATAACGATGCCGGTGATGGTGATCATTGCGACGCCGAGTAGCGCAGTGAACCAGGCGAAACGCTGTGGGAAGAATCGCTCGGCTGGTACGAAGGCGAGCAGTGCGCCGAGGGAGAGTTCCCATGCGCGAGAGAACGTGGAGTAGTAGTTGGCGCCGGTGCCGACGAAACCGAAGCGGGAGGCCCAGGCGAAGGAGGCGATAGTGATGAGCGCCAGCACCCCGATAGCTACGCGCCGTGCCCAGACAGGGTTGGCTTTGAGCTTCGATACCGCAAAGGCCAGCAGGGTGCCCATGAGGATGCCGAAGATGTAGAACTGGCCCTGGACCGACATTGACCACAAGTGCTGTAGCGGGGATGTTTCCTGGCTTGCTGCAGCGTAGTCGGCATTTTGGGCGATGAGTTCCCAGTTTTGGTAGTACAGCATCGACGCTGTGACTTGGCTCGCGAGCTGCTGGCTCATCAGTTCTGGCGTAAACGCGAGAACGAGAAGGACAACGCTAACGATGACAAGTGCGAGCGCCGGTACGAGTCGGCGGATGGTGCGCCACAGGGGCCACCACGGGTTCAGGTTTGGGTTCGGACGCAGGGCGTATCGCAGTTGCCCGCCAAGGAAAAAGTAACCGGACAGCAGCAGGAAGACGTCGACGCCACCAGAGACACGTCCGACGAAGACGTGGAACAGGACGACGAGTGCGATGGCGTATCCACGCAGCCCATCGAGGTCGACGCGGTATGCGGTCGAGCCTTTTGTCGACTGTGCCGATTGTCCTGCCATCGTGTCCAACCTTGTCAACTACTTCTATTTCGTTACAGGCGACGTGTATTGCAGCTGGCAATGCGCGTCGCAATCGGTAAAGACCATACAGTCTGAACTTTGCATGACCGAACCAGCCACACCGGGGCATTGCAAGGCATTGCCGTGCGGGAGTTTGGTGTCTTGGGGTTTAGCCCGTAAGGTGTCAAAGGTTGTCTGACGTCATTGTTGGCGTTTGGCACGACAAGTCTATAACTGCGTACGCGCCGGATCCGTCTGGATCCTTCCCAGGTTGCCTGGGAGGGGATGGTCGACCGGCCAGGCACGCGCAGGGTAAATAAGAAGGGTTGAACCGGCTCGTCGAGAAGCGGCGGGTGTCTGCACTGCCCAGTGACCTAAAGGAAGTACACCATGGCTGTCAAGATCAAGCTGCAGCGCGTTGGCAAGATCCGCAACGCTCAGTACCGTGTCGTCATCGCTGATGCTCGCACCCGTCGTGACGGTGCTGTCATCGAGAACATCGGCATCTACCACCCGAAGGAAGAGCCGTCGCTCATCCGCATCGATTCCGAGCGCGCTCAGTACTGGCTGGGTGTCGGCGCACAGCCGACCGAGCCGGTGCTCGCGCTGCTGAAGGTGACCGGCGACTGGCAGAAGCACAAGGGCCTCGACGGTGCTGAGGGCACCCTCAAGGTTGCTGAGGAGAAGCCGTCCAAGCTCGACCTGTTCAACCAGGCTCTGGAAGAGGCTAAGAACGGCCCGACCGCTGAGGCGATCACCGAGAAGCGCAAGAAGGCTAAGGAAGACGCTGAGGCTAAGGCAGCTGCTGAGGCTGCAGCTGCCGCAGAGACCGAGGCTGCAGAGGCCGAGGGCGAGGCTGCTGAGGCTGAGTCCGAGGAGGCTCCGGCCGAGGAGGCATAAGCCTTTCGCTTATCGACGACACCCCGCACCGCACACTTTTCGTGCCGGTGCGGGGTTTTTCGTGCTGCAGCTTTGCAAAACTTGCGTACGGTTGGGCATGTAGACATTTCCTAATCGAAAGGGGAGCGGATCATGGCTCGTACGTTTTTGGTGACTGGTGGCGCGGGCGGCATTGGCAAGGCGACTGCGGAGTTGCTTACTTCTCGCGGCCACAAGGTGATTACTGCCGATATTGCGAATGCGGATATCAATGCGGATCTCACAACTGTTGAGGGCCGACAGGCACTCGTCGATGAGGCAACCAAGCTTTCCGAAGGAAAGCTCGACGGCGTCATTGCGAATGCAGGTATGCAGGCGCCGACGCCGAAGACCGCGCAGGTGAACTACTTCGGCGCGGTGGCAACGCTTGAGGGGCTTCGTCCGCTTTTGGAGAAGTCGGATGCGCCGCGCGCTGTGGTGACGGCGTCGATCGCATCACTGCAGCCGGCTGACGATCAGCTCATTGAGGCGATGCTTGCTGGTGATGAGGAAGCCACTGTCAAGCGCGGTCAGGAACTTGCTGACCAGGGCCCCGAGGTTGCATACCTTAACTACTCGTCCTCTAAGCAGGCCATTGCTCGTTGGGTGCGCAAGAACGCGATCTCCGAGGAGTGGGCTGGCAAGGGCATTGCGCTGAACGCTATTGCGCCGGCCGTTGTGATTTCCCCGATGACTGAAGAGCTGCGCAACACCGACGAAGGTCGTGCGCAGTTGGCACAGGTGCCGATGCCGCTGAACGGTTGGATGCCGGCAGAGGCTGCGGCCAGCTTCATTGCATGGCTGACCAGTGAGGAGAATACCCACCTGTGCGGCCAGGTTGTCTTTATCGACGGCGGCTTCGACGCCACAGTTCGTGGCGACAAGGTCTGGTAGGCCGACAAGGGCAATTTGTGGGGCTGCTACCGTAGCCGATTATGGAGCTCAACATTGGCCGCGTCGTGAAGTCGCATGGCGTGAAGGGTGAGGTAGCAGTCGAGCTACTCGCCGACGAGTCTGAAGACCACATTGTTGTCGGCGAGGTGCTCACTGGCCGCCAGGCTGGCAAGGAACAGCACTTGACTGTGAAGACGGTTCGGCCTCATCAGAAGCGCCTCCTCGTCAGTTTTGAGGAGGTGCCAGACCGCACTGCCGCGGACAGTCTGCGTGGCATGAAGTTTTTTGCAGAACCTCTGGAGCGCGACGAGGATTCCGACGAGTACTACAACCACGAACTCATCGGGTTGAAGGTCCGCCATGACGGCGATGAAGTTGGCGAGGTTACTGGCGTGATGGATGCGCCGAATCGCAAGATTCTGGAGATCGACTATCGCGGCAAGGAAGTCCTCGTGCCCTTCGTTATGGAGTTTGTGCCGGATATTGACCTCGCTGATGGCTACCTGGTGATTACGCCGCCGGAGGGACTGCTTGATGTCTAACCCGAAGCCGGTGCTTCGCCTCGATGTCGTCACCATTTTCCCGGAGTACTTGGACCCGTTGCGCCACGCGCTGCTGGGCAAGGCGATTGAGCAGGGCATCCTGTCTGTCGGAGTGCATGACCTGCGTGATTGGGCGACGGGTAACCACAAGTCGGTAGACGCACCCCCTCTGGGCGGTGGTCCTGGCATGGTGATGAAGCCGGAAGTGTGGGGGCCGGCGCTCGACGATATCGCTGCGGGACGCACAGGCACGGAGCTGGACTCGGCGGCCAAGCACCGGAATGACAAGTTGCGTCACGACGATGTCGCAAACGTTGCACCACGCCCTTACGAATCCCCAGTGGCAGGCGATGACGCCTCAAAGCCGCTGTTGCTCGTTCCCACACCGGCCGGAAAGCCATTTACGCAGGCGGATGCCCGTGCCTGGTCGCGCGAGGAACACATTGTGTTCGCTTGCGGGCGCTACGAGGGAATCGACCAGCGTGTCTTCGAGGATGCGAAGCAGCGCTACCGGGTGCGTGAGGTGTCCATTGGTGACTATGTACTCATTGGTGGCGAGGTCGCCGTGCTAGTCATCGCGGAGGCAGTCACCCGGTTGATCCCCGGAGTGCTTGGCAACACTGAAAGCCACGAGGAGGACAGCTTCTCGGATGGGTTGCTTGAGGGGCCGAGTTACACAAAACCACGAGTATGGCGGGGGATCGAGGCTCCGGAGGTGCTTACCTCTGGCGACCACAAGAAGGTTGAAGCGTGGCGCCGTGAGCAGTCGCTGAAACGCACCCGTGCCGTCAGGCCCGAATTGCTCGAACAGGTGGAGCTCAGTGAAGAGGACCGGTTCATGCTGGATTCGCGTGAGGTTGTGTCGGTGTTCGAGGTGGGCGGACAGCGGGTCGTCGCAAAGCAACTGCGACGGGCGCTGAAACAGGCAGGCTACCGCGCGGAGACGATCGAGCGGAACGAAACGACGCTTACGGTAAAAGGGCGAACCGCGCTGTCGCTGGAGGATGCGACGCAAGCGGTTGCGGATGCGTTGCCGAAGGGCACGCAGTGGAGCGGGTACACGGCAGGGTAATGCCTGCTGAGGTGGTGAAAATCACCCCACAATAATTTAAAGGTCAGATCATTGTTCGCTTAGAGTTGGGTGTGTTACACGCGTTGCAAAACGAAAGGACACCCATGCTCGCGTCAGTGCTCGACCCCGCTTCGGGGCTCGCAATTGTCCTTCAAATCGCCATCATTCTTGGTGCTCTTCTGCTCGGTACGCGTTACGGGGGCCTTGGGCTTGGTCTGATCTCTGGCATCGGCCTTATGCTCATGGTCTTCGTCTTCGGTCTGGAGCCGGGCGAACCACCGGTGGGCGTTATGCTCACCATCATCGCAGTCATCGGCTGTGCGGCGACCCTCCAACAATCGCGCGGATTGGAGGTGATGATGCAGCAAGCCGAGAAGCTCCTTCGCGCCCACCCGGAACGCATCACCTTGCTGGCTCCGGTGACCACATGGTTCCTCACTGTGCTGTGCGGTACCGGCCACGTGGTCTACACCATGTTCCCGATTATCGAAGACATCGCGGTGAAGAAGGGAATTCGCCCGGAGCGTCCCATGGCGGTTGCTTCTACTTCGGCGCAGATGGGTATTACTGCCTCGCCGGTGTCGGTTGCCACCGTGTCGCTCGCGTCGATTTTGGCGGAGAACGCCGGAGTGATCGATAAGGCGTATTCGATCCCGCAGATTCTTATGGTTGCCATTCCGGCTTCGCTTTCCGGTGTCATCCTGGCCGCGCTGTGGTCGCTGCGTCGCGGCAAGGACCTGGACAAGGACCCGGTGTTCCAGGAGCGTATGCAAGATCCGGCGTTTGCGGAGTCCATCAAGCAGTCCAGCCACTCGCTTTTGGGTGAGGTCTTTCCAAAGTCCGCCCGCAACGCGGTGTGGATCTTCCTCGGTGCGATCGCGTTCGTGGTTGTTCTCGGTGCGTTTGAGGGCCTACGTCCCGCGTTCGACGACGGCGACGGTGGCATGAAACCGCTGTCCATGAACCTCGCCATCCAGATGGTGATGCTCTTTGCCGGTGCGATCATCTTGCTGTTCTGCAAGGTAGATCACAAGAAGATCGCCTCGACACCGGTGTTCAAGGCAGGCATGACCGCGGTGTTCTCCGTGTTTGGCGTGGCCTGGATGGCGGATACGTTCTTCGCGGCGCACATCGACCAGCTCGAATCCAGCCTCGGTTCCATTGTGGAGACTGCCCCGTGGGCGTACGCCATCGTGTTGCTGATTGTGTCCAAGTTGGTGAACTCCCAGGCTGCGGCGCTGGTCGCCATCGCCCCGATCGGGCTTGCCTTGGGCATCGACCCGAAGGTCATTGTCGGCTTCTACGGCGCGGCGTATGGCTACTGGATCCTGCCCACCTACCCGTCCGACCTGGCTTGCATCGGTTTTGACCGCACTGGCACCACCCGAATTGGCAAGTTCGTGATCAACCACTCGTTCCTGATTCCGGGTGCGATCTCGGTGTTCACTTCGTGCGTGGTGGGCTCGATTCTGGCGCAGGTGCTGCTGTAAAGCTGGCACAACAACGGCGCGACTAAGATCGCCCGAATGACATCAATCGCAGTCACCATCGCGAACGAACTCAACATTCGGGAATCTCAGGTCGAGCAGGCGCTGAAACTGCTCGCCGAGGGCAACACCGTGCCGTTCATTTCCCGCTACCGCAAGGAAGCCACCGGTGGGCTCGACGACGGGCAGTTGCGCCACATTGAGGAGCGCAACATCTACCTCGTCGAGCTCGCTGAGCGCAAGACCGCGGTGCTCGAAAGTATTGAGGAGCAGGGCAAACTTACCGACGATCTCAAACGCGAGATTCTCGCAGCCGATACGAAGGCGCGTGTTGAGGACCTGTACTTGCCCTACAAGAAGCGTCGCAAAACTAAGGCGGATATCGCCCGCGAGGCAGGTCTTGAGGATTTGACGCAGTTGCTTATCGACGACCCCACCGCCACCCCCGAAACCCTCGCCGAGAGGTTCCTCTCCGAAGGATTCCCGGACACGAAGGCTGCACTCGACGGTGCCCGCGCGATTCTGGTGGACCGGTTCGCCACTGACGCCGACCTGGTCGGTGCGGTGCGTGACCGCGTGTACGAGCAGGGCACCATGCGCTCCTCGGTCGTTGAGGGCAAAGAACAGGAAGGTGCGAAGTTCGCGGACTACTTCGATTTCTCGGAGCCGTTCGACAAACTGCCCAGCCACCGCATTTTGGCGCTGCTTCGCGGGGAGAACGAAGGTGTACTCACGCTCAACCTTGACCCGGGCGACGAGTCTGTTTTTGAGGGCATGATTGCGGATCGTTTCGATCTTCCGGTGAAAGACTCCGCCTGGCTGGCCAAGGCGGTGCAGTGGGGTTGGCGCACGAAACTGCAGGTGTCGGCCAACCTAGATACCCGCATGCGTCTGAAGGAAAAGGCCGAGGAGGGCGCGCTGCAGGTGTTCAAGACCAACCTGCGCGACGTGCTGCTCGCCGCCCCCGCAGGTCAGCGCGTAACGCTCGCGCTTGACCCGGGCTATCGCAACGGCGTGAAGTGCGCGGTTGTGGACGGCACCGGCAAGGTGCTGGCCACGACAATCGTCTACCCGCACCAGCCGCAGAACCGTTGGGACGCGTCGCGCGCCGAGTTAGCGTCGCTGGCTGCCCAGCACGGAGTCGAGCTCATCGCTATTGGCAACGGCACCGCTTCGCGCGAATCGGAGAAGCTCGCCGGCGAGGTAGCGGACCTCATCGCACAGGCTGGCGGCAAGCGCCCGACTCCGGTGGTTGTGTCCGAATCAGGCGCGTCGGTCTATTCGGCAAGCCCAATCGCAGCCGAAGAGTTCCCAGACATGGATGTCTCGCTGCGCTCCGCAGTGTCCATTGCGCGCCGCCTGCAGGACCCTTTGGCGGAACTGGTCAAGGTTGACCCGAAGTCGATCGGCGTAGGCCAGTACCAGCACGACGTGAATCAAACGGCGCTCGCACAGACGTTGGACGCTGTGGTGGAGGATGCGGTGAACTCAGTTGGCGTGGACGTCAATACCGCTTCGGCACCGCTGCTTGAGCGTGTCGCTGGTCTGTCCGGCACGGTGGCGAAGAACATCGTGGCGTACCGCGACGAGCACGGCAGTTTTGCTACCCGCAAGGAGTTGGGCAAGGTTCCGCGTCTGGGGCCGAAGGCTTTCGAGCAGGCCGCTGGCTTCCTGCGTATCCAGGGCGGGACGAACCCGCTCGATGGCTCAGCGGTACACCCGGAGGCTTACCCGGTGGTGGAGCGCGTCGCCCAGGCGACGGGCCTGAACACCGAGCAACTCATCGGCAACACGGCGGTACTCACCAAACTCAAGCCGGCGGATTTCGCTGACGACACTTTCGGTGTGCCTACCGTGACCGACATTCTCGCCGAGCTGGACAAGCCGGGGCGCGACCCGCGCCCTGAGTTTAAAACTGCGGAGTTCAAGGAAGGCGTCAACGAGGTCAAGGATCTCAAGCCCGGCATGATCCTCGAGGGAACCGTGACCAATGTTGCCGCTTTCGGCGCGTTCGTGGATGTGGGTGTGCACCAGGATGGTCTGGTTCACGTCTCCGCGATGAGCCACAAGTTTGTTTCCGACCCTCACGAGGTGGTGCGCTCCGGCGAAGTAGTCAAGGTCAAGGTGATGGATGTGGATGTCGCTCGCAACCGCATCGGGTTGAGCCTGCGGCTTGACGACGAGCCCGGCCAGCCCGGCCAGCCCAACAGCCAGAAACAGCGCAGTGGCCAGAACCGTGGCCAGAACCGTGGCGGTCAGAAGCAGCGCCAGGGGCGAAACCAGAACCGGGGCGGTGATCGTCGTCAAGCATCTGGCTCGATGGCGGACGCGCTCAAGCGTGCCGGATTTGGGAAGTGACCGGGCAGTATGTAGAATGCTGCAGGTTGTTGTAATCGACACGAACCGGCCGAGCGCCCTGATTAGGGAAGTGCCGCCAGGGTCCTCTGTCCGAAAACGAAAAGGATTGCTTTCATGAGCAACGGCATTATTGATCTGGTTGACGCAGGCCAGCTCCGTGACGATATCCCGGACTTCCGCCCGGGCGATACCCTCGACGTTCACGTTAAGGTTATCGAGGGTTCTGTGACCCGTACTCAGGTGTTCACTGGCTTCGTTGTGCGTCGCCAGGGCAGCGGTATCCGCGAGACCTTCACCGTCCGCAAGGTTTCCTTCGGTATCGGCGTTGAGCGTACCTTCCCGGTGCACTCCCCGAACCTGGAGAAGATTGAGGTCGTTCGCAAGGGTGACGTCCGTCGTGCGAAGCTGTACTACATGCGCGATCTGCGCGGTAAGGCTGCTCGTATTAAGGAGCGTCGCTAGTTTTAGCCGCACCACGTGCCCCGTCCGAGTTTCTCGGGCGGGGCACGTTGCGTTCTCAGGGTGTCGGGGTGCGGTGCTAACCTATCCGGCGTGACCAACGCGAATGTGCCCGCCAACGGGCAGCCCCAGACCCCTAAGCCGCACAACCCGTACGCTGCCGAGGATGCATCGTATGAGGTGAACGCTGCAGACCGCCCTACAAACGGCGCTGCAAATGGCGCTGACAGCAGCGACGAGAAGCAGAACCTTCCCTGGTACGTCGAGATCCCGGTGGTAGTTGTGCTCACGTTGGTGATCATGTTCGTGCTGCAAACGTTTATCGGCCGGCTGTATGTCATTCCGTCGGCGTCGATGGAGCCAACGCTGCACGGCGAGGACGGTTCGGGCGACCGCATTTTTGTGGAGAAGGTCAGCTATTACTTCTCGGACCCTGAGCCGGGTGATGTCATCGTGTTCGCCGGTACGGATTCGTGGAACACGGGTTTTTCCTCCAACCGTTCTTCGAACCCTGCGATTCGTGGGTTGCAGGAGGTGGGTTCCTGGGTTGGTTTGGTGCCCAAGGATGAAAACACGTTGGTCAAGCGCATCATCGCTACCGGCGGACAGACTGTCTCGTGTCAGGCGGGCGACCCGGCGGTCATGGTTGATGGTAAGCCGATCGATCAGTCGTACATCTTGCAGCCGAACTTCTACCCGGTGGATGAGGAGACCGGTTCGGATGCGTGTGGTGGTCCGTACTTCGGCCCGGTGACGGTGCCGGAAGGCCACTACTTCATGATGGGCGATAACCGCACCAACTCGCTGGACTCTCGCTACCACTTGGGGGATCAGTTCCAGGGAACTATTCCGGAGGAGAATATCCGCGGCAAGGTGCAGGCGGTTGTTTTCCCGCTGAACCGCCTTCAGGGTGTGTCGGACCCGGACATTCAGCAGTAGGGTAGTGCGCCGTCTTAAGCAGTTACGCACCTACGAGGTCGCGTTGGACAAGGCCGGGCTGGGGCCGGTGGCGGGGGTTGATGAGGCTGGCCGGGGTGCGTGCTTCGGCCCTGTAACCATCGCTGCGTGCGTCTTGCCCATCAAGCCGATTGCTGCGCTTGAGGGGTTGACGGATTCGAAGAAACTCTCGGCGAAAAAGCGCGAGTTGCTTTTCGACGAAATCCGCAACGCCGCCGTTTCCTACCACGTCATTCATATCCCTGCGGCAGAGATTGATCGGCGCGGGATCCAACACGCCAACCTGGATGGGGCCCGGCGCGCCGTCGCAGGCTTGGATGTCGATCCGGGTTACGTGCTCGTGGACGCGTTTCGTGTGCCGGGGCTTCGCGCACCGCAACTGCCAGTTGTCGGCGGTGACTACACCGCGCGTTGTATCGCTGCGGCGAGTGTGCTGGCAAAGGTGAGCCGCGACAGGCTCGTTGTGGAGATGGCTCGGGACTATCCGCAGTACGGGTTGGAGGGCCACAAGGGCTATTCAACAAAGGTGCATATGGACGCGGTGCGCCGCCACGGGGCGAGCCCGGAACATCGTTATAGTTATGCGAACGTCAGGGACGCTGACAGGTTTCACACTGAGCTAAGGGGTCATGTATGAGCGCCGAGGATCTTGACAACTACGAGGCAGAAGTTGAGCTGTCCCTGTACCGCGAGTACCGCGACGTGGCGAGCCAGTTCTCCTACGTTGTGGAGACGGACCGCCGCTTCTACCTGGCTAATGCGGTGAAGCTGATTCCGCACACGGAGGGTGGCGACGTCTACTACGAGGTCCTCATGTCGGATGCGTGGGTGTGGGACATGTACCGTGCGGTGCGCTTTGTGCGTTACGTGCGTGTGATCACCTACAAGGACGTCAACATTGAAGAGTTGGATAAACCTGAGCTGACATTCCCGGAGTAGGGAACCGGGGCGTGCATTTGCCCGTCTAATAGGCACCAGATGTTTTGGTCCTAAAAGACAATAAGGGGGAATGTATGCACGCCAGGTATGCGGCCCAACAGGAGTTGGGCGTATTGGGGGAACGTGCTGCGGCTCGCTGGTACGCGGAGCAAGGGTATACCGTCCTTGGTCAGCGAGAACGCGTTGCTGCGGGGGAGATTGACGCAGTCGTTGAAGACGAAGACGGCACGATTGTGTTCGTCGAGGTGAAGTCGCGCAGGGGTGGCGCGTTCGGTGCTGCGGAGGCGGTCACTGCGAAGAAGTTGCGCACGATGCGTCGTTGCGCTGCGCAGTGGATGCGAGAGCATCCTGCGTTGGGGGTTCGCGCTATCCGTTTCGACGTCGTGGAGTGCGTCACCGATGGCGATGATTTCGTCCTTCGTCGTTACTTGGGGGTGGAAGATGCCGCTTGCTAGCACGATCAGCGCAACAGTTGAGGGCATCACGGCTCGGCTTGTCACTGTGGAGGCCAACGTCGGCCCGGGACTTCCGGGGATCCACATGGTGGGGTTGGGCGATGCTGCGGTGAAAGAGTCGCGCGACCGGATTCGCACTGCGATCTCCAACTCGCAGCTTCCTTGGCCACGTACGAAGATCATGGTGTCGTTGTCGCCGGCGCATTTGCCGAAGACGGGCTCGCACTTCGACTTACCGATTGCAGCTGCCGTCTTGGGCAGTTTGGATCCGCGGGTGCAGCGCAGACTAGAGAGCACAATGCTGCTCGGAGAGCTGGCGTTGGATGGTTCGTTGCGCCGAGCGGACGGCGTGTTGCCGATGCTGATTGCAATGCTTCACGACGACTCCACCACCGGACCCGACATCGTCGTCGTTCCACGAGAGAACGCCGCAGAAGCCTCACTGCTCGGCATGAAGAACATCCTTGTGGCAGATTCGCTGGCGCAGGTGTGGCAGTGGCTCATCGGGGAGACAACGCTGGATACCGTCGGCGAGCCGGAGGTCCAACACGCTGCAGCGGTCGCGGACTTCAGTGACATCGCCGGAATGACTGTGGAGCGCGAGGCCCTCGAGGTCGCCGCAGCCGGTGGGCACCACGTGATGATGATCGGCCCGCCTGGCTCCGGCAAGTCGATGCTGGCAGAGCGGCTGCCTTCTATCTTGCCGCCGCTGAACATCGAGGAGATGGTGGAAGTCACGGCGCTGCACTCGGCTGCGGGAATTTCCAGTGGCGGCATTGTGTCCAACCGGCCGTTTATCGCCCCACATCCGTCGTTGACCAGGGCGGCGCTCATCGGCGGCGGTTCAGGAGTGCCTCGCCCCGGGGTGGTCAGCCAGGCCCACCATGGGGTGCTGTTCCTCGACGAAGCCTCGGAGATTTCTGCGCACGTTCTCGACGCGCTTCGGATCCCGCTAGAAAAGCGTGAGGTGCGCCTGACGCGCTCGCGCCGGGAAGTTGTCTACCCGGCTGATACGCAAATCGTTCTGGCTGCGAACCCGTGTGCGTGCCAGCGGGTCAACGGCAATTGCACGTGTCGGGTGGCTGAGCGGGCCCGGCACTTATCCAACGTTTCCGGCCCGTTGCTCGACCGGCTGGATGTGTTCATCCAGACCTCAGCGGATTCCACGGTGGTTACCCCGGGTGACGCGGAGTCGTCGGCAGTCATCGCCGAGCGTGTCATGCAGGCGCGCGAGCGTGCCCAAGAGCGCTGGTCGCAGGCTGGTATCGACGAGTCCGTCAACGCTCGCGTTGCCCCAACTTTGATCCGCAAGCAATTTCCCGCGGACGAAGCAGCGATGGCCTACCTGTCCTCGCTGCTGCGCACCGGAAGTATCACGCAGCGTGGCGTGGATCGGAGCCTGAAGGTGGCGTGGACGCTTGCGGATCTGGAAGGCGTGGCGCAACCGGATATCGACCATGTGGCTCGCGCCGTCGATATGCGCACCGCACCAGAGGAGGTGGCGGCATGAGGAATGTAAGTTCGCCAGAATCCTGGGCGTATCTCAGCCGTGTTGTCGAGGGACCCTCGATCCACATTCAGGAGTTCATTACCAACGGGCGAAGCGCGGACGAGATTGCCCACGGTGTGCGCACGCGTGCAAGCTGGATCGGGGCCCTAGGACCGCAGACGCAAAACCGCTATACCTGGGACCAACCTGCGCAGGATCTCGCTCGTGCCCAGGCCGCTGGGTATACGTTGCTGACTCCAGACTCGCCAGGCTGGCCTGGAGAGAACATCAAGCCCACGTTCCACTGTGAGTATCCGGACGATGATCGAAAACTTTCCCTGAACGAAGAAGCGGTTGCACCACACGCGCTGTGGGTAAAAGGTGAAGCAGACCTTGCGAAGCTACTTGCACAGTCGGTCGGCGTTGTCGGTACACGAACAGCAACGCAGTATGGACGTCACGCTACCGATGACCTTGTGCGGGGTTTGGCAAAACACCAGTACACGATCGTCTCCGGTGGTGCACTGGGCATCGACACGATCGCACACCAGGCGGCCCTCGACTGCGGCGCACCCACCATCGTGGTCGCTGCCTGCGGGCCGGGGTACGTCTACCCGCTGAGCAACGAGCCACTCTTCGATCGGGTTGTGCGCGCCGGGGGAGCCATTGTCACCGAGTACCCACCCGGCACGACCCCGGACCGGCACAGGTTCCTCACCCGTAACCGTCTCGTAGCAGGGCTGACCCAGGGCACCCTGCTGGTGGAAGCGGCGTTTCGCTCAGGTGCGTTAAACACGCTGAAGTGGGCCAATGCAATGAATAAACAAACGATGGCAGTGCCGGGCCCCATAACTGCAACGGAGTCGCTCGGCACGAACCTCGCCATTCAGAACAAGCAGGCGGCGATGGTGCTCAACGCCGACCAGATTCACGAGCACATCGTGCATACGGGGGATTTCGATGCGGGCGAGCAGATGGAAATGAAGTACCCGCCGACATTGACGCAGCAACTCAGCCACAACGAACTGCGCATTTACGACGCACTGCCACGAGCAGGCGAAGGATCGCGAACGGCTGAAGAGATCGCGGCAGACGCTGGCCTTTCCATCGGACTGACGGTGCACATTCTGATGGACCTGGCCAAGCGGGGAGTGGTGCAGCGCGAGCGGAAGGAATGGTCCCGCACCGAGTGAATAACCAAGTGAATATTGGTTAGCGAGTAAACTCCTGCGACATGAGTGAAAGCGTAGGGCAAGTGCAAGCGGGCGTCGGCGATTTCGCCGACTACGCCTCGCTTGTGCTCGGGCGCTCCCCAAACACAGTGAAGGGGTATGTCTCCGACCTGGCGACACTCGCCGGGTACGCAGACACCTTCGACGCGTTCACCCTGGAGGCGCTTCGCACCTGGCTGGCCGACGCACTGACCGCCGGGCGCAGCCGAGCCACCCTTGCGCGCCGTACCGCAGCCGCGCGCGCATTCTCTACCTGGGCGTACCGCCAGGGCTACATCGACCACGACGCAGCAGCCCGCCTCAAAGCACCAAAAGTGAATCGCGCGCTGCCCAACGTCGTACGCGGGGAGCGTGCCACAGAACTCGTCGAGGCGGATACCGCCGACGACGCCCACCCCGCCGAACACCTCCGTGACCGAGCCATGCTCGAGCTGCTCTACGCCACCGGCATGCGTGTTGGCGAACTCACCGGTCTCAACCTCGCCGACATTGACTTGGCTCGCGGGCTTGCCCGCGTGACCGGCAAAGGCAACAAACAACGCGTGGTCCCATTCGGGCGCGAAGCAACACTGGCGCTCAACGAGTGGCTCGAGTTCGGGCGCTCCGAACTGGCCAATGGCAAAGCAGAGGATGCGGTATTCGTCGGATCCCGTGGCGGGCGCATCGGCCAACGCCAAGTGCGCCGTGTTGTCGAGCGCGCCGGGCAACGTGCCGGTGTCAGCGACATCAGTCCGCACACCCTTCGCCACACGGCCGCGACGCACATGCTCGAAGGCGGAGCGGATCTGCGTGTTGTGCAGGAAATGCTTGGGCACTCAAGCCTGCAAACCACGCAAATCTACACGCACGTCTCGGCGCAGCGGCTCAAAAACGTCTACGACCAGGCGCATCCACGGGCTTAAGTCGTATTCTCGGTGGCTCCAGCAGTGTGAGCGGATCGATGTACTTGTCAGGTCCTGTAAGCGCACCCCAGTGCAGTCCGTCGTGTTCGCCAGCAAAGTGGCTTGTGGCGCGCGCAAGTCTGCCAATGATGTGGCCTTCCGTAACGTTGTCGCCAGCCTTGAGGTCTGAGCGCACTGGCTGGTAGGTCGTGCGAATGCCCCCTGGGTGGTCAATCGAGATCACAGGAGTGCCCGCGACAGTGCCGACGAACGCCACAACCCCGTCGCCCGCGGCGAGCACAGGCGCGTTGAGCTTCAACGGCAGATCCACGCCACGGTGGCCGGGCTTCCAATTTTCCTCCGGGATTGACGCAGGACGGGATACCGCGCGGGGATACGGTGTGCCTGCCGCGGGATCGACCCAGGCAAGGGCGGTGGCGGGGGAGTACCACAGTAGGACTCCGAGCAGGATGGTGGCTGTGGTGGTGCGTGGCGTCGTCGATAGGCAATGCATGCTCTCAAAGGACCATTGCGGCGCGGAAAAGAACAGGGTCTTCGCAAAAGCTGTGGATAACGGGAGTGGTTAGTGTGACTCTAGGGGAAGTTATCCACAACGTCGCAGATGAGTTTAGGTTTTTAGGGCTCATGCGGGTAAGGTTGCCGGGGCAGTTTGTGCAGCACCGTAGAGCGCTGCATAAATTGACTACGCGCGCCGAACAATGGCTGCTCAGCAACGGTCCCTCTCACAGGGGTGCGGGGCAGGCACGGTGCCAGGGTGAGGGATAAAAACCCGCACGTGAGACTTACAAGTAACCGAACTACTTTCTCCGAAGGAGACATTCCCATGGCAGTTGTAACCATGCGTGAACTCCTCGACGCAGGTGTCCACTTTGGTCACCAGACGCGTCGCTGGAACCCGAAGATGCGTCGCTTCATCTTCACGGAGCGCAACGGCATCTACATCATCGACCTGCAGCAGACGCTGACCTACATCGATGAGGCATACGAGTTTGTCAAGGAAACCGTCGCACACGGCGGCACCATCCTGTTCGTCGGCACCAAGAAGCAGGCACAGGAGCCGATCCAGGAAGAGGCGCAGCGCGTCGGCATGCCGTACGTCACGCACCGCTGGCTGGGTGGCATGCTCACCAACTTCCAGACCGTATCCAAGCGTATCGGTCGCATGAAGGAACTTCAGGCGATGGACGCAGCCGAGGACGGCTACGCAGGTCGCGGCAAGAAGGAAATCCTCATGCTGACCCGCGAACGCGTGAAGCTCGAGCGTGTCCTGGGTGGCATCTCCGAGATGACCAAGGCTCCGTCCGCTCTCTGGATCGTGGACACCAACAAGGAGCACATCGCCGTCAACGAGGCGCAGAAGCTCCGCATCCCGGTCGTCGCTGTTCTGGACACGAACTGCGACCCGGATGTTGTCGATTTCCCGATCCCGGGCAACGACGACGCCATCGGCGCTGTCAAGCTGCTCACCCACGTCGTGGGCGAGGCTGTCATCGCTGGTAAGCAGCAGCGCGAAGAGCGTCAGCTCGCAGCTGCACGTGACGCTGCAGGCGACACCGACGCGAAGCGTCAGGCTGAGGCAGCCGAGGCTGCTGCACAGGCCGCTGCTTCCGACGAGGTTTCCGCAGCCGATGCTGCTAAGGCCGCTGTTGCTGCAGAGACCGCTGCTCCGCAGGAAGTTGCAGAGGTCGAGCAGCCGGCAGCCGTCCGCGCTGCTGAGCAGGCTGAGGGCAAGGACGCCTAAGTCTCAAGGACACTGCAAGTCCGCAACCCAGGCGTAAGCCGCCTGGCTTCGGCCAGGATTCACGCACACCCCGCGTTCCGCTCACGTCCGCCGATTACCGGCCGGGACGCGGCGGACCGGGGTGTTCGTATTTTCCACACGTGGCAAGTCATGCCGCCGGCCAGATCGTCGGCTACGCTTGAAACGGTTGAATACCTTTACGTAAAACTTTCACGAGGAGGATCGCCCAATATGGCGAACTACACTGCTGCTGACGTCAAGAAGCTCCGCGAGATCACCGGCTCCGGCATGCTCGACTGCAAGAAGGCACTCGAGGAAACCGACGGCGACTTCGACAAGGCCGTTGAGAACCTCCGCATCAAGGGTGCGAAGGACGTGGGCAAGCGCGCTGAGCGCAACGCCCTCGAGGGCCTCGTTGCTGTTTCCGGCAACACCATCGTGGAGATCAACTCCGAGACCGACTTCGTGGCGAAGAACCAGGAGTTCAAGGACATCGCCAACCAGATCGCTGAGGCTGCTGCTGCAGTGAAGGCGAACTCCCAGGAGGAGCTGGCAAAGGCCGACGTCAACGGTGAGACCGCACACGAGGTGCTGGAGCGCCTCTCCGCAAAGATCGGCGAGAAGCTCGAACTGCGCCGCGCTGCCACCATCGAAGGCGACAACATTGCCAAGTACCTGCACCAGAAGGCTGCTGACCTTCCGCCGGCAGTTGGCGTACTCGTTGCCTACAACGGTGACAACGCTGAGGCTGCACACCAGGTGGCTCTGCAGATCGCTGCTATGAAGGCTCGTTACCTCAACAAGGAGGCTGTCCCGGCCGACGTTGTTGAGAAGGAGCGTGCGGTTCAGGAAGAGATCACCCGCAACGAGGGCAAGCCGGAAGCTGCCATCGAGAAGATTGTCGAGGGCCGCATGGGTGGCTTCTTCAAGGACGTTGTCCTGCTCGACCAGCCGTCGCTGGCTGACTCCAAGAAGACCGTGAAGCAGTTCGCTGACGAGAACGGCATCGAGATCACCGACTTCGTCCGCTTCGAGGTCGGCCAGGCATAAGCCAGGCGAGAGGTTTCATAGCCTCACACGCGGTGCAACCCCGTACTGTCTGTCCCGATTAGGGGGACGGGTGGTGCGGGGTTGTCGTCGTTAAGCAAGCAGTTCTGAACTCAACGCGTTGCGTGGCTAAGATCGGTTCCGAACATTTTGCAATTGGCTGATCCGCGCAAAGGAGCGTTTTCGGTGACTGACCTCAACCCCAACCGCACAGGTTTCAAGCGAGTCATGCTGAAGCTGGGGGGTGAGATGTTCGGCGGCGGCAAGGTTGGCATCGACCCCGACGTAGTCGAGTCCGTCGCCCGCCAGATCGCAGATGTCGCGCGCTCCGGCACCGAGGTCGCTGTCGTGATCGGTGGCGGCAACTTCTTCCGCGGCGCTCAGCTGCAGCAGCGCGGCATGGACCGTGCGCGCTCGGACTACATGGGCATGCTCGGCACTGTCATGAACTGCCTTGCGCTGCAGGACTTCTTACAGCAGATGGGCATCGATTGCCGCGTCCAAACTTCGATCAACATGGCGCAGATTGCAGAGCCGTACCTGCCACTGCGTGCAGCACGCCACCTGGAGAAGGGCCGCGTGGTCATCTTCGGTGCGGGTATGGGTATGCCGTACTTCTCCACGGACACCACGGCCGCGCAGCGTGCGCTGGAGATCGGCTGCGAGGTGCTGCTCATGGCTAAGGGTGTGGACGGTGTCTACGACTCCGACCCGCGCGAGAACCCCGATGCGAAGCTCTACTCAGAGATTTCCCCTCGCGAGGTCATTGAACTTGGCCTCAAGGTTGCGGATGCCACCGCATTTAGTCTCTGTATGGACAACAACATGCCGATCCTGGTGTTTAACCTGCTCAAGGAAGGAAACATCGCCCGCGCGGTTGGCGGCGAGCAGGTAGGTACGCTAGTCGCCTAACAGCGTCTCAAAATGCTGCGCCACCGTGAGCAGTTCCGGCCCGGTGAGCGTAAGGCTGCCAAGGTGCACCCCGCCGAGTGCAATCGCAGGGGTGCCGAGCATGTTGTACAGCGAGCACCACGGTGACCATTCGGTTTGCGCGTGGAAGCTCGCTTCTGGCGTGAGAGAGGGGAAATAGCCGATCCGGGGTGGTGCGAATGCGAGCGTGGGGGAGAGCACTACATCGACGTCCCATTGGGAGGCGATGAGGTGAGGCAAATCCCGGCGGTGTTGCTCGGCGGCGTCAAGGTCGCTGTTGGTCAGCTTGTGGGATTGCTCGACGAGCCAGCCGATGTATCCGCTGTCGAGCGGATCCGTCAGGTTGAAACTCGCGGTGATTGTGGTCGTGAAGTGGGCGTAGGTTTCCAGCGATTCGCGATACGGCTTGAGCTGCACCACTTCAAAGTCGAGAGCACTCGCAAGCTTTTCGACGAGCGCACCTCGCCGATCCTCCACATCCGGCCGCGCGAAGATACCGTCGGTAAGCACACCGATTCGGAGCCGCTTGCCTTTGATGCGGCGGTGCCAACCCCACAACGTGAATTGATCCGCGACGTCTTGGGTGAGAAACCCATGTGCGGCGATACCTTTGCTTGCGGGTTTGAAGCCGACGATCTCGCACGCTGCAGCTGGCACGCGTATGGATCCGCCGGCATCGGTGCCGTGTGCGGCGCGAACGGTGCCGTCGGCCACCACAACTGCGGCGCCAGTAGAAGATCCACCTGGGGTACAGCCGGGGTAGGCCGGCGACTCGAGCACGGGAACGTCAGGGCGCTCTGCGTAGCAGGTCGCGCCCAGCTCTGAGGTCAGCGTCTTGCCGTGGATGGCGACGCCGTGCGCCAAAAGATTGGAGATAAACGGATCGGTTGCTGTTGCGGTGTAGGCGCGTGCAGGGCTGCCGTGGGTAGTGGTCATGCCAGCAACGTCGGTGCCGTCTTTGACCGGAATCTGCCAACCAGCCAGACGTCCAACGTTTGGGCGCGGCCGCGTGTGTGTGCTTGGGGGCAACGTGAACGCGGGATGCAGCATGGCGCCAGTGTAGGTGCCAGTCGCGCTGGTAGGTTAGTAGGGACGCCGAATAGAGAAAAGGTAGGGTTTTCCCCATGATTGATGACGTATTGCTGGATGCCGAAGAGCGCATGACCGCCTCTGTTGAGCACGCTCGTGACGAGTTGGCCACGATTCGTACCGGACGTGCGAACCCGGCGATGTTCAACGGTGTGATGGCTGACTTCTACGGTGCACCGACGCCGATTAACCAGATGGCGACGATTTCCGTGCCGGAGCCGCGCATGCTGCTGATCAAGCCGTACGACATGTCCACCATGGGTGAGATCGAGAACGCAATCCGTAACTCTGATCTCGGTGTGAACCCGACGGATGACGGCCAGGTCATCCGTGTGTCTATCCCGCAGCTCACCGAGGAACGCCGCCGTGACCTGGTCAAGCAGGCGAAGCAGAAGGGCGAGGACGGCAAGATTGCCATCCGTAATATCCGTCGCCAGGGCATGGAAGCGCTGAAGAAGATTCAGAAAGACGGCGACGCTGGTGAGGATGAGGTCGTAACCGCCGAGAAGGCGCTGGACAAGACCACCCAGTCCTACGTTGCTCAGGTCGATGAGATCGTTCAGCGTAAGGAAGCCGAACTGCTGGAGGTCTAGCGTGCCTGCTGCTGATCAGGAGGAGCGCGCCACGCCGAGCCGCTGGCCGGTGCATGCGCCGAAGCCGAAGAACAACCCGGGGCGTGATCTGCCGACCGCCATTACGACCGGTGTTGTGCTCGGCGCGATTGTCATTGCCGCCGTATGGGTGGGGCCCAAAGCCTGGTACCCACTTGTCGCTGTCGCTGTAGCAGGAGCGATGTGGGAGGTGATGACCCGGCTGCGGGAAGCTGGTTACCAGCAGCCGCGCACACTGCTGATCATCATGGCCCAACTCATGCTGTGGTCCTCCGTGCCGTATGGCACTACAGGGCTCGTGGCGGGTTTTGCCTTCACCGTTCTCGTTGTCATGTTCTGGGGGATGTTCCACCAGGGCAGGAACAAGCGACCAGAGAACTACCTGCGCGACACGGCAGTGAGTCTGTTCGTGCTTGCGTGGATTCCGCTGTTTGGCACGTTCGCCGCAATGATTTCCTTGATTAGCCAAGGTGGGGTGGATGGTTCCGCCTACA
Source organism: Corynebacterium sp. HMSC034B08 (assembly GCF_001835805.1). Taxonomy (NCBI): domain Bacteria; kingdom Bacillati; phylum Actinomycetota; class Actinomycetes; order Mycobacteriales; family Corynebacteriaceae; genus Corynebacterium; species Corynebacterium sp. HMSC034B08. Next base: position 344,295 of record NZ_KV825964.1, on the reverse strand, counting down.
TTGTGGCGTTCATGCTGTGCGTTGTTGCCAGCGATGTGGGTGGTTTTGCTGCAGGCGTGATGTTTGGCTCGCACCCGATGGCGCCGGCAATTAGCCCGAACAAGTCCTGGGAAGGCTTCGCTGGGTCGATCGTTGCCGGAAGTATTACCGGCATCTTGGTGGTCACGCTGCTCATTCACGGCCCGTGGTGGATGGGCGTAGTGCTCGGCATCGCTTTGGTGATTTGCGCAACGATGGGCGATTTGGTGGAAAGCCAGTTCAAGCGTGAACTGGGCATCAAAGACATGTCCAACCTGCTGCCAGGGCATGGTGGCATCATGGATCGACTTGACGGGATGCTTCCCGCAGCAGCGGCGACCTACATCCTGCTCACGACCATCACGCTTATGAGCGCCTAAGCACAGACCTAGTAATTCGAAAACATTCGTGCGACATGCAAAGATGGGGCGCACTATGAGTGATTTTCCCGAGATCAAACTGCTCGCCCCAAAGCGTGGCATGCCGCCGAAGCACTTCGCTGATTTGTCGGCACAGGAGCGAATCGACGCGTTGAAGGAACTCGGGCTGCCGAAGTTCCGTGCTGATCAGATCGCGCGTCACTATTACGGCAAGTTTGAGGCGGATCCGCTAACGATGACGGATCTGCCCGAGAACCAGCGTCAGCTTGTCAAGGACGCACTTTTTCCCACGTTGTTGACTCCCGTGCGCACCGTGGAGACTGACAACGGTGATACCACGAAGACGCTGTGGCGCCTGCACGATGGCATCTTGTTGGAATCGGTGCTGATGCGTTACCCAGGTCGCGCGACGTTGTGCATCTCCTCGCAAGCGGGCTGCGGCATGGCATGCCCGTTCTGTGCGACCGGTCAGGGTGGCCTGGACCGTAACCTGTCCACCGCGGAGATCGTGGACCAGGTGCGCGCTGCGGCCGCAATGATGGAGGCAGAAGGCTCCCGCCTATCCAACATTGTGTTTATGGGGATGGGGGAGCCACTGGCTAACTACAAGCGTGTGGTCTCTGCTGTTCGCCAGATTACGCAGCCGTCGCCTGCTGGCTTCGGCATCTCCCAGCGCAACGTGACGGTATCCACTGTCGGACTTGCACCGCAGATTCGTATGCTCGCGGATGAAGGGCTGTCCTGCACACTCGCAGTGAGTCTGCACACACCGGACGATGAATTGCGCGACGAGTTGGTCCCGATCAACAACCGCTTCGAGGTAGCCGAAGTGCTTGATGCGGCCCGCTACTACGCGGACCAGACGGGGCGACGTGTCTCCATTGAGTACGCCTTGATTCGCGACATGAACGATCAGAACTTCCGCGCTGACATGTTGGGCAAGAAGCTTCACGGCGCGTTGGGTTCGCTGGTGCACGTCAATCTCATTCCGCTCAACCCGACACCGGGATCGAAGTGGGATGCGTCGCCGAAGGATCGGCAGGACGAGTTCGTCCGCCGTGTGATCGCCCAAGGCGTGCCTTGCACGGTGCGCGACACCAAGGGCCAGGAGATCGCGGCTGCCTGCGGGCAGTTGGCAGCCGACGAAAAAACTGGCTAGTCCGCTCAGGCAGACGGCATGAAAATACCGCCGCACCTTCGTTGGAAGGTGCGGCGGTATTTCGTCGAAAAGATTTTAGAGGGCGTGCTTGCCGGTCTTGGATTCGACCTCGATGACCTCTACGTTTTCGCGTGCCTGCGCCGGTGCAGTGTTGCGCAGGTGTGCAACACGGCTCGGCTCGATGTTGAGGGCGCGCAGCTGGCTATCGGTCAGCGACTCGTAGACGTCGCCGGAGAGGGTGGCCTGGTCGTAGGTCCAGTCACGCTCCACGTAGCCGACCGGCTTGTTGTGCGACGTCACGGTGCGCACCTGGTTGAGCTTCGGCTTGGTAGCCAGAAGGATCAGTGCGAGAGCAATGAGGACGGCCAGTGCGATGAGCCAGATGGTCTCAACGTGGCCCTGGTGGTTGCCAAAGTTGTAGGCGACGAGGAACGCGACGGAAATCCAACCTGCCAGCTGGATGGCGCGGTCGCTCAGCGCACTCCAACCAAATTTGGCGGACGGGACGTCAGCCTCGGATACACCGTTGTACACCTGGGGTGCGCTTTCCTTTGCGTGGGCCACTGCAACGCTCCTTGTTAACACGGGATCGATCGCAAACACGATCACCTGGAAATGATGAAACTATCGCTGCCCATCATCGCACACAGAGCGCGAAAAAGGTGACAATAGCCCCCAATGTGTTCAAACTTTCGCACCACCTCGGGGGTTTAATCCAGTTCAAGTGCCGAAATGAATCAAAACGTGTCACAATGGTTGCGTGCGAAACGTTGTAATTTTAGGTTCGACCGGTTCCATTGGCTCACAGGCTGTGGAGGTGATCCGCGAAAACCGCGACAAGTTCAACATTGTCGGGATTGCCATTGGTGGCGCCAATCCTAAGGCTGCTATTGAGCAGGCGCAGGAGTTTGGCCTGAGCGCCGACCAGATTGCCGTGCGCAATATTGAGGGTGCGAAGGAAGTCTCCCGTGCGCTTGGCGGTTACGTGATCACTGGCGAGAACTCCGCTGCTGCGCTCGTTGAATCGCAGGAAGCTGACGTGGTGCTCAACGCACTCGTTGGTGCCTCGGGCCTGCCGGCAACCATGGCTGCGCTGCGCTCGGATGCGACACTTGCGTTGGCTAACAAAGAATCGCTTGTAGCGGGTGGCCGTATCGTGCTCGACGCTGCAAAGCCGGGTCAGATTGTTCCGGTTGATTCGGAGCACTCGGCAATGGCGCAGTGCATGCGCGGCACTCGCCGTAGCGAAATCGCTCGCCTTGTTCTTACCGCATCGGGTGGTCCGTTCCGTGGCTGGGAGCGCGAGGGTCTCATGGAGGTGACCACGGAAGAAGCCGTGGTACACCCGACCTGGTCGATGGGAACGATGAACACCATTAACTCTTCGACTCTGGTGAACAAGGGCCTTGAGCTGATTGAGGCGGCCATGTTGTTCGACATGGATCCGGACAAGATCGACGTCACGATTCACCCGCAGTCCGTGATTCACTCGTTGGTCACGTTTACGGACGGTGCAACGCTTGCACAGGCTTCGCCGCCGTCGATGAAGCTGCCTATCGCGCACGCGCTGGATTGGCCGAACCGTGTGCCGGATGTGCAGGAGCCGTTGGATTTCTCGCAGGCATTCTCGTGGGAGTTTGAGCCGCTGGACAACGAGGTGTTCCCTGCTGTGTGTCTGGCCCGTGAGGTGGCCAAGAAGGGTGATCCGTACCCGGCTATTTACAACGCTGCTAACGAAGCAGCGGTAGAGGCGTTCTTCGCGGGTCGCATTAAGTTCCCGGAGATCGTGGACATTATCGGGGAGGTCCTGGACGAGGCCGACGAGTTCGCCGCAGTCCCGAGCGATGTGTTTGATGTGATGCGGGTTGAGTCCCGTACGCGTGAGCGAGTCGCCGCGGCGATTGCGCGCATTGAGCGTTAGACCCTTGAGGTGCGGGCGGTGTGCCCGCACCTCTTCGCTGTGTGTGCTGTGGGGTGAAGCGCGATGAGTGTGTTGGGGATTGTGCTTTTCGCGCTTGCAATCACTGCTTCGATTGCGCTGCACGAAGCAGGCCACATGTTCACTGCGCGTGCGTTTGGCATGCGAGTGCGCCGGTTTTTTGTCGGTTTCGGGCCAACGTTGTGGTCGGTGAAACGGGGCGGAACAGAGTATGGGATTGCTGCGCTGCCGTTCGGTGGGTTCTGTGACATTGCGGGGATGACGGCGATGGATCCGGTCACCGAGGAGGAAGCGCCGCACGCGATGGTGAAAAAGCCTGCGTGGCAGCGTATTGCGGTGCTCTCCGGCGGGATCGTGATGAACATCTTGATCGGCGTCGTGATCATTTTTGGGGTTGCTGTCTCATCAGGTATCCGGAACCCGTACGCGGATTTCACCCCGAAGGTGGGCCAGGTCGTCTGTGTTGCCGACCAGGTGGATGAGAAAACTCTGGCGGAGTGCAGCGGACCTGGTCCTGCGGGCCAAGCGGGTGTACAGGTGGGCGACACGTTGGTTGCGGTCGACGACGAACCAATCGAGACATTCGCGGATCTGCGTACTTATGTTGCGCAGCGTCCGGGGGAGATGGTCGCGCTTGAGGTGGAGCGCGGTGGGTCGTCGCAAAGCATTGATGTCCCCGTGGCGCGGGTCGAGCGCATCGATCCTTCGACGGGCGAGCGTATCGACGTCGGCGCGGTGGGCATCGCCGCAGCTCCGGTCAAGGATGCGGTGAAGCAATTCGGGCCTGTCGAGGCGGTGCCGGCGACGGCCAAGTTTACCGGTCAGATGCTTCGTGCGTCCGTTGACGGGTTGATGGCGTTTCCGGGCAAGATCCCGGGGGTTGTCGCATCGATCTTCGGCGGGGAGCGCGACATTGAGGGCCCCATCAGTGTGATTGGGGCCTCGCGCACCGGCGGCGAGCTGGTGGAACGCGACCAGTGGCCGGCGTTTTGGATGATGCTGGCCAGCCTGAACTTCTTCCTGGCGTTGTTTAATCTCGTGCCGCTTCCACCGCTTGATGGTGGCCATATTGCGGTGGTTATTTACGAGAAGATTCGCAATGCTCTGCGACGACTCCGTGGCCTGCCACCAGTCGGCCCGGCAAACTACGAGAAGCTGATGCCACTGACCTATTTCATGGCGGCGCTGCTGCTTGTTGTCGGTGTGTTGGTGATGGCGGCAGACGTGGTCAACCCCGTCAATCTTTTTGGGTGACGGTGCTAGAGTTATCCACCATGAGTACCCCCATCGGATTAGGCATCCCTGAAGGTCCGGCACCCACCCTGGCCCCACGTCGTAAGACCCGCCAACTGATGGTTGGAGGTGTCGGTGTTGGCTCCGATCACCCGATCACGGTGCAGTCGATGACCACGACGAAGACGCACGACATCAACGCCACCTTGCAGCAGATTGCGCAGTTGACCACGGCTGGCTGCGACATTGTGCGTGTCGCGTGCCCGAAGACGGTCGATGCGGAAGCGTTGCCAGCAATTGCTGCAAAGTCGCCGATCCCGGTGATCGCCGATATTCACTTCCAGCCGAAGTACATCTTCGCTGCGATCGACGCCGGTTGCGCAGCTGTGCGTGTGAACCCGGGCAACATCAAGGAGTTCGACGGCCGCGTCAAGGAGGTTGCAAAGGCAGCCGGTGACGCAGGCATCCCGATCCGTATCGGCGTCAACGGTGGCTCGCTGGATAAGCGCCTGCTGGAGAAGTACGGCAAGGCCACGCCAGAAGCGCTGGTGGAGTCCGCGATCTACGAGGCTGGCTTGTTCGAAGAGTACGGCTACGGCGATATTGCGATTTCCGTAAAGCACTCGGACCCGGTGCTGATGGTCGAGGCGTACCGCCAGTTGGCAGAGAAGACGGATTACCCGTTGCACCTCGGTGTGACGGAAGCTGGTCCGAAGTTCATGGGCACGATTAAGTCGTCCGTCGCCTTCGGTGCCCTGTTGTCGCAGGGTATCGGCGACACGATTCGTGTGTCTCTTTCCGCTGATCCGGTGGAAGAGATCAAGGTCGGTGACCAGATTCTGCAGTCGATGAACTTGCGTCCGCGCAAGTTAGAGATCGTTTCCTGCCCGTCCTGTGGTCGCGCCCAGGTGGACGTGTACAAGTTGGCCGAAGAGGTCACCGCTGGCCTGGATGGTATGGAGTTCCCGCTGCGTGTGGCCGTCATGGGCTGTGTTGTCAACGGTCCGGGCGAGGCGCGCGACGCTGACCTTGGTGTAGCTTCCGGTAACGGTAAGGGCCAGATCTTTGTCAAGGGCGAGGTTGTGGAGACCGTGCCGGAGTCGAAGATTGTGGAAACGCTGATTGCTCACGCGCTGCGTATTGCTGAGGAGCAGGGCCTCGAGGAGGTCGCTGGCGCCAAGGCTGAGGTCAAGGTCACCCGCTAGTATGCGTCGCGTCGTCGCAGTTGTTGCCGGGGTGGCGCTTGCGTCGTCGATAAGCGCATGCACCCCGCGCCCCAACGATGCTGAGCCAGCAGCGAGTGCGTTTTTGGAGGCGCTGGAGCGTCGCGACGTCGGGTCGTCTGCGATTGACAATCCGACGTCCGCGGCTGATTCCACGAACGCTACCTGGGATGGTTTGCAGGCAGAAGACGTCACGGCGACGCTGAAAGATGTGCGCCAGGAGGAGAACCTGGCCACCGCGACGTACGAGTTGGCGTGGCAATTGCCGCGCGATCGCGAGTTGAAGTACGACGCGCAGATGACGCTGACACAGTCTGGCGAGAAGTGGACTGTGCGCTGGCAGCCGTCGGTGTTGCACCCGCGTCTGGGGGCACACCAGCATTTGGAGCTGCGCGCGATCGCTCCCGCACAGGCGAGTGTCGTGTCCTCTGATGGGGTGGAGTTGTTAAAGCCCGGCATCGCGTATCGGGTGTTGGTGGATACCAACGAGATGCGCACGGCCGGTGCTGCGGCGTCTGCGATCAGCGGCGCTCTCGCCCGGGCGCACGAGCAGGACCGTGGCGTGCCACTGCGCGATGCAGACACGTTGAAGGGCGAGCTCGAGCGCGCCTCCGGTGTGTATTCGGTGGCGGTGGTGCCGGCAGCAGCGCGAGATGCTGTTGAAGCAGCGCTTAGCGACGAACCCGGTGTCCGGCTCAACGAAGAAGCCGCCATGGTCAACGCAAAGCCGGGTTTCGCGCCCGACATCATGGCGCGCGTGGGCGAGTTGGTGCGCGATGATCTGGTTGGTGATTCCGGCTGGAGCGTCGACATTGTCAACGAAAATGGTGCGTCGTACGAGGAGATCACCCGTCAGGATCCCGCACCGGCGCCGGCGGTGCACATCAGCTTGGATCACCGCGTCCAGGAAGCCGCTGAGCGTGCGCTCGAACCCGTTGCCGGGCAGCAGGCCATGATTGTGGCCATCAGACCGTCTACGGGCGGGATTCTGGCTATTGCGCAGACCCCGGCTGCGGATGCGCAAGGCAATCTGGCGACGATGGGCCAGTACCCGCCTGGCTCGACATTTAAGATCATCACCGCAGCGGCGGGGCTTGCACGGCAGGGGCTCACACCAGGTTCGCCGGTACCGTGTCCGGGCACGATGAACCTGTATGGGCGCATCGTGACCAACTATGCAGGCTTCAGCCTCGGCACCGTGCCGTTGGAAACAGCCTTTGCGCGTTCGTGCAACACCACGTTTGCGGACATGTCGACGCGCCTAGGACCAGGTGAGCTGCAGGACGTGGGCAAGCAGTTTGGTCTCGGGCTCGATATGCAGATTCCAGGGGTAGAGACAATCACTGGTTCGATCCCGGTCGGGGAGGAACCTCTCGACCGAACTGAGGCCGGCTACGGCCAGGGCCTCGACCTTGCCAGCCCGTTCGGCATGGCTCTCGTTTCTGCAACGGCCGCGCGTGGATCCTTGCCGGTGCCGTACTTGGTACAGGGTGAGGAAACGAAACTCAGCGAGGACGTGCAGCCTCTTCCGCCGGAAGCGATTGATCAGCTCCGCCAGATCATGGCTGCCGTGACCGGGCCAGGCGGTACCGCAGGCGGAATGAGTGCCGGTGGCGATATTCGCGGCAAGACCGGCGAGGCCGAAATCAACGGTGGGTCCCACTCCTGGTTCACCGGCTACCGCGTGGAAGACGACATCGCGTTTGCAACCCTGGTGGTCCTCGGCGGTGGTTCTGAAGCGGCAGTCGCGCTGACGAACACGATGCTTGCCAACTTGCCGCTGGGGTAGATCAGAAAGCTGGCTAGCTGCCGCAGGGCCGATTTGGCTGCGGTACTACCATGGCGTTTATGAATCCAAGAGGACTACTTACACCAGGTAAACCGACCCCAGTGCGTAAGGTCCCGGACCACATTGAGCGTCCGGAGTACGCCTGGAAAGACGACGTCCAAGAAAACGTCGGCGAACCGGTCATCCAAACGCCCGAGACGATTGAAGCGATGCGCGAGGCATCCAAGATCGCCGCGAACGCCCTCGCCCTTGCTGGTGCGGCGGTTGCGCCGGGCAAAACCACCGATGAGATCGACGGCATTGTGCACGACTACCTCATCGAACACGGTGCGTACCCCTCCACGCTTGGCTACCGAGGCTTTACAAAGTCTTCCTGCGTGTCGCTCAGTGAGATTGTGTGCCACGGCATCCCGGATACGACTGTGATCCAGGAGGGCGACATCGTCAATATTGACGTCACCGCATACAAGAACGGTGTGCACGGCGACACCAACGCCACGTTCTTCGCGGGCGAGGTTGCACAGGAACACAAGGACCTTGTGAACCGTACCTACCAGGCCATGATGCGCGGCATCAAGGCGGCGAAGCCGGGCCGCGAGATCAACGTCATCGGGCGCGTCATCGAGGCGTACGCGAAGCGTTTCGGCTACAACGTGGTCACCGACTTCACCGGACACGGTGTGGGTACGACGTTCCACAACGGTCTCGTCGTCCTGCACTATGACTCGGATGCATACACGGATGTTCTCGAGCCGGGAATGACGCTGACCGTCGAGCCAATGATCAACTTGGGTGAGTTGCCGTACACCGTGTGGGACGACGGCTGGACGGTACAGAACGTCGATGGTGAGTACACCGCGCAGTTCGAGCACACCATCGTGATCACTGACGATGGCAACGAGATTCTCACGATCCCGGACGCCGATGTAGCAGCAGGCCAGCACATGCTGGGGGAGTAGGCGTCGCACTGGTAGATGCATATGTGCCCCGCAGGGAACGTTCCCTGCGGGGCACATTTTTGTTGGCTGCAAAGCCGAGACTGACCAAAGCAAAAACCCGCTGCCGGAGCAGCGGGTTTCTATCGTCCTACGACGAAGTTGACTTAGAACTTCGGCAGCTGGATGAAGCCGTTGTAGGAAGCGAAGTTGATGCCAGCGATCACGAGGCCGACGAGAGCACCGATACCAGCGACGATGGTGCCGTCGATCCAGTAGCGTGCCCACTGCGGGACAGCCTCAGGGTTGGTCTTCTCGCCGAATGCGTCGGTCGGGTAGAACGGGCGCTCGGTGTCCTTCTCGTCGAAGTACTTGGAGGAACCCTTGCCGTTGAACAGGCCTGCGGTGCCGTCCTTGACAACGTCGCCGAAGGACTTGTCGCCCTCCTGCTTGCCAGCGAAGATGACCTGCTTGTCCTTGTCGGACTTCTTCTCTTCCGGCTTCTTGGTGTCGGTCTGGCCGTTCTGCTCGGCAGTAGCGGTGGTCTCCGGATCCTTGTTTTCCTCAGCGGAAGCGATAGCGGTGCCGCCAACGAAGACGGTCAGAGCGGTTGCGGAAGCAACTGCAGCGGTGCGGAAGTTACGCATCTTATTCCTTCTTTCGAAATGTGAGTTGGAAGTGGTTAGCGGAAATCCGCGTTATTAGAACTTCACCGGGCCGTGAACGATGAAGTTGTACAGCGGGCCAACAATGAGGCCGATGACTGCGGAGACAGCGGTGAAGACGGTCAGGCCGTAAGCAGCCTGAGCGTACTTAGGCTGGTTGTTGAAGCCGTTTTCCTGCTTTTTGGTACCGAAGATTGCGCGGCCATCAACACCGTTGACCTTGACGTCGCCGTTCTCGTCCTTGCTCCAAACGCCGAGCTTGTTGCCCAGCTTGGTGGAGGAACCGTTGGTCTTCTCAGCGTCGTTGTCGACGCCCGGCTTCTGGTCGCGGACCGGTGCCGGGTAAGAGGTGTACGTCGGGGTCGGGGTTGCCTCCGGCTTCTTGGTCTCAGCGGTTGCGACTGCGGTGGAGCCGAATGCCACAGCGACGGCGGTTGCGCCGGCGAGGGCTGCCTTACGGAAATTACGCATGAAACGAAATCCTTCTCTGATAGTTCTTGCACGACGTCCGGGTGGAATTCAAAGAAGTCCAGGGGCATTGAGCTCCTAGGACCGATAGCAAGCCTTAGAGGCTCGGTCCCGGTGTCTGCAACGACAATAGCCGATCGTTTCCAGCATCGTGCAAGTTTGGTGTGCGATTTGATGCAAAGATCATCAAAAGGTTGGAGTCTCTGTGTGTCCGCTGGGAATGATTGCGGGTGGATAACAATCGCAACGTGCGCTTTTCGCTTCTTGGGCAGTTGTCCCAGCGGTTTTGTTGAATGGCCCCCAAATTAGGGGGTGAAGGATAGGTTTAGACTTCTTTGAAGGTCAGGTCGAGGCCCAGGATCGCGTTTTCCGTCACTTCGGCCAGTGCTGGATGGATCCAGTATTGGCTGCGTGGGAACTCGCGAAGGTCGAGGTCGTAAGCCATGACGGTGATCATTTGCTGGATCAAGGTCGATGCCTGTGGGCCCATGTAGTGGGCGCCCAGCAGTTTGCCTGTGGTGCGATCCGCGATGAGCTTCACCAGTCCGGTGCTGTCCTCCAGCGCCCAGCCGTATGCAACGTCGCCATAGTTCTGGACCTTGACGGTGACATCGTGGTCGGCCTCGATTGCTTGCTGCTCGGTCAAGCCGACGGTGGCGATCTGCGGGTGGGTGAAGATCGCCGACGGCACGTGGTCGTGCGGCATCGGAACGAGCGCGCCGTTGTCGCGCCAGGTGGCAAGCACGTTGTGGGTCACCGCACGCATCTCGGCGTTGGCAACGTGCTTGAGTTGGTAGGGGGAAGAGAGATCACCAAGCGACCACACACCCTCAGCGGTCGTGCGGCCGAACTCGTCGACTTTTACGCGGCCGTCGTCATGCGTTTCGATGCCACCCGCTACAACGTTGAGGGTGTCACTGTTCGGGATGCGACCGGTGGCGATGAGGAGGGCGTCGGAGGTCACCTGGGTGTCGTCGTCAAGCGTGAGCGTCACCTGGCCACCATTCTCGGTGGCTGATGCGACCGTGCGGCCGATGTGGGTGGTGTAGCGCTGTGTGGCGATCTCGTTGAACGGATCGCGCAGATCCTCGTCGAGCGGACGCAGCAGGGGAGAGCGGCTGATGATGGTTACGTCGGTGCCCAGGGCATCGAAGACGTGAGCAAACTGCATCGCGATAAAGCCGCCGCCAACGATGGTCATCGACTTTGGCAGTTCGTCGAGGCGCATGACGTCCTCGTTGGTGTGATAGGTGACGCCCTTGGCCCACTCGGGGATAAACGGACGCGCACCGGCGGCGAGAATGATCGTGTCTGCGGTAATCGTTGTCTCTACGCCGCCGCGACCCGTCTTTAGGGTCTTCGCCCCGACAAAGGAGGCCTCCATGTCGTAGACGGTGACGTTGTCGCACTCATTGCGGCGGTAGTTTTCGCCGCCCTTGGCGATGAGGTCGATCCGGTTATCAAAAACACGTTCCTTGATGGCATCCCAGTCGGCGCCATGGAACTCAAGATCAACACCGAGTTTGCCGGCCTCGCGTGCGGCAAAGGCGTGCTCGGCGGCCAGGACGTACATCTTCGTCGGGATGCAACCCACGTTCAGGCACGTTCCACCGAATTTGCCCTTTTCGACGATAGCGACCTTCTTGTCATCGAAGTCCGGGGTCAGGATCGAGTTGCCGGAACCGGTGCCCACGATAATGAGGTCGTAGTGGGTGGAATTTGTCGCCACAGCAGACATGCTCGTCTCCTCTATATATATGTATGGATTGGGTTTAGACGTTACTGCGCCCCGGTGAGATCGTCTAGCCACGTAAACGTCGCCTTGAACGCGGACTCGCGGGCATGGCGTTCGGAGAGGAAAACGTCGTGGCGGGCGCCGTCGATAACTCGCACTTGTGAATCTTTCCCAAGTGTCGGGGCCCAACGCTGGATCTGGTCGACGTCAAGCACGGTATCGGCCGTGTCGGCAGCGGGGGAGTACTCCTTGCCCAGGTATGAGTGCGAAGAGCACAGGGTCAGCGTTGGCACGCCGGTATCAACGTTGCCCTTGTGGATTTGTTCCTGTCCTTTAAGTACTGCCCGGATCCAGCCGAAGTACTTGCGGTGACCGACCAGCGGTTTCCAGGTGGTGTTGAAGCTCCATTCGCCGTGTTTGCTCTCGTGGATAGAGGTGCCATAGGTGCCCAGCCCGCCGCCCGGCAGTGGGATAGACGGGAAAATGGCTCCAAGCGTGTTCAGTACTGGGCGCAGGAGCTTCACCTGCCAGGTCGGGTACTGCAGGTCCAACCACGGGCTGTTGAGCGCGATTCCTTGAAGCAGTGCATGATCCGCGGGCGATTCTCGTCGTAAATGATCCGCCCACAGCGGAACAATCAACCCGCCAGTGGAGTGTGCGAGCACAACGACCGAGCCATGCTCGCGCGCGATGAGCCGCAGCGCCGTCGTGAGTTCCTCGAAGTAACGACGCATATCCAGCGTGAAGTGGAAGCGCTGGCCCTTCGTGTGCGCGCGGCCACAACGGCGCAGATCCAGCGCGTAAAAGGGGTAACCGCGTTCCACGAACTCGTCGGCAACATGGTTGTGGAAGAAGTAGTCGGACATGCCGTGGACCCACAGCACTGCGGGCTTATTGCTTGTCGACGACCTCACGTCCCGGACCAACACCGCCTCCGGTGCATGTCCCGTGTCGGGGTCCTTATCTAATTGCAGACGCGCATGCTCGTAATTTTTACCGAGCACGTCCGGTTTCCAGGTAAGTGTGTCGAGGGATGCTTCTTCTGTTTGATTCATGGGGCTGATGATACTGACCCGAAAGCGGGTGTGGGCCGTGCCATAATTCGGGCCTATGCACGTTCCGGTGCAGATAGACGTAGAATGTCTGTACTCCAAAAATTGTCGAAACACTATAAGGATGACTACGCATGTCTGACAACGGTGGTAATAAGTACGCGGACGAGGTGGACATCCTGCACGTTGGCGCTGGCATTATGAGCGCCACCCTGTGCTCGATGTTGCACGAACTGGAGCCCGAGTGGAGCCAGGTGATCTTCGAGCGCCTCGATGGTCCCGCCGAGGAATCCTCGTACGCGTTCAACAACGCTGGTACGGGTCACTCCGCTCTCTGCGAACTGAACTACACCCCGGAAAAGAACGGTCGAATCGACGTCTCTAAGGCGATGGCGATCAACGAGAAGTTCCAGGTCGCCCGCCAGTTTTGGTCCCACCAGGTAGAAAACGGTGTGATCAAGGACCCGCGCGCCTTTATCAACCCGGTGCCGCACGTTTCCTTCGCCCAGGGCGAAGACCAGATTGCATACCTGCGTAAGCGCTACGACAAGCTTTCTGCGAACCACATGTTCCCGGAGATGCAGTTCACCGATGACCGCGAGAAGTTCGCTGAGAAGCTGCCGCTGATGGCGCAAGGCCGCGACTTCGACGCTGAGCCGGTCGCAATTTCCTGGACTGATGCCGGCACTGACATCAACTACGGTTCCCTGACCAAGCAGTTCCTGGAGTCCGCTCAGGAAAGCGGCACCAAGATCCGCTACGGCCACGAAGTGCTCAACCTCAAGCGTGAGGGCAACTTCTGGAAGGTCACCGTGAAGAACGTTCGCACCGGTGACAAGCAGGTCGTCCGTGCACGCTTCGTGTTCATCGGCGCTGGCGGCTACGCCCTGGACCTGCTGCGCAAGGCAGGCGTTCCAGAGGTTCACGGCTACGCGGGCTTCCCGATCTCCGGTTTGTGGCTCAAGACCACCAACCCGGAACTCGTCCAGCAGCACAAGGCAAAGGTGTACGGCAAGGCCAAGGTTGGTGCCCCGCCGATGTCCGTTCCGCACCTGGACCTGCGCGTCGTCGATGGCGAAGAGTCCCTGCTCTTCGGCCCATACGGCGGCTGGACCCCGAAGTTCTTGAAGGAAGGCTCCTACCTGGACCTGTTCAAGTCCATCCGTCTGGACAACATCCCGTCCTACCTTGGTGTCGCGGCAACCAATATCGGCCTGGTCAAGTACCTGGTTGAAGAGGTTTTCCGTAACTTCGACGGCAAGATGGACGTGCTGCACGAGTACTACCCGATGGCAGACGGCAAGGACTGGGACGTTGTCGTCGCCGGCCAGCGCGTGCAGGTGATCAAGCCGGCAGCATTCCCGCGTTTCGGCACCTTGGAGTTCGGTACCGCTCTGGTCAACGACCAGAACGGCACCATCGCGGGCATCCTCGGCGCATCCCCGGGCGCGTCGATTACCCCGGCTGCGATGCTCGAGCTGTTGGAGCGTTGCTTCGGTGAGCGCATGATTGAGTGGGCTGACAAGCTCCACGAGATGTTCCCCACGTACGGCAAGTCGCTCAAGCACGACAAGAAGGCGTACGAGGAGCAGTGGGCATGGACCCAGAAGACGCTGAAGCTCGAGGATTAATCCGCTCGCTTCACTGAACTGGCTGCCCTACGTCCCGCAGAAGGTGACGTAGGGCATTTGTCCTTCCGGCCGGGTCATCCATTCGGGCCCGGCCTGTTCGTTGTACGGGTCGGATACTGCCGCGAGCAGTTCGTTGTACTTCGCGTAATCACCGTGCAACTCAGCGGCGTCTATCGCATCCTGCAGCATGTGGTTGCGCGGGACGAAGATCGGTCCTGGATCGCCGTTGATGCCGTGTGCGCGGTTGTAGGCGGTGATGTCGGTGGCGTTGTTGAGCCCCTCGTGGTCGTCGCCGATCCAACGCTGCCACGCCTCGTCCCAGGTTGGCTGGACTGTTTTGATGTAGGCGTCAACATAATCCTGACCCAGCAAGGGGTAAAGCGCCTCTGCCAGGCGAGCCATGTTCCAGGCGATGATGCTCGGTTGGTTGCCAAAGGCGTAGCGGCCTTGCCTGTCGATAGATGAAAACGACGCTGCGGCGTCGAAGCGCTCCGTGAACGCGCATGGCCCGTAGTCGATCGTTTCGCCTGAGAGTGTCACGTTGTCGGTGTTCATCACCCCGTGGACGAAACCGATGCGCATCCAGTGCGCAACCAGGTCGAAGTGGCGGCGGGTGACGGTTTCGAGCAGGCTGGCTGCATTGTCGAAACCGGCAGCGGTGACGATCTGGCGTACAAGGTCCTCGGACTGCGTTGCCGCGTACTGGACGCTGCCGACACGAAGGTGGCTTTTCGCAACGCGGACCACAACCCCACCCGGCACCGCGCCGTTTTGGCGTATGACCTTCTCTCCGGTGGTCAGCACGGCCAGCGAGCGTGTCGTCGGTACGCCGACCGCGTGCATGAACGTGGAGACGAGATGTTCGCGCAGCATTGGGCCGATTGCGCCCACACCGTCAGAGCCGCGCCGTGAAAACACTGTCAGGCCGGATCCTTTGAGTTGGATCTCGTGGCCGGCGATGTTGCCGAGCAGCAACGCGCGGCCGTCGCCAAGCAATGGCACGAACTGACCGAACTGATGGCCCGCATATGCCAATGCGTGCCCGCCCTGGGCGCCGGTAAGCCAGGCGAGGCCGTCGCTGCTACGCAACCAAGCGACATCGAGCCCAAGTTCTTGTGCGAGAGGCTCGTTGAGGGCAACCATCTGGGGGTTCTCAAAACTTCTGCCTGGTTCAGGGTGGGCGAGCTCGGGCAGGTTCTCGGCGAATGTGTGGTCGAGCTGGGGTCGTGTCATGGTGTCACCCTAGACTGTGTCGCTATGACGATTGGCCACATCACTCTTGTCGGCGGCGGTCCAGGCGCATGGGACCTGCTCACCATCCGAGGTTTGCGCGCGCTGGAAGCAGCGGACGTAATCCTTGCGGATCACCTTGGGCCGGCCGCGGAGCTTGAGGGTTTTCTGGATCTGACCGGCAAAGAAGTCGTGGACGTGGCCAAGTTGCCCTACGCGCGCCAGGTCGCGCAGGAGCGTATCAACGAGATGCTGGTGTCCTATGCGCGTGAGGGCAAGCAGGTCGTGCGGCTCAAAGGCGGCGACCCGTACGTGTTCGGTCGCGGCTTTGAGGAGCTGCAGGCATGCGCGGCTGCCGGTCTTGAGTGCTCGGTAATCCCGGGCGTGACGTCCGCGGTGTCCGTTCCTGCGGCGGCAAACGTGCCCGTGACGCAACGCGGGGTGACGCATGCGTTCACCGTGGTGTCGGGACACTTGCCGCCGGAGCATCCCAAGTCGCTCGTGGATTGGTCCGCGCTTGCACAGGTCGGTGGCACTATCGTGGTGGTGATGGGGGTGCGCAACGTGCGTGCGATCGTCGAGAAGCTGCTGGAGGCATCGCTGTCCCCGGATACGCCCGCAGCGGTGATCCAGGAAGGCGAAACCGACGCGCAGCGCGTGTTCTTCGCTACCGCCGCCACCTTGCCAGATGTGATGGAGAACAACGATGTGACTTCGCCTGCTGTGTACGTTTTTGGGGAGGTCGCAGGCCTTGCGCACGCTGGATAGTCTGATTTGGGACACGGCCGATGTTGCTGCGGGAGAGGTCGTCCTCGTGTGCAACGACCCGACACTCGATCTCACCCGCACCGCACTCGCTGCTGGGGCGAAGGTCGTGTTTTTGGACTCCGACTACTCACGCTGCCAGGAAGCAGCGTCGCTCGGTGCGGAGATTGCGGGCGATATGCGTATCGACGACTACCTTGCCGGCTCTTCAGGCACAGCCGTTGCCATTGGGGAGATGCCGAAGTCCCTGGCGCGGCTGGACTACCTGGCACGCTCGATTGCGGGAGCTGGGTTTGCTTCGGCGCGGGTGGTGTTCGGCGCGAACAATAAACACTTGTCTCGTGGCATGAATGTGGTGCTGGGCGAATCGTTCGACCAGGTGGCGGCCTCCCGTGGGCGCGGGAAGTTTCGCTGTCTTGTGGCGTCTGGGCCGCGCGAGGTGTCCTATGAGCCCGTACGCGGCGATGGACTTGTCGCCATCGGAGGCGTGTTCTCAGGGGCGAAGCCCGACCGTGGTGGGGAACTGCTGCGCTCCTGCCTGCCGGCAGAGCCTGGACGACTGTTGGACCTGGGGTGTGGCAACGGCTCTGTCACGCGTGGCTTGGAGGCAGTGGCCACAGACGCTGACGCAGACGCGGTGCTCTCCGCCCGCGCCATCGGCCTGAATGCGACCTGGGATGATGCAGGCTCACAGTTCCCGGACGGCTCCTTCGACACCATTGCGCTCAACCCACCGTTCCACGACGGGACCACGGTCGACGCAACCCTCGTCCAGCACCTCCTCGACGCCTCCAAGCGACTACTCGCGCCGGGCGGCACGCTCTACCTGGTCCACAATTCGCACCTGCGTTACCGCGGCGAGGTGGAGCAAAGGTTCGGCGCCGTGGAGCAGGTCACCCGCGATAAGACCTTCACGGTCCTGCGTGCTTCACTCTAGAGTGTGGTACCGTATTACGGTACCACTCGGAGGAGGTTGTGATGTCTATCAGTGCATCTGAAGCGCGGCGCACGCTATATCCGCTCATCGAGCGTGTGAACAATGATCGCGATCCCGTTGAAATCGTGTCGCGTCACGGTAATGCAGTATTGATGGCTGCAGATGACTACGCGGCATGGGTTGAGACTGCCTACCTGTTTAAGTCGCCAGAGAATGCTCGACGCCTGACTCAGGCCTACGAGGAAGCACTCAACGGGGCGGTGGCCGAACACGACATCGACCTGGACGCGTAATGCGGCTTGTGTGGACCACCAACGCGTGGGAGGACTACCTGTACTGGCAGGGCAACGACAAGAAAACGCTGAGGCGAGTCAACCAGCTTCTGCGCGACACCTTAAGGGATCCGTTTGAAGGCATAGGGAAACCCGAACCGCTGAAGTACGGAGCTGAAGGGGCGTGGTCGAGGAGGATCACACAAGAACACCGCTTGGTCTATACGGTCGCTGGGACAGATTTGGTGATTCTCCAAGCCCGGTACCACTACTAACCCAGCAGCTTCGGCAGGGCGTTGGCTGCGGTGTCCTCGATGACCACGTCGGCGATATGCGACAGGTCCGTGCGCATCGGGGTGACCTCAATGATGGGGATTTCGCGCGCGTGCGCCATTAGAGGCAGGCCAGCGGCGGGGTAGACCACGCCAGAAGTGCCGACGATGATCAACGCGTCAGCGGTGCGCATGCGACGCTCCGCCTCCTTCCACTCAGCTTGGGGCAACATCTCGCCGAACCACACCACGCCGGGACGCACCGGCCCGCCACATAACGGGCACTGGGGCGGAGTGATCGTCGGGACAGGCTCCTCGGGCAGTGGGATTGGGTCGGTGTAGGGCTCGTCGCAAAGCGAACAGCGAAACGCGAAGAGCGAGCCGTGCAGGTGGACGACATTGTCGCTGCCAGCACGCTCGTGAAGGTTGTCGATGTTTTGCGTGGTTACCGTCGTCTTCGGCGACTGTGCAATGGCGATGTGCCCCGCGTTCGGCTCGGCGCGCTGCGCCAACTGTGCACGCCAGAGGTACCAGGCCAACATGGTGTCCGGGTCGGTGTGCCAGGCGTCGATAGACGCCATGGCCTGCGGGTCCACGTTCTCCCACAGGCCGGTTTGCGCGTCGCGATAGGTCACAAGGCCACTGTCGGCGCTCATGCCGGCGCCGGTGAAGACCTCGATACGGCTGGCGTCGGCGAGTAGTGCGCGGGCGTTGTCGATTGTGGTCATGGTTTAAACGCTACCGGGAGAAGCACAGGAGCGTGTTCTTTGTCACAAACCGTGTGCGCGCTTTAGACTCTTCGAGATCGACAGACATCTAACAGAGAGGTGGCCGCCGATGGCGATTGAATTCAACATGATCCAAACCATCGGCTTCGCCGTGCTCCTGCTCGTCGTTGGACGCTGGCTGCGCAACAACGTGGCGTTCTTTGAGCGCTTCGCCATCCCAGCGCCGGTGATCGGCGGGTTCCTTTTCGCCCTGTTCAACCTGGTGTTCAAACTCACCGGTTGGGTGGACATCACCTTCGACACCACCTTGCAGGGCTTCTTCATGACGATGTTCTTCACCACCGTCGGCTTCGGCGCCAGTGTCGCGCTTCTTGGCAAAGCCGGCAAGATGGTCACCCGCTTCCTTCTCGTCGCCTCTGTGCTGGTGGTGCTACAGAACCTTCTTGCGGTGCTGCTCGCGCCGATTGTGGACATCCCGTCCGCGCTCGCGCTCATGACCGGGTCTGTGTCCATGACCGGCGGCCACGGGGTGTCCGGCGGTATGGCCCCGCTCGTGGAGGCGCAGGGTGTGGAGCGCGCAGAAACCGTCGCCTACACCGCAGCAACGTTCGGCCTGCTGATGGGCTCGCTCATAGGCGGGCCTGTCGGCGACCGTCTGATCAAACGCAACCGCCTCCAATCCAGCGGCACCCGCAATGTCGACGTGGACGATAGTTTGCTCACTGCGTATCGACGAGACCTGCGCAGCGACCAGGTCATGCAAGCCTTCATCGTCATCCTCATCGCGATGTTTATCGGCACCTACATCACCGACGGCATCAACTGGATCATCAGCCAGTTCACCGACAAAGCCGCCTTCCCGAACTACCTGGGTGCCATGCTCGTCGGCATTCTGTTCCGCTACATCTCAGACACGCGCAACCAGCGCCAGTACCACGAGTTTGTGCCCACACAAGAGGTGGAGATCATCGGCAGTGTTGCGCTCGCACTTTTCCTCGCGCAAGCACTGATGACGATCAAACTGTGGGAACTGGCAGACCTTGCCATCCCGCTTGTCATTCTGCTCATCGCCCAGACCGTGCTGATGCTCCTCTTCGCCCGCTTTGTCACATTCCGAGCGATGGGCAGCGACTACGACGCCGCCGTCCTGTCCGCCGGCCACTGCGGTTTTGGCATGGGCGCAACCCCCAACGGTGTAGCCAACATGGAGTCGGTGGTGCAGAAGTACTCGCCGTCGCGCCTAGCGTTTTTCGTTTTACCAATCGTCGGCGGGATGTTCATCGACTTCGTCAACATCCTCGTGGTGACGGTGTTCCTCAACGTGCTGTAGCCGTTAGATAAACACAAACAGGAGACAGACCACCAGGACTGCGACGACGCTTGTCATCACACGCCACAGGTAACGCTTGCCCGGCGCGTGTGCCGTGTTGACCGAGATCTTGCCCGGGGCCTGCGGCAGCACCGCGGCGAGCATTGGGTCGTTCGGCTCCTTGTAGGTGCCCATGCCACCCTGCATCCGCAGCAGGTGGTTGCGTTGTTGCTCCGCTTCGTCGGGTTCGATGCCGTCCTTGGCCGTGGTCATGCGGATTGCTACGACGACGATGTAGACGGTGAATGCGATCCACAGTGCGATCTCCAGCCAGAATGGCAGCGAGATGTCCGGCAGCATCATCGAGACGTTGGTCAGCGCGAACAAGACCGCCATAGCGAGGAGGGTCTTCGACATGAAGTCGGCTGTTGCATCGCACAGCTTCTCGACGCGCGCCGCCGCCGTCTCCGAATACGGCAACGCCTTGTCCTCCGGTACGTTCACGGTCTGGCGTGCGAGGGTTTTCGGCGGTACGCACGCGAGCATCGATATGGAGATGGCGATGCCGATTGTGATCAAGAACGTCGCGTGAAGCAGGGTTTTCGGTTCGAATCCGTCCGCGTCGCCGTTGACGTTGAAATGGACCGGCACCGGGTCGGGGATCGCGTCCCAACGCAGCAGGATGTACGCGAACGCGGCTGCGTAGGCCAGGACAGCGAGGGCATAGCGACGGTAATGGGCAGGCATGTAGGCGATCTTAGACACAACCCAAAAGACGATATCGTCTTTTGTGCCGGCGATGGAGCCGCGACCTGGGGTTTTAGATCCGCGCAAATGCTAAAAGACGATATCGTCTTTTAGGCTGTGGATAACCGGCGCGAAAGTATCCGGAGTTACCCGAAGTTATCCACAAAAACGGGCGGGGTCTTCCGCCGACACGGGATCTCTGCAATCGTTGTGGCATGGATATGGGGAGGCAACGGGAGATCCTGAGCAAGGTGATCGACCGTAGAGATACACAAGCAGGTAGGACAGTCGCGTTGTCGGCAAGGCATGCGATGCTACAGGCCGACTTTCACGCGTTGGCGTTTTACGAAAAGCGCTGGGTGCAGGCGGTTGCAGCAGGTCAGGCAGCGAGGAAGGCGGCGCTGGCTGGCAGGTCTGCGGCGCGTGTACTGGGGATGTGGCTGGTGACCACGGACTCAAACGAACCGGTAGAACTGTTGCTCCCGAACGGCAGGACACCATCGAGAAGACAGTGGCCGGACAATACCGTCTATCACCGTGCGCGCAACTGCGAGACTGTGATCAAGCACTTTGACACATTGCGCGTTACCGACGAGCTGACCACCGCGTTCGAGATCGCTCTGCGCCACGGGTTCAGGGAGGGGCTGGTGGCGATGGACTGGGTGCTCAAACACCACACCGATCGTGCGACCGTGGAGGCGGAGGTTGACAAGCTCGGCCGGGTCAAGGGGATCGGGGTGTTGCGGAAAGTGCTGCGGTACGCGGTGGGTAACTCGCGGTCGCCGTTCGAGTCGTACGCACGCGCGGTGCTGATCGAGCGGGTGGCTGACGGTTGGATCGTCAAC
This sequence comes from Corynebacterium sp. HMSC034B08, assembly GCF_001835805.1. Classification (NCBI taxonomy): domain Bacteria; kingdom Bacillati; phylum Actinomycetota; class Actinomycetes; order Mycobacteriales; family Corynebacteriaceae; genus Corynebacterium; species Corynebacterium sp. HMSC034B08. Next base: position 322,963 of record NZ_KV825964.1, on the reverse strand, counting down.
GGCATGTTCGCCGGCTACGAGGTAGATCTTCGCCTCGGGGCGCTGATCCTGGAGATCGACGGGGACTACAAATACGACGGAGTGACCTTCAGGAAAACCGACGAGACGCTGCGACAAGAGCGCAAGCGGGAGAAACATCTGCTCAAACGTGGTGTGTATCTGCTCAGGGCGTCGCCGCATGATCTGTTGTTTAAGGAAGACGAGTTTGTCGACGACGCCCGCGCCCTGCTCGCCCTCGCCCAGGCGCGAGAAGCAGACAACGGGGCAGCACACACCCAGGCGGCGTGACACCTACACACGCATGGTCAGAAGGGTGCCGCCAACGGCGACGTCGAAACCGGCCGCCACAGCCAGATCCACGACCTCCGAAGCAGACGCAGCGTCGTGTGGCGCCAGAACCCGGGCCAGCTCGCCCTTGTACTTCTTGTTGAAGTGGCTGACCACCTTGCCGGTGTCGGCCTGTTCCACGCGGATGGTCAGCGCGCCGGGGACAGGGCCGAGGTTCTGGTAGGCGCCGGAGCGCATGTCGATGACAAAGCCGCAGTCTGCAAGTGCATCCGTCACGGCGGATCCCCACCAGGCGCGCAACGTTTTGCCGTCCAGTTTCATTCCGGCGGACAGGCGGTAGCGGGGGATGAGGTCGCCCGCACGGACTACGCCGAACAGCGCGGAGCCAACGGCAAGGCGCGACAGCGCGTCGGCGGACAACGTGGAGGCATCGAGCGAGTCGTACAGCACACCCGTGTAGCGCTCGATGGCATGCATCACCGGTGCCGAGCGCAACGTGAGGTTTTCCTCCGCCTCTGCCTGCTTGGAGGCGGGGGTGTCGACGAGGGTGTGGGTGAGTTCGTCGAGAAGCGAATTGCGAATGGGATCCAACGACGGAAACGACAACGCCATCGCCGCGTCGGTGCCGCCGGGCGCTTTGGTTTCGGAAGGAGGGAGGACGATCAGCATGACGAACAAGCTACCGGGTAAACTGCCCCGCATGATTACTCGCCTGTCCACGCTGTTCCTGCGCACTCTGCGCGAAGACCCGGCCGACGCTGAAGTGCCGAGCCACAAACTCCTTGTCCGTGCTGGTTACGTCCGCCGTGCCGCGCCGGGCGTGTACTCCTGGCTGCCGCTTGGTCTGCGTGCGCTGCGCAAGATCGAGGGTGTGGTGCGCGAGGAGATGGACGCAATGGGTGGCCAGGAACTGCTGTTCCCGGCACTGCTGCCGCGCGAGCCCTACGAGGCGACGAACCGTTGGACCGAATACGGCGATGACTTGTTCCGCCTGAAGGACCGTAAGGGTGCGGACATGCTGCTCGGCCCGACGCACGAGGAGATGTTCACTACGGCGGTGAAGGATCTGTACTCGTCGTATAAGGATTTCCCGGTCACGCTGTACCAGATTCAGACGAAGTACCGCGATGAGGCGCGTCCGCGCGCGGGCATCCTTCGCGGGCGTGAGTTTGTGATGAAGGATTCCTACTCCTTCGACATGTCGGACGAGGGTCTGGATGAGTCGTATGCAAACCATCGTGCGACCTACCAGCGCATCTTCGACCGTGTGGGACTGAAGTACGAGATCTGCCAGGCCACCTCCGGTGCCATGGGTGGCTCCGCATCCGAGGAGTTCCTCGCGTACTCCGACAACGGCGAGGACACTTTTGTCGTTTCCACCGCGGGCGATTATGCAGCCAACGTTGAGGCTGTGACCACGGTTGCTCCGGAAGCCCGTGCGGTCGAAGGGCTGCCTGAGGCTGTCGAGCACGACACCCCGAAGTCCGAGACCATCGCGGCACTCGTGGAGTGGGCGCAGAGCGCAGGAGTGCTTATCGACGACCGCCCTGCCGAAGCCTCCGACACCCTCAAGTGCATGATGATCAAGGTCAACGATCCGCGCGCCGTGGATGAGGACGGCAAGCCGGTCGGCCCACAGTTGGTCGGCGTGCTCATCCCGGGTGACCGCGAACTGGACGAGAAGCGCCTGGAATCATCGCTCGAGCCGGCGACCTTCGAGTTGGCAAGCGACGAAGACTTTGCCAAGAATGATTTCCTGGTCAAGGGCTACGTTGGCCCGCGTGCGCTCCAGGCCAACGGTGTGCGTGTCCTCGCGGACCCGCGTGTGGTTGACGGCTCCGCGTGGATCACCGGTGCGGACGCTCCGCAGAAGCACGTCGTCGGACTGGTCGCTGGTCGCGACTTCACTGTCGATGGCTACATCGAGGCCGCCGAGATCAAGGAAGGCGACCCGTCGCCGTCCGGCAACGGCACCGTGAAACTCGCCCGCGGCATCGAGCTTGGCCACATCTTCCAGCTGGGCCGCAAGTACACCGAAGCCATGGACGTGCAGATCCTGGACGAAAACGGCAAGCGTGCCGTGCCGACCATGGGTTCCTACGGCATCGGTATCTCTCGCATGCTCGCTGTGGTGGCGGAGCAGCGCCACGACGACAAGGGCCTGGTCTGGCCGGTGGAGATCGCCCCGTACCAGGTGCATGTGGCTGTGGCGAACAAGGACGCTGCTGCGCTCGAGGCAGGCGACCGCATCGCGGCTGAACTCTCCGACGCCGGGCTCGAGGTGCTTTTCGACGACCGCCCGAAGGTCTCCCCAGGCGTCAAGTTCAAGGATGCGGAACTGCTCGGTATGCCGTTCATCGTGATCCTCGGTCGCGCGTTCGCTGACGGCAACGTCGAACTGCGCATCCGCGGGGGCGAGACCCTTGAGGTCCCGGCCGACGACATCGTGGCGAAGGTCCAGGAACTGGTCGCAGAGCGCCGCGGCTAGGCGATAAATCTGGGTGTGAAGGCTAGGCCCGCTGGGCGTGGGCGGCGAGTTGGATTGCCGCCTTGCGCCACTGCTTGGTCTCTGCGTGAGCGGCGGCGTAGCGCCACTGTTTGACAAGGTCACCGTGCATCGTTTCGACGAGCGCGGTGGCCTCTTGCGTTGTCTGGGGGTCGTTGTAGCCGTCCGCGAAGGTGTATCCGGCGGCGGGAACTAACGATTGGCCGTCTGTGTCGCCGAGCAGTTCCGTAAGCGCCTCGGTGCGTTCGTGGGACGCCTCGCGCAGCTCGCTAATGCGGGTGCGCAAAGCCTCGTCGGCATGGGCGAGCGCGAGGCCGAGGCCGTAATACATCGCGTTTTCGCGGGCGAGGAGGTCGGCGGCGGATTGGGTCGCGGCGTCGTCGTCAAGCGGGCCCTCGAGAGTGATCTCGACTGGAGTGAGCGCAAGCGCATCGATGGCTTGGGCTACTACGAGGTCAACCGAATCGTCAGGCACCTTGTCGGCGGCGGTGACGGTGTGCTCCAAAAGGGCTGCGCCGTCCGCGGCTGCCGGAAGGTCGGTGTCGCCATACCCGACGTTGCAGGACTGCGGGGTCTGTCCAGTTTCGTCCGTGCCGCACAGGCGCAGTGCTTCGTCTTGAAGCTGCTCGCTCTGGAACTTGCGCAGTTCCGCCCACTCGGGGTGCTCCCCGAACACCCAATCAGCGGAGGCTTGCTTGGCCAGCGACATGATCTCGCCGTTGGCGCGAGGGCCGACAACATCCATCACTGTGCAACTGGTCAGGAGCAGTACAGCTGGCAAAACAAGCAGTTTCTTCACCCGCTGCACGTTACACGCTAGGTTTGACGCATGGCATTTCCCACAAATAACGAACTTGAACAATTGGTCGCCCCTGTCGTGAAGGCGTACGCGATGGACATTGAGAACATTCGCACCGTCAAGGCGGGGAAGAAATCGCAGGTCGTTATTGCGCTCGACTCGGATACGCACCCGACGCTGGATGAGTTGGAGGAAGTGTCCAATGAGCTATCAACGCTTTTCGACGACCTCGAGCAGCGCGGGGAAGTCAACTTCGGCGCCGGATACACGCTTGAACTGACCACCCCTGGTGTGGATATGCCGCTGACGCAGCCGCGACACTTCCGTCGCAACCAGGGCCGTCTGATTAAGGCGGGTGAGCAGAAGTGGCGCATCGCCGTACTGGATGAGGCGCAGGAGCATGTTGCGCTGGTGCGTTCGTCGAAAAAGGGCGATGAGGTGCGAATTGCACCGGTTTCAGAAATTGCTGGTGCAGTGGTAGAAATTGAGTTCAACGCGCCGCCAGCAGCAGAAGTTGAGCTGGCGGATCAGACGTTTGCAGAGCTCGAAGCCGCAGCGGCGGCACAGGAAGGAAACAAGTGAATATCGACTTGAACGCGCTGAAAACCATCGAAGAGCAGCAGGGCATTTCGATGGAGGATCTGCTGACCACCATCGCAAACGCGTTGCTGTTTTCATACCGCGAGTTCAAGGAGGAAAGCGGTACGGAGCGTTCCAAGGCGCGTGTGGACATTGACACCGAAACGGGCGACGTTGCCGTTATCGTCAGCGAGCTCGACGCCGAAGGCGAAGTCATCTCTGAATACGACGACACGCCGGTGAACTTCTCCCGAATTGGTTCCGTCGCCGTGCGTGACGCGATCAAGGGCCGTCTGCGCCAAGCGGAGGCTGGCCGCGTTTACGGCGAGTACGCCGAACTCGAGGGCCAGATTGTCTCTGGGCTGGTCCAGCGCGATGCCCACGCAGAGGCGCGCGGCATCAGCATCGTCCAGCTCGGTACGGAGGCAGACCCGCAGGACGGCATCCTGCTGCCGGCAGAGAAGATCCCGGGCGAAGTGTTGCGCCACGGCGATCGCATCAAGGCTTACGTGGTGGGTGTGAACAAGGGCGACAAGCGCGTGCAGGTCAACCTGTCGCGCACGCACCCCGAGTTGGTTCGAGGCCTGTTCGCACTCGAGGTGCCGGAGGTAGCCGACGGTTCGGTAGAGATTGTCAGCATCGCGCGCGAGGCAGGCCACCGCTCCAAGGTTGCGGTGCGTGCAACCGTCAAGGGTGTCAACGCCAAGGGCGCGTGCATCGGGCCTCGAGGAGCGCGCGTGACCAACATCATGCAGCAGCTCGGCGGCGAGAAGATCGACATCATCGATTGGGATGCGGACCCGGCGAAGTACGTCGGTAACTCCCTGGCCCCCTCGAAAGTGGTGGATGTCACGGTGCTCGATGCGGATATGCAAGCGGCTCGCGTGACGGTGCCGGACTATCAGCTCTCCTTGGCCATCGGCAAGGAAGGCCAAAACGCCCGCCTGGCCGCCCGCCTGACCGGCTGGAAGATCGACATCCGCTCCGACGCTGATATCGCCGACGACGAATAAGGTCTTTGCCAACGTTTATGAAACCCGCAGGAAGTACAGATTCTGCGGGTTTTCGCGTACAGTGTTTAACGGCTTTGCGTCCGCACGTTGGGTGCGGCGGCCCACCACGCACACGAGTGCGCCGGTGTGAGACATAACGGCACAGTGTTAGACGGCAGATAGGTTGCGGGAAGGATGCGAATGAGCGGAATGCGTAAGCACCCCATCCGCACACGTACCTGTATTGCCACCCGAAAAACTCACCCCGACGTCGAACTGTTGCGCGTGGTCGCCGATCCGGACGTGCCGGGGAAGATCCTCGCCGACCCGGACCGGAAACTGCCTGGTCGGGGAGCATGGATTACCCCGTCGTTGGACGCAGTCGAGCTGGCGGAACAACGCCGCGCCTTTGGGCGAGCGCTCCGTCTGTCTGCGAAAGTAGACCTAGGTCATGTACGTACGTACCTCGCCTCGTCGCAAAGCAGAAGCGCCGAGGCGGTCGACCCAGAGAATGAAGGAAAGACCGAACACTGATGAGTACGCAACCATGAAGCAGCATCAGCGATGAAAGTCACTGACCACGTCTAGGGGCCGGTAGCCGAAGGGCACTGGGCTCCTAGCATGAACAACAAGGAGACATGTGTCCGGAAAGCTACGCGTACACGAGTTGGCTAAGCAGCTCGGCGTAACAAGTAAGGAATTACTCGCAACCCTGAAAGAACAGGGTGAGTTTGTGAAGACGGCGTCGTCGACCATTGAGCCGCCTGTCATCAAGAAGATGAAGGCGCACTACGCCAAGCTCAATGGCGGTGGCGCAGACGACAACGAAAAGAAGGAAGCACCGACTCCGGCGAAACCGCCGCTGAAGAAGCCTGGCCAGAACCGTGCCAAGCCTGCAGCGCCGAAGCCCGCCGGTTCCGCACCAAAGCCGGGCGAGGCTGCGAAGCCGAAGCCGGCTCCGGCTGCTCCGAAGGCACCGGCTGCGAAGGCTGCGGGTGAGCCGGCCCAGAAGCCAGGCGCCCCGAAGCCGGGCGCACCGAAGCCTGCAGCGCCGAAGCCTGCGGGTTCCGCCCCGAAGCCAGGCGCACCTAAACCCGCAGCTCCAAAGCCCGCAGCTCCAAAGCCTGCAGCGCCGAAGCCGGCTGCTGCGAAGAAGGACGGCCCGACTCCGGGCGGTATGCCTCGCCCGATGCCGAAGCCTGGTGGACGCCCGCGCGTTGCTAACAACCCGTTCTCGTCCAACACCGGCGGTGGGCAGCGCCCGCCGCGTCCGGGTGGACGTCCGGGGCAGGGTCGCGGTGGCCAGGGCCAGGGCGGCCCACGCCCGGGTGGTGCCCGTCAGGGTGGCGGCAACCGTCCGTCCCCGGCGGATATGCCGGCAGGTCCGTCGCCGACACAAATGCCTGCGAAGGCTGCACCGGCCGGTGGCCGCGGCGGTGGCCGTGGTCGTGGTCGTGGTGGCCAGAACGGGCCACAGCGTGGCGGTTTCGGCGGACCGGGTGGCGGTTTCCGCGGTCGCGGCGGACGTCGCGGCGGTACCGCAGGTGCATTCGGCCGTCCGGGTGGTGCACCCGGCAAGCGCCGCAAGTCCAAGGGCCAGAAGAGGGCTGAGTACGAGGAGATGCACAAGCCGAACGTCATCGGTGGCGTTCGTCTCCCCGACGGCGGCGGCAAGACCGTTCGCTTGCGCCAAGGCGCGACCCTGTCTGACCTCGCTGAGAAGATCAACACCGATGCATCTTCGCTGGTGCAGGCGCTGTTCAACCTCGGTGAGATGGTGACGGCAACGCAGTCCGTGTCTGAGGACACCCTGCAGCTGCTCGGCGCTGAGATCAACTACGAAGTCCAGATTGTCTCGCCGGAGGACGAGGACCGTGAACTGCTCGAATCCTTCGACCTGCAATTCGGTGAGGACGAAGGCGGCGAAGAGGAGCTCGAGCAGCGTCCTCCAGTGGTCTCCGTCATGGGTCACGTCGACCACGGTAAGACCCGCCTGTTGGACTCCATCCGCAAGGCAAACGTGGGTCGTGGCGAGGCCGGCGGTATTACCCAGGGCATTGGTGCATACCAGACCGAGGTCACCCTCGACGGCCACCCGCGTAAGATCACGTTCCTGGATACCCCGGGCCACGAGGCGTTTACCGCCATGCGTGCCCGTGGTGCGAAGTCGACCGACTTGGCCATCCTCGTGGTGGCAGCGGACGACGGCGTCATGCCGCAGACCGTTGAGGCGATTAACCACGCCAAGGCTGCGGAACTGCCGATCGTGGTTGCAGTGAACAAGGTGGATAAGCCGGAGGCTTCCCCGGAGAAGATCCGTGGCCAGCTCACCGAGTACGGCCTCGTGCCGGAAGAGTACGGCGGCGACACCATGTTCATTGACATCTCCGCGAAGCAGGGCACCGGTATCGACAACCTGCTGGAGGCTGTGCTCCTGACCGCAGATGCGGCGCTTGAGCTCACGGCGAACCCAGACATGGACGCACAAGGTATTGCCATCGAGTCCCACCTGGACCGTGGCCGTGGCCCGGTGTCCACCGTCATCGTGCAGCGCGGCACCCTGCGTGTCGGTGACTCGATTGTCGTCGGCGGCAACTTCGGTCGCGTGCGTCGCATGGTCGACGAGTGGGGCGAGGACGTGGAAGAGGCAGGCCCGTCCCGTCCGGTTCAGGTCCAGGGCCTCAACGGTGTTCCTGGCCCGGGCGACAACTTGCTCGTGGTTGAGGATGACCGTGTGGCTCGCCAGATTGCTGCGCAGCGTGACGCTCGTCAGCGTGCGGCGATGCAGGCACGTCGTAAGAAGCGTGTCTCTTTGGAGAACCTGGATCAGGCTCTCAAGGAGCGCAGCCAGCTCAACCTCATCCTCAAGGGCGACAACGCCGGTTCGGTGGAAGCCCTCGAGGAGGCGCTGCTCAAGATCGAGGTCGACGACGAGGTGCAGGTCAACATCATCGACCGTGGCGTCGGTGCTGTGACCCAGACCAACGTCACCCTCGCGGCGGCATCCGACGCCATCATCATTGGCTTCAACGTCCGCGCGGACGGCAAGGCCACGGAAGAGGCGAATGCCGAAGGCGTGGAGATCCGCTACTACTCGGTCATCTACCAGGCGATCGAGGATGTGGAGCAGGCGCTCAAGGGCATGCTCAAGCCGATCTACGAAGAGCGCGACCTGGGCGAAGCCGAGATCCGTCAGATCTTCAAGGCCTCCGCAGTCGGCCTCATCGCAGGTTGCATGGTTACCGAGGGCAAGGTCAAGCGCGGTGCGAAGCTGCGCCTGGTCCGCGACGGCAACGTCATTACTCCGGATGCGTCGATCGATTCGCTGCGCCGCGAGAAGGACGACGTCAACGAGGTAGCCAAGGGCTACGAGTGCGGCATGGTGCTGTCCTACCCGGATATCCAGGTGGGCGACATCATTCAGACCTACGAGATGGTCGAGGTCCCGCGCGACTAGTCGTCGCAAAGCAATTGCTTATCGACGAAACCCCCGCCCCGCACGCACGTGCTCGGCGGGGGTTACACTATGCAGAAGTTTTGAGGAGGAGTGACATGGCTGATAACACCCGCGCCCAGCGGTTGGCGAAGCAGATTCAGACGATTGTTGCTTCCGCGATTGAGCGGGAGATTAAGGACCGCCGGCTGGAGTTGGTCACTGTGACCGACACCCGAGTCACCGGGGACCTTCATGACGCCACCATTTACTACACAGTGCGTGGCCAAGAGATCGACGACGAACCTGACTACGAGCAGGCCGCTGAGGCGCTCAACCGTGCTCGCGGGCAGATCCGCAAGATCGTGGGAGATCAGCTTTCGGTTCGGTTCACGCCGACCATCTCGTTTGAGCGCGATACCGTGCCGGAAGCTTCCGCGCACATGGAGGAGCTGCTCAACCGTGCACGCGCGCGTGATGAGGAGCTTGCAAAGCTGCGCGCAAATGCGAAGCCGGTTGGCGATGCTGACCCGTACAAGCGCTCCGGTGAAGGGGAGTAGTGCCCTGAACAGCCAGCTGTTTGCGGAGCATGCTCCGCTATTTGCCGAGGTTGCCGAGCGTATCCGCGCCGCGGACCGCGTCAACGTGGTCGCACACATCAACCCCGATGCGGATGCGATCGGGTCGGCGTGTGCGCTCGCAAAGGGGCTCACGGCGCTTGGTATCGACAACGACGTTTACATTGGCCAGCCGTTGCCGCACCCGGCGAATATGCGCACTATCCCGGGAGTCGATGAGATCATCTACGGCGAAACTTTGCCGGAGGATGGCCTTGTTGTCACCGTGGATTGTGCCTCCGCAGATCGCACAGGAGCATTCCTGGTCGATGTTACGGATAACCCGTCGCGCGTTGTTGTCATCGATCACCACAACACCAACCCCGGTTTCGGCGACATGAATTTGATCGTCGAGTCCGAATCGACCACAACGATGATCCGCGAGTTGCTTGATCATCTTGGGGTGGAGCTTGACGAGGACATCGCGTACTGCCTGTACGCGGGCTTGGTCACCGACACCGGCAGCTTCCGGTGGGGCACACCGAGGATGCACCGTTTGGCCGCGGAGCTGATGGGCTACGGCCTGAATACTCGCCAGATTGCACTGGACCTGATGGACACGATGAGTGCGACTGACCTCCAGCTCATGGGCGCGGTGTTGGCGGAAACCCAGATCATTCCGGTCAAGGGGCTCTCCGTTGCAGTGCTCACCATTCCCACGGGGTTGTTAGCGCGCATGAGCCAGCCAACGGTCGAGGCGATCATCGACTACGCCCGTGCCCTTGAAGGCACCGACGTTGGTGTGGTGTTGAAGCAGTACAGCAGCAAGCATTGGGCGATGTCGCTGCGTTCTACGGTGCTGAACGTTTCAACCGTCGCGCGCTCTCTTGGCGGTGGCGGACACAAGGCAGCAGCGGGGTACTCGGCCACCGGTTCGCGCTCTGAGGTCGTCCGCGACCTGCTCGACGCGTTGCCAGAACCCGCCGACCGATGAGGGGCGCGGACGCTGCCCGCACACCAACCGCGCGGGATATCTTGATGCTCGCGCTGCCCGCGCTCGGCGTGCTGGCAGCCAACCCGCTGTACCTGTTGCTGGATACCGCTGTCGTTGGCAGGCTCGGCACCGCGCAGCTGGCTGCACTCGCTGCAGGCGCTGCCATCCAGTCGACCGTGACAACCCAATTAACGTTTTTGTCCTATGGCACGACGGCGCGAAGCTCGCGGTTTTATGGTGCCGGAAAACGCGATCAGGCAGTCGAGGAAGGTGTACAAGCTACCTGGGTAGCGCTCGGGGTGGGCGCGATCTTGGCGCTGATTGTGTGGGTGTTCGCCCAGCCGTTGGCGATGGCGCTTGCAGGTGACGTTGACACGAGTGTGCGCGCTGCGTCCTGGATGCGTGTATCCGCATTCGCCATCCCGATGACGCTGATCATCATGGCCGGAAATGGCTGGATGCGCGGCGTGCAAAATACGCGATTGCCGTTCTACTTAACGCTGTGTGGCCTCATTCCCGGCGCGATCTCGTTGCCGTTATTGGTGAACCAGTACGGGCTTGTGGGCTCCGCGATATCCAACGTGATTGGCATGGGGATCACGTCGACGTTGTTCGTGGTGTTTCTTATCAGGGAGCACCGGACGTCGGGCCGGGGCTGGGCGCCGCAGTGGTCGGTGATTTCCAAGCAGCTCGTGTTAGGCCGCGACCTGATTTTGCGGTCGTTATCGTTTCAAGTCTCGTTGCTGACCGCTGCTGCAGTTGCTGGTCGCTTCGGCGTGGTTGCGCTTGCTGCTCACCAGTTGATGCTGCAGCTGTGGAACTTCCTCACACTCGTGCTTGATTCGCTGGCTATTGCGGCGCAGACCCTGACCGGCTCGGCTTTGGGGCGGGCAGGGGCGCAGGACGCACGCGCCGTTGGTGAGCACGCACTGAAGTACTCGATGGTCTTCGCGGTCGTGCTGGCCGTGGTGTTCGCGTTGTTCCGTGAGCCGATTCTGGGTTTGTTTACGCAGGATCAGGCGGTCGTCGATACGCTGCAGCTGCCGTGGCTGTTGTTTATCGCCATGATCATCGCCGGGGGAGCGGTGTTTGCGCTCGACGGTGTGCTGCTTGGTGCGGCGGATGCGGCGTACCTGCGCAACCTGACACTGTTTTCGCTGCTCGGGGTTGCGCTGCCGATCATCATCGCTTCCGGTTTCTTCGGCTGGGGCCTGACCGGTATTTGGGTCGGACAACTCGGCCAAATCCTTGTGCGCCTCGTAGGTGTAGTGCACAGGTTCCGTTCCATGCGATGGGCAGTGACAAGCGGTGATGGTAGGAATGACGCATGACCACGACACTCTGGGCAGTCAGCGACCTGCACGCCGCAGTGAAGCTCAACGGCCCAAAAATCGACGACATCCAGCCTACTGACCCGTCTGACTGGCTCATCGTCGCTGGCGACGTGGCCGAACGGTTCGAACTCATCGTTGAAGTGATGACAGAACTGGCCAGTCGGTTCGACACCGTCATCTGGGTGCCCGGCAACCACGAGCTATTTTGCCGTTCTGCGGACAGGTACCGCGGCCGAGAAAAGTACGCCATGCTGGTTCAAGCGATGCGCGCTATCGGTGTGATTACCCCGGAAGATCGCTATCCGGTGTTCGGCGGAGTGACCATCGCGCCGCTATTTACGCTGTACGACTATTCGTTCCGCAGCAGGGAAATGACTGTCGACGAAGCCCTGCAGGCCGCCCACGACAACAACGTGGTGATGACAGACGAGTTTGCCATCGCACCATTTGTGGATATCCGTGGCTGGTGCTGGGACCGTTTGGCCTACACCACCAAACGCTTATCCCGCATTAGCGGGCCGACGATTCTGGTCAACCACTGGCCGCTGGTGCAGGAGCCGGTGCAGCGCATGATGTGGTCTGAAATCGCCCTGTGGTGCGGGACCCGGCACACCAGGACATGGCCCAAGCGCTACAACGCGCAGGCAGTGGTGTACGGTCACCTGCACATGCCGGGGGTGACCAAGGTCGATGGCGTCGACCACATTGAGGTCTCCCTGGGCTATCCGCGCGAGTGGCGCCACCACCCGTCCACGCGGCAATTCCCGTACCCGGTCATGGAGGTTGAATAGTGATGCAAGATATTTCGCTGTTTCCTCCAGAAGCACGCTGCGTCTTTTTACTTACCGACGACGCCGGCGACCTCACCCGCTACGACGACCTGCACCCGGCGGAGCGCCAAGAGGTCAAAACCGCAGTCGATTTGCGCAAGGGAGAGTTCGGCGATGCCCGCTGGTGCGCACACCAGGCACTGCGCGAACTGGGCGTGGAATCTGCAGGCGCGATCCTGCGCGGGGAACGCGGTATGCCGTTGTGGCCAGAGGGGTTTACCGGCTCGCTGACCCATACCGATGGCCTGCGCGCCGCTGTCGCAGCACCAACCCGGTACGTACTGTCGATGGGGCTCGATGCGGAGCCGGCAGAATCGCTGCCAGACGGGGTGCTGGAGTCGATCGCCAGTGATACTGAGATCGCGATGGTCAACGGTATGCGTCAGCAGGGTCAGCAATGGGCCGACCGGCTGCTGTTTTGCGCCAAGGAAGCGACCTACAAGTGCTGGTTTCCGATGACACGGCGTTGGCTAGATTTCGACGAAGCCGAAATTGAGTTGCGCGCCGACGGCACGTTTGTCTCGCAGCTCCTCGCCCGTCCCGCGCCGGTGCCGGTGTTTGAGGGCCGCTGGGTGGTCCGTGGTGGCTACGCGGTGGCTTCCACGTACGTGCGCTAGGCGCTACAGCGTGGACGGCCGCGCCACAAACACCGTGGCTAGGCGCTTGCCCTGCTCTTTGACCAGGGCGACTGCTTTGCCGTCTGGTCCAACGGCGGCGTGCACGCCCTTCAAACCGCGCGGCTCGAGCCACTTGCCCATGGATAGCGCCGCGTATTCATCAGCAGAGACATCAAGCACCGGCCACGAGCGGGTCAGTGCCTCATCCATGGTCAGTGACAACACAGCATTGTCTTCCAACGCGTCGAGGGTGTGAGCGTCGTCGATGGAGAACGGGCCGACGGAGGTTCGTCGCAAAGCAATCAAATGCCCGCCAACCCCCAACGCCGCGCCGAGGTCGCGGCCCAGCGAGCGGATATAGGTGCCGGAGGAACAATGCACGCGGGCGTCGATGTCGACGACGCCATCGTGGTGGCGGATCTCGCTGACATCGAAAGCGTGGACGGTCACGGGGCGGGGAGGAATGGTGACCTCCTCACCGGCGCGCACCAGTTCGTGGGCTCGGCGCCCATCAATCTTGATCGCGGACACCTTCGACGGAACCTGCATGATATCGCCGGTCAGCAGTGCGATCTGCTCGTGGATCGCGTCGTCGGTTACCGCAGACGCGTCGTGCGTTTCGGTGATCTCGCCCTCCGCATCGTCTGTGGTCGTGGACGCACCGAGGCGGATCGTCGTTTCGTAGACCTTGTCCTCTGCGACCAGGTGCGCCAGCAGCTTCGTGCCGCGCTCAATGCCTGCGACAAGCACGCCCGTGGCCATCGGGTCGAGCGTGCCAGCGTGGCCAACCTTGCGCGTGCCAAAGAAGCGGCGCAGACGCGCCACCACGTCATGACTCGTCAAGCCCTGAGGCTTATCGACGACAACAATGCCGGACTTTTCGAGGGGATCGTTCATGCTTTTGAAGTATGCCGTACTGTGTCCCCCGTGGATATTTTGCGTGGCCTCGACGCAGTGCCGGAAACGTTTGGCGAGCCTGGTGGCACCGTCGTCACTATCGGCGTCTTTGACGGTGTGCACAGAGGCCACCAACTGCTGATCTCGAAGGCTGTGGATACCGCACGTGAACTCGGTGTGCCGAGCGTGGTCATGACCTTTGACCCGCACCCCGTGACGGTATTCGCACCAGGTCACACGCCTGCGGCGCTGATGTCGCTTGAGGAGCGCGCCCGCCACATCGCTGAGTTGGGCGTGGACTACTTGCTTGTCATTGATTTCCGGCACGAGCTCGGCGGGGTTTCGCCCGAGGGGTACGTGGAGGACGTACTCGTGGGCCAACTGCGCGCCCGCCACGTGCTGGTGGGGGAGAATTTCACCTTTGGAAAGGATGCCGCAGGCACCGCTACAACCATGGCGCAGCTAGGGGAGCGTGCAGGCATCGACGTGACAATTGTGCGATTGCTTTCCGACGGCGGCGTCAAGGTCTGCTCCACCGCCATCCGCGACGAACTCTCCGGCGGAAACGTACAAACGGCGACCGACTACATGGGACGGCCGTTCTCTGTGATCGCACCGATTGAACGTGGTGCCGGCCGTGGCGGCAAGGAACTGGGGTACCCGACGGCCAACCAGTACGCATCCGATGCGGCCGCGATCCCGGCTGACGGTGTCTACGCGGGCTGGCTCACCATCATCGACGACGCCCCCATCGACGGCGACATGGAACCCGGCGTGCGCTACCCAGCGGCGATCTCCGTGGGGACGAACCCCACGTTTGGCGACAACCGGCGCAGCGTTGAGTCGTTTGTGCTCGACCGCGACGCCGACCTGTACGGGCGGATGGCCCGAGTGGAGTTCGTGGGCAAGGTTCGCGACATGGTCAAGTTTGACTCCGTTGAGGAATTACTTGAGCACATGGCGCGCGATGTGGACACCACCCGCGATATTCTCGGTGCATGACCACGAAGCTGATCCTGGACCTAGACACCGGCATCGACGATGCCCTGGCACTGGCGTACGCACTCGCGTCGCCCGAAGTAGAACTCATCGGCGTGACCTGCACCTACGGCAACGTGGTTGTCGAGGATTCAGTGCGCAACACCCTTGCCATCTTGGAGCTGTTTGGCCGCACAGACATTCCGGTGTTCGCAGGCCCAGACCACGCACGCGCGAAGGACTCCTTCGAGGTCCAGGAGATCTCCGCGTTCATCCACGGCAAAAATGGCATTGGCGAGGTGGAGATCCCTGATCCGACGCGTCAGGTGGAATCGACGTCTGCGGTGGACTTCCTCGTCGAATCGGTTACGGCGTACGGCGATGACCTCATCATCGTGCCCACAGGCCCGTCCACCACAATCGCGGCAGCGGTCGAGGCATCCAACGTGTTCCGTGAAAATGCCAACATCGTAATGATGGGCGGCGCGCTCACCGTCCCAGGCAACGTCACCGCCTGGTCCGAAGCGAACATCAACCAGGACCCCGAAGCAACCGACCTGCTGTTCCGCCAGCTGCGCAACGTCACCATGATCGGTCTCGACGTCACGCTACAAACACTGTTGACCGCCAAAGAAACCGCGAAGTGGGCCGAACTGGGCACCACCGGCGGGAAGTTCCTTGCCGACATCACGAACTACTACATCAACGCCTACAAGACCACCTCGCCGCACCTTGGTGGCTGCGGACTGCACGACCCGTTGGCGGTTGCCGTGGCTATCCAGCCGGGTTTGGTGGACACGCTTGGCATCAACATGAAGGTGGACACCGAGGGCGAGACGCGTGGGCGCACGATTGGCGACGAAACCCGCCTGAACGACCCCGACAAGTGCGCAGCAGTGGCTGTACGGGTAGATACTGCAGGTTTCCTCGAAGAGTTCATGCGTCGATTGACTGGTTTGGCCCAGTCCACCCCTGTCGTGTAACCTTTTCGAGGTCTTGCGCCAGCCGACTGTGGTTCGCGGCAGTTGCGGTGCAGCACAGACTTTTTCCGTAGAACGCGAACTGAAACAACCAAGGAGCACCTCATGGCACTGTCCACTGAGAAGAAGGCCGAAATCCTCAAGGAGTACGGTATCCACGAGACCGACACCGGTTCCACCGAGGCACAGGTTGCGCTGCTCACCGCGCGTATCAACAACCTGACCGAGCACCTGAAGGACCACCAGCACGATCACCACTCCCGTCGTGGCCTGCTGCTGCTCGTCGGTCGTCGTCGTGGTCTGCTGAAGTACCTGCGCGAGAACAATGTTGATCGCTACCGTGATCTCATTGCCCGTCTGGGTCTTCGTCGCTAAGCAATAGCGCAAAAAATAACGCCTCACCTGCGCGGTGGGGCGTTTTTTGCTATTATTGCTGGCCGTTGCAAGAACACCTATGACATGGCGGCACCGATGATCGCCAACACGCCTTCGAAGGAGAGGGATCTTTTGCGCAACTTTAAGCCAAACAACTCGTTTGATGTCCACGTCGATGAAGATTTCGGCGTCACCGAAGCGGTTGCCACGCTGGATAACGGCGACTTCGGCACCCGCACCATTCGTTTCGAGACCGGCCAGCTCGCACGCCAGGCCGATGGTTCCGTCACCACATACCTTGACGAAGAGACCATGATGCTGGCCACCACCACCGCCTCCAACCAACCGCGTGAAGGATTCGACTTCTTCCCGCTGACCGTTGACGTTGAAGAGCGCATGTACGCCGCGGGCAAGATCCCGGGTTCGTTCTTCCGCCGCGAGGGTCGCCCGTCCACCCAGGCGATCCTGGCATGCCGTCTGATCGACCGCCCGCTGCGCCCGACCTTTGTTAAGGGCCTGCGCAACGAGGTTCAGGTTGTCATCACGGTGCTGTCGCAGCACCCGGAGGAGTACTACGACGTCGTCGCCATCAACGGTGCGTCCGCCGCGACGCAGCTTTCCGGCCTGCCGGTGTCCGGCCCGGTTGGTGGCGTGCGCATGGCGCTGCTTGCCGACGACAAGCACCCCGAGGGCCAGTGGGTGGCATTCCCGAACTACGAGCAGCACGAGCGTTGCCTGTTCGAAATGGTCGTTGCTGGCCGCATGGTTGAGCGCAAGCGTGGCCGCAAGACCGAGGAAGATGTCGCCATCATGATGGTGGAGGCTGGCGCCGGCGTGAACGTGGTCGAGCAGATCAAGAAGGGCTACCCAGCCCCGACTGAGAAGACCGTTGCAGAAGGTCTCGAGGCTGCCAAGCCGTACATCGAGACCCTGTGCCGTGCGCAGCGTGCGCTTACCAGCGAGGTTTCCACCGAGCAGAAGGAATTCCCGCTCTTCCCGGCGTACTCCGAGAAGGTGTTCAAGGCCGTTGAGAAGAAGGCTGCGAAGAAGCTGGCCAAGCTGATGACCATTGCATCGAAGGCTGAGCGTGAGAACGCCACCAACGAGTACATGGAAGACATCGAGGAAGATCTGTTCGACTCCTTCGATATCGACGATGACGAGCGCGAGGAGCGCGACGCAGCATCGAAGGAAATCCGCGCCGCGTACAACGCATTGCAGAAGCAGATCGTGCGCGAGAAGATCCTCACCGAGGGCTTCCGTATCGACGGCCGCGGCGTGACCGATATCCGCGACCTCGGCGTCGAGGTGGAGCTCATCCCGCGTGCCCACGGCTCTGCGTTGTTCGAGCGTGGCGAGACCCAGATTCTCGGCGTGACCACCCTGGACATGCTGAAGATGGAGCAGCACCTCGACTCGCTGCACCCGGAGGAGTCCAAGCGCTACATCCACCACTACAACTTCCCGCCGTACTCCACTGGTGAAACCGGACGCGTCGGCTCTCCGAAGCGCCGCGAAATCGGCCACGGTGCGCTCGCCGAGCGTGCCCTTGAGCCGGTGATCCCGTCGCGTGAGGCGTTCCCGTACACGATCCGCCAGGTTTCCGAGGCGCTCGGTTCTAACGGCTCGACCTCGATGGGCTCCGTGTGTGCTTCCACGCTGTCGCTGTACAATGCTGGCGTGCCGCTGGCAGCACCGGTTGCGGGTATCGCGATGGGTCTGGTCTCCGGCGAGGTCAACGGTGAAACCGAATACGTTGCGTTGACCGACATCCTCGGTGCCGAAGACGCGTTCGGCGACATGGACTTTAAGGTCGCCGGTACCCGTGAGTTCATCACCGCCCTGCAGCTTGATACCAAGCTCGACGGCATTCCGTCCAGCGTTCTTGCAGATGCGCTGAACCAGGCCCGCGACGCCCGCGAGGCCATCCTGGACACGATGGCTGAGGTCATCGACGGCCCGGACGAGATGAACCCGCTCGCACCGAAGATCACCACTGTGAAGATCCCGGTATCCAAGATTGGCGAGCTGATCGGCCCGAAGGGCAAGACCATCAACCAGATCACCGAGGACACCGGCGCAGACATCTCCATCGAGGACGATGGCACCGTGTTCGTCTCCGCCACCTCTGGTGAGGCTGCCGACGCCGCGATTGAGAAGGTCAATGCGATCGCGAACCCGCAGATGCCGAAGGTGGGCGAGCGCTACCTGGGCACCGTGGTCAAGACCGTGGCGTTCGGCGCGTTCGTGTCCATCACCCCGGGCACCGATGGCCTGATCCACATCTCCAACCTGGGTGGTAACACCCGTGTGGAGAAGGTCGAGGACGTCATCAACGTCGGCGACAAGGTCGAGGTTGAGATCCGCGACATCGACAACCGTGGCAAGATCTCGCTTGTCCCGGTGGAGGATAACGCGTAGTTTTTCGCAAACATCATGGGCGCTTCCCAGTTGGGGAAGCGCCCGTTTTGTCTTGCTAGGGCAGAAGACGCAACCTTTTGCCAAGCGCCAGTGCCGAGGTCATGAGCGGGCCGTAGAGCCGCTTCGGCATCGCGTGTGGGCCGCGCATAGACACGATGCGTTGCTGTGCGATGTTTTTCACCTCGGTGTACTTGGTCACCCCGTCGCGTCCGTGGCGCCGGCCCATCCCGGATTCCTTTACCCCGCCCAGCGGGGTTGCCATCGAGCCCCATGTAGCGGCGTAGCCGTCGTTGATGGTCACGCTGCCAGCCTCGACGCGGCGCGCGATCTCCCAGGCGGTGTGCGGGGCTGCAAACACGGAGGCGTTTAGTCCGTACGGGAGGGCGTTAGCCTGCTCGATCGCCTCGTCGAGGCTTGCCACACGCTGGACATACACGACGGGGCCGAACACCTCTTCCTCACGCAGGTTCGCGTCAGCGGGTAGGTCTGCGAGAACGGTAGGCGCGAAGTGGAGAGGACCAACATCTGGGCGAGGTGTGCCACCGGTGACCACCCGTGCACCCTTCGCTACGGCGTCGTCGACGTAGGTCTGCACCCGTTTGAGCTGGGTATCGTCGATAAGCGAGCCCATGTCATAGTCCCAGTTCAGTCCCTTGCCCAAGGTGAGTGATTCGGTGGAGTGGGTGAACGCGTGCAGGAAGTCGTCGTAAATGTCTGTGTGGACGTAGATGCGTTCGATGGACACACACAACTGACCCGCGTTGGAGAAGCACGCGATAGCCATTGTGCGCGCGTGCTTTTGTACGTCGGCGTCCGGCGCGACGATCATCGCGTTTTTGCCGCCGAGTTCCGCGGAATAGCCGATGAGCCGTTCGCCGACAGTGCGGCCCAGTTTCTTGCCGGTGGCGGTGGAGCCGGTGAACATCAGGTAGTCGCACCGCTCGGCTATCGCACCGCCGACTTTTTGGCCGGAGCCTGTCACGACTTGGCACACGTCCGCTGGAAGGCCAGCCTCCACGAGCAGTTGCTTGACGACGAGACACGAAAACGGCGTCTTCGAATCCGGCTTCGCCACCACAGCGTTGCCAGCGATAAGAGCCGGGATGGCATCAGAAATAGCCAGGGAAAGCGGGTAGTTCCACGGACTGATCTGGCCGACAACACCGACGGGGATGCGTTGCTCCCGCGCACGGGTCAGCAGAGGTAGAGCACCCGGGCGTCGTTTCTCTGCCAGAAACGTTGCTGCGTTGCGGGCGTAGTACCGGGCATTATTGAGCACGTCGAGCACTTCGTCGAACGCTGCCGTTCGGTCCTTGCCGGTCTCGAGCTGCACGATGTCCGCCAGCACGTCGCGGTGCCGGTAGACCAGCGAATGGAACGCGTCGAACACCGCGGTGCGATCCGCCAGGCTGCGCTCCGCCCACGCACGCTGCGCCACACGGGCGCGGCGAAACGCTTCATCCACGTCGTCTGTGGTGCCTGCGGGGACGGTGCCGAGGGGCTCGTCGATAAGCGGAGATGCGACGGAGATCACCTCGCCGCCGTGGTTGGTCGTCAGGGTGACGAGCTCGCTCTGAAGGTGTGCGGGCAGTGGTTGTTCGCGGAGGCGTTTTGGCAGCATAACGCCGATGTTAGACGGGGCAACCGCCGGACGTTGCGTCTTGGCTCTTCGGAGAGTACGGGGTGATCAGTTTCGGTTCCTTGTACTTGCCGGAGATCATGCCGTTTTTGATCATCAGCGAGCGCCCTGGCTCCATGTAGCGCTTGTCCTCAGGCAGGATCTTGAACACACCGCGGATAAACCTTGCGATTCGGTTGAAGCGGCGCTGGTCGCGGTGCGTCCAGTCGAGGTCGAGGATCTGGCGCTCCTTGTCGTTGAGCGTGCCAACAGTCAGCCAAATCACGCTGCGCATGATCGGCTTCCAGATGACCTTCCACACAGCCTCGGGGACACCATCCGGTGCCTTCACCGGTTCGACGCGGGCGGTACGCAGCGCGAAATCGACGGTATCGTTGCGCTCAAGCACGGTGTCTTCCATCTCTTCGATGTAGGCGATCAGGTCGTCGTAGTTGTCAATGACAGGGCGCTCGGACAGGCCGTACAAGTCCCACCAGGTCACGCCTTCGCGCACGATCTGGTCTTTCTCCGCGTGGGTAAACGGGGTCCCGAACAGTTCCTGAGCGAGGATGACACGGTAGACGAATGTTGCGTGTGCCCACCAGTAGGTTTCTGGGTTGAGCGAGTGGTAGCGCTTGCCGTCGCGGAGCTTGCCCTTGATATCTACGTGGTAATCGCGGATTTGTTTACCGATCACGTCCTGGTCGTCGTAAATCGACGCGATGATTTGAGGGGTGGAGCGCTCAAGGCGTGCGAAAGGCTCCTCGAAAAACTTCGAGTGGTCCAGCAGTGACTGGCCGATGGCTGGGTGCATATTCTGCAGCACGCCGGTGTAGCCGCGCAGGAGTTGAATGCGGTTGTCGGCGCCCCATTTCCACAGCAGCGAGTCAGGGCCGAGCGGTGCGCGTTTTACGTCGCGCTTACCGGTTTTAACACTGCCGTCGAGCAGGTCGTCGAAGCTATCGGATGGCTGTGGCTTTGGCATGGTGTGAAGCGTAACACAATCACGCTCCCCCTTGACCTGTCTCACTGGAAGTTTCTTCCGAATCGTCACGATGGCCGAGCAATTCTTCGCGACGATTCCACGTAAACAATCCGGCAAGCGGCGAGATACCGAAAAGCAGGCCCCAGCGGCGCTTGGCGTCGTCGTCAAGATCGCTGCGCTGAATCTCGCGCAACTTGCGCCACAAGACGAACAACCCAAGGACACTCACCCCGATGACGAAGGCGAGCCCAAGCCACGATGTGGCGTTCATTACTTCTGAAAGTCCACGACGATGCGGGTCGGGTTTTCAAGCACGCTGAGCTTGTACGGGCGCTGCTTGTCCAAACCGACAACGTACTGGGCGTCCGCTTCGAACACGCCGCCGTCCGCGATCTCCGTGATGCTGCCGGCCGCAACGCCGGCGGGGCTGGACTTAGCCAAGACTGCCTCATCTGCAGACATACTTAGCGGCACACCCTGGATGATCAGCGTGAAGTACGCATTACCGGCGGGTTTCAGTGGGAGGCCGGAAGCCTGCTGGCGCGGGTCGGTGTCGTACCCGGCGATCACGCTCGGCGAACCGGTGCCAGACAGTTCCACTACGAGGCGGTCGTATCCCTCGTGCGAACCAGCACGCACGTCTTCGATCATCATCTCGGCGAGTTGCTCGGACTGGATGTGTGTGTCTTCGAGCGAGAACCCATCTTTGGTGGGGGGCTCTACGGGGGCAGCTGCTGCGGCAGGGGAGACATCAGTGGTCGTCGCCGCTTCACTCGAGGTAGCGGTCGTGCTCTGCGACGTTGGTGCTGTAACGGTGGCGTCGGTACTGGCGTCGGTGCCGGCGTCGTTGTCCGCAGAGCACGCGCCGAGCAGCAGCGCCGCAATGGCACCCGGGATAAGTAGTGTCGTGTGGCGTTTCATAGTCGCCCAGCTTAGGTGGCGCTACCATTGCGGGCGAGCGAAAGAAAGGATGCACATGATCAAGGTTGGAGTGCTTGGCGCACAGGGCAAGGTCGGCTCGGCAGTCGTCGCCGGGGTGAAGAAGGTGGACGATCTCGAGCTGGCGGCGGAGATCAACAAGGGGGACTCGCTGCAAACGCTTGTCGACGAAGGCGTCGACGTCATCGTCGATTTCACCACCCCGAACGCGGTGATGGACAACCTGGAGTTCTGCATTAACAACGGCATTCACTGCGTTGTCGGCACGACTGGCTTCGACGATGCCCGCTACCAGCAGGTCCGCGATTGGTGTGCTGCTAACGAGGGTGTCGGCGTGCTCATCGCTCCGAACTTCGCCATCTCTGCGGTACTCACCATGGCGTTTGCCCGCCAGGCGGCGCCATT
This sequence comes from Corynebacterium sp. HMSC034B08, assembly GCF_001835805.1. Lineage (NCBI taxonomy): Bacteria > Bacillati > Actinomycetota > Actinomycetes > Mycobacteriales > Corynebacteriaceae > Corynebacterium > Corynebacterium sp. HMSC034B08. Next base: position 300,436 of record NZ_KV825964.1, on the reverse strand, counting down.
CTTCGAGTCGGCGGAGGTCGTCGAGTTCCACCACCCGAACAAACTCGACGCGCCGAGCGGCACCGCGGTCAAGACAGCGCAGGGGATTGCACAGGCCCGCAAGGAAGCCGGTATGGACGCGATGCCGGACGCGACCGAGCAAGCACTCGACGGCTCCCGCGGCGCCGATGTCGACGGTGTGCCTGTCCACGCGGTACGCATGCAGGGCATGGTCGCGCACGAAGAGGTCATTTTCGGCACCACCGATCAGTCACTGACCATCCGTCAGGACTCTTACGGCCGTGAATCCTTCGTCCCAGGTGTTTTGACTGGTGTGCGCGAAGTGGCCAACCGTCCAGGTCTGACGATCGGCCTCGACGAGTACCTCGGGCTCTAAATGCGTGCCGAACTCGTCGCCGCAACCGCCCTGCGCAACACCCGCCCCGCAGGCGGCACCGATGTCACCGACGCAGAGGCGGTTATCGCGCACGCCGCAATGTCGTCCCACGACGCCGAAACAGTGCTGCGCAGGCTTATCGACGACGACCGCACCGACCTTCTCGCCCACGCCAGCGCCACCCTCCACGTGTACGGGGTATCGCGCGCCGCGGCAGAAATCATCCGTGCACACCCCGGTTTCGCGGTGAGCCTGCGTGACGACGACGGCGCGGTCGTCCCACACCTCATCGCGGAAGACGAGGACCTCGTCAACCTGTTTGACACCGCCATCGAACACATTGCATTCATCCGCCAAGAACTCCTCGACGGCCTCGAGCACGTGCTTGTCGACGACCCCAACCTGCTCTCTCGGCGCAAACGAGCCGCCGAAGCAGCACGCTTGCTTCAGCCCTTAGCCACCGCAACGCAACTGGTAATCACAGGGTCGTACGGGGCGTGGCGTGGTTTCGTCGAGAAGCACAGCGGAAAATATGAAGACAAAGAAATCAGAATGATCGCACGCGCGTGCCTCGATGTGCTCCAGCCGGAAGCGCCCTTGGTGTTTGAAGATTTGGCGGCAGGGGAACGTCGATAAGCACATACGTGTCAATAGGAGGTATTCTTCTTGCTCATGGGCTCATCATGCAAAGTTGATACAGGTGCCAACACATTCGGCACCGTCTGCGTCGCCATGGTTACGCCGTTTGATTCCGACGGCAACCTCGACCTCGCCGCAGGACGTCGGCTTGCTGCCCACCTTGTAGAAAACGGAATCGACACACTCGTCCTCGCCGGAACCACCGGCGAATCCCCAACAACCAGCGCAGAAGAAAAAGTTGAGCTGCTCAAAGCAGTGCGCGAAGAAGTTGGCACCAACGCAAAAATCGTCGCAGGCGCCGGCTCCAACAACACCCGCCACGCAGTCACGCTGGCACAACAAGCTGCAGACGCGGGCGCAGACGCCCTGCTCGCAGTCACCCCGTACTACTCCAAGCCCTCACAGGCCGGAGTAGTCGCGCACTTCAAAGCAATCGCAGCCGCAACCGACCTACCCGTCTGCCTCTACGACATCCCGGGACGCTCCGGGATCCCCATCACTGCCGAATCGATCCGCGAACTCGCCGAGGTCGACAACATTCAGGCAATGAAAGACGCCCGCGGCGACCTCTTCGAAGCCGCAGGGCTCATCCAAGAGACAGGCCTGGCGTGGTACTCAGGCGACGACCCGCTCAACCTGCCCTGGCTCACACTCGGCGCAACCGGAGTTATCTCCGTCGTCGGACACGCAGCACCACAAGCGCTGCGGGGACTCGTGGACGCATTCGAGGCCGGCGACCTCGCCCGCGCACGGGAAATCAACGCCAACGTACTCAACGTCCTCGCACGGCAGCAGGCCGAGCTGGGTGGCGTGACATTTGCAAAAGCAGCTCTGCGACTGCAGGGCATCGAAGTGGGAGACCCGCGCCTGCCTGTCGCACCAGCGACAGCCGAGCAGGTCAAGCGGCTCCAAGAAGATATGAAACAGGCTGGAGTCCTATAAATATGAACGAACCCCGCAACCGCGCCCGTAAGGTGACGCGCAAGGCAGGACCCCCGGAAGCGGCTGATCAACAGCCGGTCTTCCAAGCTCCGGAGACCCCGGACACAAACGCACAGAAGAACACCGCCGATAATGGCGGCGACGCGGGCCGTGATGGCGGTCGCGACGGTGGTCGCAATGGCGGCGAAAGGCCGCGCGGCAACCGTGGTGGTAACGGCGGCAACAACGGTGGTGGCGGCAACGGTGGTGGCAGCAGCCGAAACCGTCGCCGTGGCCGTGGTCGCGGTGGCAACCAGGGCGGCGGACGTCGCAACCCGGTGAAGGGAATGCAAGGCGCCGACCTGACCAAGCGCTTGCCAGCCCCGCCGAAACTGGCCAAGGACACCCTGCGTATCTACGCACTTGGTGGCATTTCCGAAATCGGCCGCAACATGACGGTCTTCGAATACAACGGCCGTCTGCTCATCGTGGACTGTGGCGTGCTGTTCCCGAACTCCGACGAGCCGGGCGTGGACCTGGTCCTGCCGGACTTCGGCCCGATTGAGAACAAGCTGGACAAGATCGACGCGCTCATCGTCACCCACGGCCACGAAGACCACATCGGTGCGATCCCGTGGCTGCTGAAGCTGCGCCACGACATCCCGATCTACTCGTCCAAGTTCACCAACGCCCTGATCAAGGCAAAGACGCAGGAGCACCGCCAGCGTCCGAAGCTCAACGACGTGAACAAGGACTCCGAGGTCACCGTCGGCCCGTTCCGCCTGCGCTTCTGGCACGTCAACCACTCCATTCCGGAGTGCCTCGGCGTGTCCATCAAGACCGGTGCCGGCCACGTCGTGATGACCGGCGACGTCAAGGTTGACCAGACCCCGTACGACGGCAAGCCGACCGACCTGCCGGCCCTGTCGCGTCTTGGCGACGAAGGCATCGACCTGTTCATGTGTGACTCCACCAACGCCACCATCCCGGGCATCTCCGCCTCGGAGGCGGGTATTGAGGAGACGCTGATCCGTCTCGTCGGTAATGCTCGCCAGCGCGTTGTCATTGCCTCGTTCGCCTCCAACGTTGCACGTGTGCAGATGGCGGTCAACGCCGCTGTGGCCAACAACCGCAAGGTTGCCTTCAACGGCCGATCCATGCTCCGCAACATGGAGATTGCGGAGAAGATGAACCTGCTCAAGGCTCCGAAGGGCACGATCATTCCGATCGAAGAAGCCGCGAAGATGGCCCCGCATAAGACGGTACTGATCACTACGGGTACGCAGGGTGAGCCGATGGCGGCGCTGTCGCGCATGTCTCGCCGCGAGCACCGTCAGATCACCATCCACGACGGCGACACGATCATCCTGTCGTCCTCGCTCATTCCGGGCAACGAGGAGGCCGTGTTTGCGGTGATTAACAACCTCGCCCAGATCGGTGCGAACGTGATCACCAACGCTGAGGCGCACGTTCACGCGTCCGGCCACGGCTACGCTGGCGAGCTGCTTGCGCTGTACAACGCAGCACGCCCGCGCAACGCCATGCCGGTGCACGGCGAATGGCGTCACATGCGCGCGAACAAGGAGCTCGCGATCTCTACTGGTGTGAAGCCGAACAACACGGCGCTTGCCCAGAATGGTGTTGTCGTCGATATGCACAAGGGCAACATCAAGGTTGCCGGCCAGTACCAGGTGGGCCAGCTCTACGTTGACGGCGTGACCATGGGTGACGTCGATCCGGACGTGCTCGCCGATCGTACGTCGCTGGCATCCGGCGGTGTCGTGTCGATTACCTGTGTTATCGACGACGCCACGGGTCGTCTCCTTGAAGCACCTCGCGTATCGACGACCGGCTACTCCGACGATGACCGCGACTTCAACAAGAAGGTCGTCGAAGGTGTTGAAGCCGTCATGGGTGACCTCGCTGCGGAAGGCGAGAACGATCCGTTCCGCATGGTGCAGCAGATCCGCCGCAAGGTCTCGCGCGCGATCGAGCAGAACTACAAGCGTCAGCCTGTGATCCTGCCGACCGTTGTGCCGATGTCGTCCGACAACCACATCGCGACTGAGGAGGAAATCGCCGCTACTCGCGAGTCCCGCTAGTTCGCTGCGTTAACCCCCAAATCGGGGTCTGGCCGTAACGCCGGGCCCCGATTTTGCTATTTCAGAGGTATGAAAAAGTCACTCGTAGCACTCACCGCCACCGCGACCCTTCTCACAGCCACGCCTGCACTTGCCGACGAGCGAGCACATCCGCTGCCGGAGGGGACACCGGTTCCGTACGATCCGGGCTACACCGGATACTGGATGAGCCACGACGTTGTGCGCCCTGGTGATCAGGACTACTACTCGGCTAATAACGATGCGATTCGCGTGCTGGGTCGTTTCGACGGCGACCAGATCCTGTGCGCTCACTACAAAGGTGGCATGCAGGGGTGCTACGTCGAAGGGCAGACGGTCACCGATTTGGGTTACGGCGCGTCGGGTCGGGTCGTGACCACTGACAAGACGTGGGCGATGTTCGCACCTGTACTCCGAGTGTTCATCAATATCGAGCAGAATCTCTTTAGCGTGTTCCGGAGCGCGCAGCTGCTCTAAAAGCTCGTGGCTATGCTCGTTGGCATGTCTTTTGCACAACGAGAACGCTCACGTCTGGCCGAGTTGTTCCTTGAGGTAGGCCCTGATGCGCCCACCTTGAACGAAGGGTGGAACACCTTCGACTTGGCCGCACACCTGCTGATCCGCGAGTCGAAGCCCTTGGCGTTGCCGGGCATGTTCGTGGACGCACTGTCGGGTATGACGGAGAAGGAAACCTCAAAGGTGAAGGCCCGCCCATACACCGAGGTGGTGAACGAGTGGGCGGCCGGCCCGCCGGTGTGGATCAAGCCGTTCGATGCTGCAATGAACACTGCCGAGCACTTTATTCACCACGAGGATGTGCGCCGGGGTGGGGGAGAGGTGCGCCCGCGCGACTTTTCTCGCACGGTGAATGCGCAACTGTTGGCGCTGGCGAAGCGCTTTGGCGCAATGACGCTTCGGAAGGCTCAAGCGCCCGTGATTCTGACACCGCCGGACCTGCCGCCGGTGACTCTCGGGGATAAGGCAGGGGTGGCACAGCGTGGCGACGACGTCGTGCGCGTCAGCGGAGCACCCGGCGAATTGCTGTTGTGGGTATCGGGTCGCAACGCTGCGGAGATTGAACTGACCGGCGCATTGGAAGCGCTCGATGGTCTGGATGTCAAGATGTAACGCTTGACACCGTGCCTCTGGTGTGGCGTATGGGGAAAATGTGACTTAAGGCGTTAGAGTTACACCCATGTCTGTCAAAAACACCGCACCGCGTAACTCGCGGTCTTCTTCACGCCGCTCGGCGGACGGCACCCGCTACGGCGGGCCGGTGTCGATGACACACCCGCCGACCTCTTCCACCGTGGCCGCCGACACTGCCGATGAGCGCGTCGGCTCTGCGTACAAAGTGGTCGGTAGTTCCCTCGGCGCCGCAGCCCGCGGCGTCGGTTCGTTTCTCCGGCGCGAGCCGCGCCACCATGAGCAGGAAGAAGAGAATCTGAGTACCTCACGCCGTCGCCCGCGACGCGACCAGTACGACGACCACGACGAGCTCGAACAGCGTGACGACGACCCCACGCCGCGTTCCAGCACCTTCGAGCACCACGCCGACGCATGGGGTCTTGTACTTATCGGCCTCGCGGCCGTCATCGGCGGCTCAGTGTGGTTCGATGTTGCGGGCCCGGTCGGGGATTTGATCTCCACCGGCACCCATTGGTTGATCGGTGCGGGTGCGCTGATCCTGCCGGTCGTGCTCGTCGGCGTCGCTATTGCGCTCATGCTTAACGTGCGCGCGAGCGACGAGGTTCGCGCACGCGCCGCTCTGGGCTTCAGCATCATCGCAGTGGCGATGCTTGGCCTCATCCACGTGTTTGCCGGCAACCCTTCGGCATGGGAAGACCGCAGGATCGCTGGCGGCGCGATCGGTGCCTTCACCGGTGGTTTGCTCGCTGCTGGTTTTTCCTCGTTCGTTGCCGTGCCGCTGCTGGGCTTGATCGTGCTGTACGGTGCGCTCAAAGCGACAGGTATTACGGTGCGCGAGGCCTACGACTACGTCAAGGGCCTCGTTACCGGCATGCTCAACGCAGAAGACGATGAGGACGACGACCCGTACTCGCACGTCGACGCAGACCTCGATGACATTGCAGAAGGCCGCGACCGCCCACGCCCACGCGCGTCGCGTCCAGCGCCACGTCTGATGCCCCGTCCGCGCCGCCCGCGCACGCCGATGGAGAGTTACCCCACCAACGAGGACGAAGACGACGACCTGTTCGACTTTGCGGACGACCTCAACGACACCGACGACACCGACGACACCTCCGAACCAGAACCAGAACCGGAGGCGACCACGGTCGTTCCTCGTCCGAAGCGTCGCCCCGCACCGACGTCAGCGCCGGCACCAGCGCAGACGACCCGCGCCGACAACAACCCCAACGAGACGAAGGTGTTGGAGCACCCGGAAGAGACGTCGGATCGTCGACAAGCAGTGGCCCCCGATGCCGTCGAGACCTCGCGCGAGCAGATGGCGAAAGCCATCGCCGCACGCTCCGGCATCGACGCCTCCAAAATCCCTGCAACCACCCCAAAGTCCGAAACCCAACCACCGGCACCGAAGCAGGTACGCAAGATCCCGCAGGGCGACTACACCCTGCCCTCAACCGACCTGCTCATCCCCGGCAACCCGCCGAAGACGCGCACCGAAGCCAACGACCGCATGATCGAAGCCATCACCGATGTCTTCGAAGAATTCAACGTCAACGCACAAGTCACCGGCTTCTCCCGCGGCCCGACAGTGACCCGTTACGAGGTCGAACTTGGCCCAGGTGTGAAGGTCTCCAAGATCACCAACCTGCAGTCCAACCTCGCCTATGCGGTGGCCACCGACAACGTCCGCCTGCTCACCCCGATCCCCGGCAAATCCGCCGTCGGCATCGAGGTACCCAACGCTGACCGCGAAATGGTACGCCTGCGCGACGTGCTCGACGCACCGAACGTGGCGTCGCAGGACGATCCGATGCTCATCGGTCTGGGCAAGGACATCGAAGGCGACTTCATCGCGTCGTCGGTACAGAAGATGCCGCACCTGCTGGTTGCGGGTTCGACGGGTTCCGGTAAGTCAGCGTTCGTGAACTCCATGCTCATCTCGTTGCTCACGCGCGCCACCCCTGAGGAGGTCCGCCTCATCTTGGTGGACCCGAAGATGGTGGAACTGACCCCGTACGAGGGTATCCCGCACCTGATCACGCCGATTATCACTCAGCCGAAGAAGGCGGCCGCAGCCCTGCAGTGGTTGGTGGAGGAGATGGAGCAGCGATATATGGACATGAAGTCCGCGCGCGTGCGCCATATCAAGGACTTCAACCGCAAGGTGCGCTCTGGTGAGCTGACGGCCCCTCCGGGGTCGGAGCGTGAGATGCGTCCGTACCCGTTCATCGTGTGTGTTGTCGACGAGTTGGCAGACCTGATGATGACGGCGCCGAAGGAAATCGAGGACTCGATCGTTCGTATCACGCAGAAGGCGCGTGCGGCCGGTATCCACTTGGTGCTTGCGACCCAGCGTCCGTCCGTGGATGTGGTGACTGGTCTGATTAAGACGAACGTGCCGTCGCGTCTTGCGTTTGCGACCTCGTCGTTGACGGACTCTCGCGTGATCCTCGACCAGGGCGGTGCCGAGAGGCTCATCGGTATGGGTGATGGTTTGTTCATCCCGCAGGGTGCCGGCAAGCCGCAGCGTATGCAGGGCGCGTTCGTTTCGGACGAGGAGATCCAGGCGGTTGTCGACGCTGCGAAGTCCCAACAGGACGAACCCGACTACGTTGAGGGCGTCACGGAGGATAAGCAGGCGGAAGCCAAGGTCATTGACGACGACATCGGTAAGGACATGGACGACCTCCTCGAGGCCGTCGAGCTGGTGGTGACCTCCCAGTTGGGGTCGACGTCGATGCTGCAGCGCAAGTTGCGTATCGGTTTCGCCAAGGCTGGCCGCCTGATGGACCTGATGGAATCTCGCGGCGTGGTCGGCCCGTCTGAGGGGTCGAAGGCTCGCGAGGTGTTGGTCAAGCCGGAGGAGTTGGAGACGATCATCTGGATGATCAAGGGCGCCGATCCGGCTGAGGCACCCAAGGACGTCATGCTTGACGACGACACCACCACCGACGGCCCTGACTCTGGCAGTGACACTGGCGGCACCGACGGCGACACCCGCACCGTCACCGCCACGTACAACCCCACTGGGGGAGCCTTCTAGCCTGTCTGAGGGCATGTCGAATAACCCGCCGTGTGCGGGTTTTCGTCGTTAAGCAGCCGCTAGCCGAAGAGTTGCTGCATCGCCCCCGCTTCGGTCACGGGAACCGGCACACCACTTGGCGAGACCCATGTCGGGGTGCCGTTGATGATTTCGATGCGCCCTCGACTGGTGTGCCAAGGGTCGTCGTCGTTGACCCGGTTGTGGTAGCTGCACAGGGGTGCGAGGTTATCTATGTTGGTTTCTCCGCCGTGCTTCCAGGCCGTGATGTGGTGAATCTCGCACGAGTCAGCTCCATGACGGCAAGAGGGGAAGGGACAACGAGGCATGAGCAGGCGTGCGAGGTCGCGCTGTTTTTTGTTGGCGAAGCGCTGTGTCCGGTAGAGGTTCACCGCCCCGGCTTGCGGGTGGAACAGGGCGATTTCGCCGAAGGTGAGATTGAGGTACTCGGCTCCGGTCATGGTGGTGCCGTCGGTAAGTACGAGGGTCACATCCTCGCCGTCGCCGGAGAGGATCTGGATGTGCTCAGGTAGCGGTGCGAGCACTATAGGGCGGGGAGCGGCGTGTGGGATGGAGGTGCCGTCGCGAAGCAGTGAGAGAAAGGCGTCAAGCATCTGCGGTGCCGCGGGCCGTGAGCTGTCCACGTGCTGGCGCAGGGCGTGCTCGAGATCCGCGATGTCTCGCTCGGAGGCGGTGACCCTCATCGTCCGCATCCCAAGGGTGGAGCAGGAGAACGTGACCTGTGCCTTCGGCATCCTCGGCGCCGTGGGTGGGATGAGGTCCTTTGCGGCCTGGCGCAGTGCGGCGAAGCTGCCGTGGACGGCGAGGAGCTTGTGGCGCACGCGCCAACGTTCGCCCTCATCGTCGATTGCAGTCAGCCGGTTCTCGATGTACGACAGCCGGTCCAAGTCGAACGCGCCAGCGCGGGCCGCCTCCAGGGCTCGGCGCTGCTGCTTGGTCCACTTTGTGGCGCCGAAGTAGACGTCGTGGATGCGGCCCCAGGCGGTCACGGTTGCTGGCCGGCAGCGGCTGGCAAGTGCGGCTGCACGGTTGAAGCCTTGCAGGCTATCCACCGTGGGTAGGTCCGCGAGGAAGGTTTCAAATGGGCTCATGCCTCGCACGTTAAACCAGTTCCGCAATGCCTGGCAGGGCCCTTGTGGATAACCGCGTTGACACATCAACAAACTGGGGTGGTTATCCACATTCGCGACACCAAAAAAGTGTGTGTATTGTGTTACCCACTTGGAGGGGAGTACCCCGGAAGTGTTCTGGATCGTCAACACGGTGTCGTCGAAAAGTGATGGCCCCGGTCCGAACAGCCCACTTGGGTGGGGGAGACCTCCGGTTGTTTCTGCTACCGGAGGATTAAACGCATGCATGTGCCGTTAAGTATATGGCTGATCACCTCTGCGGTGATCCTGGGATTTTTCATCTTTGACTTCGTCTCGCACGTGCGTACCCCGCACGAGCCGACGATGAAGGAATCGGGCGGCTGGGCCCTGTTCTACATGACCATGGCCTGCATTTTCGGCGGGATCGTGTGGTGGCTGTGGGACGGCGAACACGGCATGCAGTTCTTCACTGGCTACATCACTGAGCTGTCGCTGTCGGTAGATAACTTGTTCGTGTTCGCGCTGATCATGGGTGCGTTCAAGATCCCACGCGCGTATCAGCAAAAGGTGTTGCTGATCGGCATCGTGATCGCGCTGATCTGCCGTCTCGTATTCATTCTGCTGGGTGCCGTGATCATCGAGGCCTGGTCGGACGTGTTCTACATCTTCGCCGCCTTCCTGATCTACACCGCGATCAAGATGGTGTACGACGAGGTGACGGACCAAGAGGATCCGGATCCGAACGACATGATGGTGGTCAAGACGCTACGCAAGGTTATTCCGGTGACCAGCTCGTACCACGGAGACCGTCTCGTTTCCGCTACCCAGGCCGGAAAGAAGGCTGTCACGCCGCTGTTCGTCGCCCTGCTGTCCATCGGTTTCATCGACGTGATGTTCGCCTTCGACTCCATCCCGGCGATCTACGGCATCACCCAGGAATCCTTCCTCGTGTTCACCGCCAACGCGTTCGCGCTGCTGGGCCTGCGCCAGCTCTACTTTCTGCTCAACGGCCTGCTCGACCGCCTGGTATACCTGCCGTACGGCCTCGCGGTGGTGCTCGGCTTCATTGGTGTGAAGCTGCTGTTGCACGCGCTGCACGAGAACAACCTGTCGTTCATCAATGGCGGCGAGGGTCTCGACGTGCCGGAGGTCGGCACTGTCGCCTCGCTGCTGATCATCGTCGGCGTGCTCGCGATCACCGCGATTGCCTCGGTGATCAAGGACCGCGCTGACGTGAAGGCTGGTGTTCGTGATCCGAACGAAAACCAGTACCACATTGATTTCGACGACCACGGCAACCGCCGCAAGGTCGACCGTCACGGACACCATGTTGAGTGGATCGACGATCCGGCGACATCTGGCAAGGGCGATTACACCGCGACGGGATCGCGCGAGACCGCCCACCTCGATGTCGCGCGTGGGGGTAGGAAGGCTTAGCCGAAGATATTCATCACCGGGTTCCACTCCCGGATCTCGCGCGCTGCGAGTGCGCCGGCGGTCGTGTATGGGTCTTGATCCAGCACGGCCGCCGCATCAGCTTCAGTGGCAGTGTCGGGCAGTTGCAGGATGATCAGGGCTTGATTGGCGCCGATAAAAGGGCCGGATCCCACGATGCGTCCGAGTGCGAGTTGCGAGGAGATGAATTCGCGGTGGGCGGGGCGGGTGTCGTCGACAAGCGTTTGCTCGCCGTAGGTGTAGGTTGCTGCGAAATACTTCATGGAGGGCAGTCTAGGTGGAACGCGTGAGATGGGTATGGTGGATCGCGTGATGCAAACGGATAAGCCGTCGAATTGGAATCTGCCGAATGTGTTGACGTCTCTGCGGATTCTGTTCATTCCTGTGTTCGCGTGGCTGGTGCTTTCGGAGCGCTGGTGGTGGGCGTTTGGCCTGTTTGTGGCGTTGATGATCACAGACAAGCTTGACGGGGATATTGCTCGTGCGCGGGGGCTGATTACGGATTTCGGCAAGATTGCTGATCCGATCGCGGACAAGGCGTTGATGATTACTGCGCTGGTTACGTTGAATATTGCGGGGCCGTTGCCGGTGTGGGTCACTGTGGTGATCGTGGCTCGTGAGCTGGGGATCACGGTGTGGCGTATGTGGATGTTGCGTCGCGGTCTGGTGGTGCCGGCGTCGAAGGGCGGCAAGGTGAAGACTGTCCTGCAGTCGCTGGCGGTTGGCCTGTACTTGTGTCCGTTGCCCGCATGGGCGGATACGCCGGTGTTTGTGGTGATGTTGCTCGCGGTGGCGGTCACCGTGGTTACGGGTGTGCAGTATTTGGTTGATGCAGGAAAGGCGAACAAATGACGACGGCGCAATTGCTTATCGACGAACTACGTTCCCGGAACCAAACCATCGCTTTTTGCGAGTCGCTGACTGCCGGGCTTGCTGCTGCGACCCTTGCGGACGTGCCGGGTGCTTCCGACGTACTCGTCGGCGGTTTGGTGACGTACTCGGCGGAGCTCAAAACCGAGTTGGCCCACGTTCCGGCCGACCTGATTGAGGAAGAAGGCGTGGTCTCCGCGGCGGTGGCCCGCGAGATGGCGCGCGGTGCTCGTAAGGTGTGCGGGACGGATTGGGCGGTTGCGCTTACTGGCGTCGCAGGGCCCGGTGCGCAAGACGGTATGCCGGCTGGCACGGTGTGGATTGGGCTGGCGGGGCCGAAGTGGACGGCGTCGTCGCAAGCTGCGGAACTGCTCGATTCGGAAGCGGGCCGGTATGCGCTTGTCGATGGACATGCGACCCCTGTCCGAGTCCTCGCAGGGTCGCGGAACGAGATTCGCCGACGCGCGGTCGAAGCGGCCCTGGTTGGTGCGCTGACTGGCGTTCGGGAACAAAACTAGACCACCGATCGTTGGAGCAGCTGATGACAACTACGACTCTGCTTTACGAAGCCCCGGTAGAACTGCCGATTGCATCCGCCCCAGCGCGTGAGCCGCTGTTCCGCGAAGCCCTCGGTATGTCGCTGCGCGCTTTTCGCGCTGATAAGGGCGTAACCCTTCGCACGTTGGCGAAGGAGGCTCGCGTGTCTTCCGGCTACATCTCGGAGCTGGAGCGCGGTCGCAAGGAAGTGTCCTCTGAACTGCTTGCAGCGCTGTGCGAGGCACTGGACACCACGGTGTCTGAGGTGTTGCTGGAAGCGGTGGCGAATATGTCGCTGCATTCCTTCAACGAGGAACTCGCGGTTACCTCTCCGGCGGCTGCGGAAGCGTAACGGAGCTCACCCGACTATTGTGGGTGGAGTTTGACGCACTAACTAATGAAGATGAAAGGTCGCGGTGATTAGCCATGGCGAACCCCTTTTCCAAGTTCTGGAACTACCTGATGGCTCTCTTCGACAACAAGATCGAAGAGAACGCTGACCCGAAGATCCAGATTGAGCAGGCCATCAACGAGGCGCAGCGCCAGCACCAGGCACTGTCGCAGCAGGCTGCCGCGGTGATTGGTAACCAGCGTCAGTTGGAGATGCAGCTCAACCGTCGCCTCGAGGATGTTGAGAAGCTGCAGGCGAATGCCCGCCAGGCGCTCAAGCTTGCTGATAAGGCTCGCGGCGAGGGCAACGCGCAGAAGGCACAGGAGTACGAAAACGCCGCGGAGGCGTTTGCGGCACAGCTGGTCACCGCTGAGCAGGGTGTGGAGGATACTAAGCAGCTCCACGACCAGGCGCTGCAGCAGGCAGCTCAGGCGAAGCAGGCTGTGGAGCGTAACGCGGCACACTTGCAGCAGCAGGTTGCTGAGCGCTCGAAGCTCCTGTCGCAGCTGGAGCAGGCGAAGATGCAGGAGAAGGTTTCGGAGACGATGCAGTCGATGAACTCGATTACTGCGTCCGGTCCGAACTTGGATCAGGTTCGTGAGAAGATTGAGCGTCGTTACGCTAACGCGCTTGGTGCCGCCGAGTTGGCGCAGAACTCCATTCAGGGTCGTATGGCTGAGGTTGAGCAGGCCGGTATCCAGATGGCTGGTCACGGCCGCTTGGAGCAGCTGCGTGCGGAGATGGCAGGCGAGCTCACCGCTGGCAAGAAACAGGCGATTGAGCCGGGGCAGTCCGCTACCGACGCTAACGTCAGCGATGATGCGGTTGCGCAGCGCATGCGCGAACTGCGCGGCGAGTAAATCACAACGTCGAAGGCCCGAAGCACATCGCTTCGGGCCTTTTCGCTGCGTGGGGTTAGTCCACGGCGCCGCGCGCCATCAGCGCTTCACCGATCATCTTCGCCCGCCGCACGGAGCGGATGACCAGGGGAGTGCCGAACGCTAGGAGGGAGAAGCCAGCCCCGCGGGCTTTGCGGGCGTCGAGGACTTCGTTTGCGGTCGCGAGTGTCAGCGGAATCAGTCGAATGGTTAACGCGATGGTGAGCGAGATGAGTTCGCCTGTGCGTCCCAACGGTGCGAGTGCGCGGTCGAGGGCGTCAAGGAGTTCCTGGACCGGGGTGGTCAGTGTGAGCAGGTTCGCCGCCGCGATGGTGGCAAGCAGCCCGATGAGTAGCGTCGCCGCCGATTCGACGCCGTTTTGCCACACCATGAACGCGCCTAAAAAGATCAGGAAGGGCAGGAGTGGCACGAGTTGGCGCCACGCAATCTTCATTGGGATGCGTGCCCACAAGTAGAGCACCAGCACAAACCCGAGTGCGGCGGCTGCGTGCCAGGGCCGGGTGGGCAGGACAGTGACCCCGATGATGAAGACCACCAGCAGCACGAACTTCAGTGCTGGCTGCATGCGGTGGAGCAGTGTGTCGCCGGGGATGTAGACACCGAGGGGGAGTTCGCGGATCATGGTTTGTTATCCATGAGGTCGGTGTAGAACGCGATGGCGTCGGCGGGGTTGCTGTCGTAGACGAGTGCGCCGTCGTCGATGACGAGAACGCGTTCGAAGTCGCGCAGCATGTCCAGGTCGTGTGTGACCACGATGAGTTGCTGCTCGAGTGCGTTAAGTTCGCGCACGATTCGTTTGCGGTTGCGCAGGTCAAGCAGTGTCGTGGGTTCGTCTGCGATGATGGTGTCTGGTTTGATCACCATCACGGATGCAAGTGCGAGCATCTGTTTTTCGCCGCCCGACAGGGTGTGCGGTGAGTTTTCGGCGAGGTCGGTGAGTTCGAAGCGGGCGAGAGCGTCGTCGACACGCGATCGCACTTCGTCGCGGGGGAGTTTGAAGCGGCGAAGAGAGAAGGCGACGTCGTCGGAGACGCGTGGCATGACGATTTGGGATTCGGCGTCGGAGAAGACGAATCCGACGCGTTTGCGGACGTCGCGGCCTTGGGTGGTGGGGGAGAGGTCGTCGTAAAGCACTTGCCCTGAAGTGGGTTCGATGAGTCCGTTGATGAGGCGCACAGTGGTGGATTTGCCGGATCCGTTGGAGCCGATGATGCCGATGCGCTGTTCACTGAGGCGCGTAGTCAGTGGCTGGAGGACGGTGTTGCCGTCGTAGGTGACGGCTGCGCCTTTGAATTCGATGAGGGGCATCGTGCTTATCGACGACTACCACGCAGGTCAGGGAACGCCTGGTGCACTGCGATTGCGATGGCGATCATGAGGGCGACCTTGCCGGCGTCGGGCAGCAGGAATGGCACCTGTGCGGCCCATGCTGCGCCGAAGGACATCTCAGCGCGGGCCATGAGGCCGAATACGCCGCAGAGGTACTGGAAGAACAGGGCAACGTAGCCGGCGACGATGAGGACGCCGATCGTAGCTGCGGTGTTGCGGCGGAATGGCGCACGGTAGGCGATCAGGCCCGCGACGGTAGCGGAGACGAGGTAGCCCACAAGGTAGCCCACGGTCGTGCCGCCGAGTGCGGAGATGACGGTGCGGCCGCCTGCAAGCACGGGTAGTGCGAGGCCGACCAGGAGGAAGATACCTGCGGTGAACAGGCCGCGGCGCCAGCCGAGGACGAGGCCGGCGAGGATGATGGCTGCGTTTTGCAGCACGATAGGCACGCCTGCGGCGCCGACGGGGATGGAGACGAAGCCGAGAGCGATGATGATGGCCGCGAAGACGGCGATGAGCGCAATGTCCTGCGCGGTGGAAGATTTACTCATGCGCGGCAGTGTACCTGAACGCCGTTCAATAACGCGTGTTCGGGTAGCGTGTTGAGTCATGCGTTTGACGGAGTTTCATCAACTGGTCGAGGACGAATTTGGCGCGGGTCGAGCCAAGTGGATTATCGATACGCAGGTGATACCGGGCTACGAGCGCACCGCGGCGGACATGATCGAAAGTGGTGTCGATCCCCGCGAGGCGTGGCGCGGACTCTGTGAAGCGTTTGACATTCCGGAAGAGCGCCGACTTGGCATTGACAGGCCCGGGTTTTGAATTCCCGTTCGAACACGCTTGCGTGTACAGTGTTCGATGTCGTAGCCGCATTCTAAAGTGGCTCCTGTATTCGCCCCCGAGGAACTTTCCCTGTTTTGGAGGGAACCGAAGGGTAGGCGCGTGCGTCTAATAGGCACGGACTAACACACAGTGTGGATGCGGCAACCGTCGCACCACCGACAATTTGGAGGAAAACACCACATGGCAACGAAGAAGAAGACTGCCGCTTCCGCCGCGAACTCGCGCCAGAACGCGCTCGACGCTGCGCTTGCGATGATTGAGAAGGACTTTGGCAAGGGCGCCGTCATGCGCTTGGGCGACGAGAATCGCCCGCCGATTCAGTCAATCTCTTCCGGCAACACTGCTATCGACGTTGCCCTTGGTATCGGCGGCTGGCCACGCGGCAGGGTCGTGGAGATCTACGGCCCGGAGTCGTCCGGTAAGACGACCGTTGCCCTGCATGCGATTGCGGAGGCGCAGCGCGCAGGCGGCATCGCGGCGTTCATCGATGCCGAGCACGCCCTCGACCCTGACTACGCCCGCAAGCTTGGCGTGGATACCGACAATCTGCTGGTCTCCCAGCCAGATACGGGTGAGCAGGCGCTTGAGATCGCGGACATGCTGGTGCGCTCTGGTGCTATCGACATGATCGTGATCGACTCTGTTGCAGCGCTGACCCCGAAGGCTGAAATCGAGGGCGAGATGGGTGACTCCCACGTCGGCCTCCAGGCACGTTTGATGTCGCAGGCACTGCGCAAGATGACCGGTGCGCTGTACAACTCCGGGACTACCGCGATCTTCATCAACCAGCTGCGTGAAAAGATTGGCGTGATGTTCGGCTCCCCGGAGACGACCACTGGCGGTAAGGCCTTGAAGTTCTACGCGTCTGTGCGTTGCGATGTCCGCCGTATTCAAACCCTGAAGGACGGCCAGGATTCCATCGGTAACCGCACCAGGATGAAGGTTGTGAAGAACAAGGTTTCCCCGCCGTTCAAGATCGCCGAGTTCGACATCATGTACGGCGAGGGCATCTCGCGGGAGTCCTCCATCATCGACATGGGCGTGGAAAACGGCATTGTGAAGAAGTCCGGCTCGTGGTTCACCTACGAGGGCGACCAGTTGGGGCAGGGTAAGGAAAAGGCGCGCCTGTTCCTCAAAGACAACCCGGACCTGGCCGACGAAATCGAAGACAAAATCTTCCGCGCGCTTGGTGTGGGCAAGTATGCCAATGTTGACGACGATGCCTTGTCGGATGATCCGGTGGACATGGTGCCCAACATCGATTTTGACGACGAAGACGACGCCAAGGCGGACGAGAAGTAGCATATGGCGGACCCCGAAAAGATTGCGCGCCTCAAAGCTGCTCTCGAGGCGTACGAGCCGGGGTCGGGTTTCATCGACCACGCACATGAGGAGGCGAAGGCGCCGGTACGCAAACGCGCATTAGGGCTGCTGGATCAGCGGGCGCGCTCGCGTGAGGAGCTGCGTGGTCGGCTGATCAAGGCCGAGTTTGAGCCCATGCTTGTCGACGAAGTTCTCGACGACCTCGCCAGCTCAGGCCTGCTCAACGACGCAGCATTTGCTTCTGAGTGGGTGCGTCAGCGCGCTGCGCGTCGCGGAAAGTCTGCTCGTGCGCTCGATATGGAGCTGCGTGACAAAGGGGTGGGTAGTGCGGACCGTGCGGCTGCGCTCGAGCAGATCACAGACGACGACGAAGAGCGCATCGCCCGCGGGGTCGCCGAAAAGGCGGCGCGCAAGGTGAAACACGCACCCGAGGATCGGGCAGAGTACGACAAGTTTTTGCGCCGGATCGTTGGGGCGCTTGCCCGCCGTGGGTTTCACCAGGGGCTAGCGATGCGCCTGGGGAGGGAAGCGCTCGACGAACGCATCGCCGAGTGTGCAACCCACCCGTGACGCGGGCTTAGTGTTTCTCCACGGGGTTGTCGATCTGCTGGTAGCCGGGGGCTTGCCAGTCGAGGTTGACGGTGTCCTTGGTGTCTAGACCGACTTCCTTTCCGGCGGTGGGCACCTTGGCAAAGGGGTTGCGGCGTGCTCGGCCGGCGCGTAGTTGGCGCTCGACGCGGGTAGCGAGCATTGTCAGTGCGTAGTTGATCAGGATCATGATGATGGCCACCACGATGAGCGACGCCAAGTAGTTGCGGTTTGCAGAGGCTACCTGCGTGCCGGAGCGGACAACCTCGACGTAGCCAATTTGGTACCCCAGAGCGGAATCCTTCAGCGCAATGACCATCTGGGAGATCAGTGCGGGGAGCATGGCTGCGACGGACTGGGGCAGCAAGATCTTGCCCATCGTCTGCCAGTGGCTTAAGCCAAGTGCCTGGGCGGCTTCGGTTTGGCCGCGGGGTAGAGATTTGATGCCGGCGCGAAGGATCTCGGCGATAACGGAGCCGTTGTAGAGCGTCAGTGCTACAACGACGGCCCAGAATGCGAGGGATGCTGGCGGGACGATTTTGTATACCGCGAAGACTTGGTAGAGGAAGATCATGAGGAGCAGCACTGGGATTGCGCGGAAGAACTCGACAACCACAGCGCAGAAGCCTCGCACGATCTTGTTTGGGGCAAGGCGGCCAAGTCCGAAGATGACACCGAAGACAATTGCGAGCAGCACTGATAGGGCGGCGGCTTTAAGCGTGCCGACGAGGCCAGGGATGATGTAGGTGGTCCAGGTGTTTGCCTGGACGAAGGGGGTCCAGCGCTCGGCATCGAGTTGGCCATGCGAAGCCAGTTTGCTCAGTACCCACCAGCCGACGAGCAGAAGGACAATGGTGGTGATTGCTGTGTAGATGTAGTTGCGGCATACTGCTTTGGGCCCGGGGGCGTCGTAAAGCACGGTTGCTCGGAGTGAGGATGGCATTATCGTTTCACCGCCAATCGGTTTGACAGCCAGCCGATGGCAAGCCCTGTTGGCAGTGTGAGCACGATGAAGCCGAGGGCGAAGATGCCGAAAATGGCGAAGAGCTGGTTTGCGTGGAATTCGATGGTGGATTTCATCAGCAGCGATGCTTCCGCGACGCCGATGACCGATGCGATCGTGGTGTTCTTCGTCAAAGCGATCAGCGTGTTGCCCAGCGGAACGATTGCTGCACGCAGAGCTTGGGGGAAGATAATCAACGAGAAGATCTGCCCGAAGCTCAGTCCGAGGGAGCGTGCGGCTTCGGCTTGTCCGAAGTGAACGGTGTTGATGCCGCTTCGGAGCGATTCGGCGACGAAGCACGAGGTGTACAGGATGAAGCCGAGGATTGCGAGGCGGAAGTTTTGGTCTGCAAGGTAGGTGCTGGATTCGCGGCTCGCGAGCTCAAGGCCAAGGTTTTGGTAGAGGCCAAACGAGCAGAACAGGATCACAAGTGTCAGCGGGGTATTGCGGACGGTGTTGATGTAAAACGCTGACAGGTTTCGCAGGATGGCAACGGGGGAGACCCGCATTGCGGTGAGCAGGGTGCCCAGGATCATTGATCCGATGGCGGAGTAGAAGGTCAGCTTGATTGTGGTCCAGAATGCTGGCCACAGTTTGGGCGCGAGATCAGCCCACATTGCATCCATGGCGGGAACTTCCAATACGTGAAGGAGATGAAGAAGGGTTGGGGCTCGGTGACCGGGTGGGGTTCACCCGGCCACACGGCGGGTGCTACTCGACGAAGGACAGGTCGCCGACCTTGTCCTTTTCAACACCCTGGCCGCCGTCGAGGTTGTCGTTGACGAACTTGTCAAAGGAACCGTCTTCGTAAAGCGCGTTGAGTGCCTTGTTGACGGCCTCGAGTGCGCCAGCGTCTTCCTTCTTCAGGCCAACGCCGTAGTGCTCGTTGGTGAACTCTTCGCCGTCCTTCTTCAGCTCGACGACCTTGAAGTCGCCCGGGGACTGTGCGGAGTAGCCACCGAGGATGGTTGCGTCGGTGGTGAGGGCGTCGACGTTGCCGTTGCGCAGTGCTTCGACGCAGGAGGAGTAGGTGTCGTACTCCTGGAGCTGGACGCCCGGCAGGGTGTCCTTGACCTTCTGCGCCGGGGTGGAGCCGGTCACAGAGCAGAGGATGCGACCGTCGAGGGATTCGAGGCCGGTGATGTCGGCATCGTCGGAGCGTACGAGCAGGGCCTGGTGGGTCAGGAGGTACGGACCGCCGAAGTCGACTGCTTCGGAGCGGGATTTGTTGATGGAGTAGGTCGCGGCGATTGCTGCGACTTCACCGTTTTGCAGCACGGTTTCGCGCTGTGCCGAGGGGGTTTCGCGCCAGGTGATTTCTGGATGCTCCCAGCCGTTTTCGTCGGCAATGTGGTTGACCACGTAGGTGGCGACGTCGACGTCGAGGCCGGTCATGGAGCCGTCGGCTTCGCGCAGGCCTAGGCCCGGCTGGTCGTACTTAGTGCCGAGGGTGACGTTGCCGGCCTCGATCTGTGCGAGAAGGCCTTCGGCGTCGCCGGCGGAGTCGCCGCCGCAGGCGACGAGTGTGGTGGCCGCGAGCAGGGCTGCGGCAGTGGTCGATGCGAAACGTGCGGTGCGCTTCATGGTGATTCTCCTTGTAAGAAACGTGGGTGGGTTAATGAGGCAGGATTTTGCCGAGGAAGTCTCGTGCACGGCTGGACTGCGGGTTGGTGAAGAACGATTCGGGGTCGGTGTCTTCGACGATTTCGCCATCGGCCATGAACAAGATGCGGTCGGCAACTTTGCGGGCGAATCCCATTTCGTGGGTGACCACGACCATGGTCATGCCGCTTTCGGCGAGTTCAGCCATGACGTCGAGGACCTCGCCGACCATTTCGGGGTCGAGGGCGGAGGTGGGTTCGTCGAAAAGCATGACTTTCGGCTCCATCGCAAGGGCGCGTGCGATTGCGACGCGCTGCTGCTGGCCGCCGGAGAGCTGTGCCGGATATTTTTCTGCCTGGTTGCCGATGCCCACGCGGTCGAGCAGTTCGCGAGCGCGTGCGGTGGCGTCGGTCTTTTTCACCTTGCGGACCTTGATGGGGCCCAGGGTGACGTTGTCCAGAATGGTCAGGTGCGGAAACAGGTTGAACTGTTGGAACACCATGCCTACGTCTGAACGGAGGTGGGCCAGTTCCTTCCCTTCGGCGGGGAGGGTACGGCCGTCAATTTCGATCGTGCCTTCCTCGATGGTTTCGAGGCGGTTGATCGTCCGACACAGGGTGGACTTTCCCGATCCGGACGGTCCCAGCACTACGACTACTTGTCCGCGGGGGACTTCAAGGTTGATGTTTTGTAGTGCGTGGAAGTCGTCGAAGTACTTCTCCACACCCACCATGCGAATCATGGGTTCGGCAATCTCCTGTGTCATACAAGGCACAGTAGGCCAAAACTGTGATGCGGGTGACCAAAACTGGGAAAGTGTTTGTCATTTGCGGTTAGGTTTGGGCGCTTTGCCTGGTTAGACTGTCTCGCCGTGACTACGGCAAATACCTCTGAAAACACCACTTCGCGCACCTATGAGGTGCGGACGTTCGGCTGCCAGATGAACGTGCACGATTCTGAGCGTCTTTCGGGTCTGCTCGAGGATGCTGGGTACGTGGCGGCAGACGAGGGGGCTGAGCCCGACCTGGTGGTCTTCAATACCTGTGCGGTGCGTGAAAACGCGGATCAGCGCCTGTATGGCTCGCTCGGACAGTTGAAGAACACGAAGGCGAATCATCCGGGCATGCAGATTGCGGTCGGCGGGTGTTTGGCGCAGAAGGATCGCGACACGGTGATTGAGAAGGCACCGTGGGTCGACGCCGTCTTTGGCACGCACAACATCTCCGCATTGCCGGCGTTGCTCGATCGCGCACGGGTGGAGGACGAAGCCCAGGTAGAGATTGTTGAGTCGCTCGAGGTGTTTCCGTCTGTCCTGCCGGCGAAGCGCGAGTCTGCCTACGCCGGTTGGGTGTCTGTGTCGGTGGGCTGCAATAACACGTGTACGTTCTGCATCGTGCCGTCGTTGCGTGGTAAGGAGCAGGATCGCCGCCCGGGCGATATTTTGGCGGAGGTGCAGGCGCTCGTCGATCAGGGTGTGTCCGAGGTGACGCTGCTTGGTCAGAATGTGAACGCGTATGGCGTGAACTTTGTCGACGAGGACATGGAGCGCGACCGTTCTGCGTTCTCCAAGCTCTTGCGTGCCTGTGGCGACATCGAGGGCTTGGAGCGTGTGCGTTTTACGTCGCCGCACCCGGCGGAGTTCACCTCGGATGTGATTGACGCGATGGTGGAGACTCCGAACGTGTGCCCGCAGCTGCATATGCCGTTGCAGTCGGGCTCCGACAAGGTGCTCAAGGACATGCGCCGTTCCTACCGGTCGAGGAAGTTCCTTGGGATTTTGGAGGAGGTGCGTGAGAAGCTTCCGCACGCTTCCATCACCACTGACATCATTGTCGGGTTCCCGGGTGAGACTGAGGAGGATTTCCAGGCGACGCTCGATGTGGTGGAGAAGGCTCGTTTTACCTCTGCGTTTACGTTCCAGTATTCGCCGCGTCCGGGCACGCTGGCTGCGGAGATGGAGCAGCAGATCCCGAAGGCTGTGGTGCAGGATCGTTTCGAGCGCCTGCTTGCCTTGCAGGATCGCATTAGTGCCGAGGAGAACGAGAAGATGATCGGCACGGAGCAGGAGTTGCTTGTGCAAGCGGGTGGCGGACGTAAGAATGACCGGACGCACCGCATGTCGGGTCGCGCTCGCGATGGCCGCCTGGTGCACTTCGCGGTTGAGGGTGACATTGATGGCGAGATCCGCCCGGGCGATTACGTCACTGTCACCATCACTGAGTCCAAGCCGCACTTCCTCATTGCAGATTCTGGGGTGCGTAACCACCGTCGTACGAAGGCTGGCGACAATTCTGCCGCAGGCCAAGTGCCGACGACTGCACCTGTCGGCGTGGGGCTTGGCTTACCGACGATCGGTCAACCGCCCAAGCAGCCCACCGGCGATTCGTCCTGCGGCTGCTAGGGGCTACAGTGGCTGCTATGACGCAGCAGGATTCGCAGACGTTGGCTCACGCGGAGAAGTCCGCCGCTTCGCAGATCACGATGAGGGCGAAACGGTGGGTGCTCGCCGCGTGTGCGGTGGTGTACCTCGTGGCGTTGGTGTTGCCGTTTGCAGGTGGGGTGGCCGGTTGGCAGGTTTTGGGGCTGACCCAGGCGTCGCGCGATGCGCGCACTTCGGTGGCGGAGTACTTGTTTGTGTGGTTTTCCTTCATCGGTGTTGGGGTTTTGACATCGCTCGCAGTTGCTTTGCGACGATTCGCCGTCACCCTGCCTGCCTGGATGGTCACAACGGTCTCTGCCGTGTTTTCCATCCTCGGCATTTGGTTGCGCAACCAAAGTGCTCCGGAAACCTCACGCGACATCGGCTACTACCTGGCCATGTTGGCTGTGTTCGTTGCGGTGTTCACGCTGTTCCCGCTGATCCTGTCTCGCTCTGAGGCACAGGTGAAGGTGGCCGACGAGCGCGCGAAGGTGCAGCAGCGCGACGACGTGGCGTTGCTGCAGCAGTCGGCGACGCATCAGGCGAACGCGCGCGAGGAGAACCCGCTGCTTGTCGACGACCGCCGCGCCCGCGCCGCCGAACGCCACCGCAAGATTTAGACCTTTTGCCACCCTGTCGTCGCGGAAACCACTTCCGCGCCGACCGTTTTCATGATGGCGGCTGCTGGCGCGGAGTCGGCGGGGTAGGAGCAGTACACAGTCTCCAAGTCTTCCCAGGTTGCGTGTGCTCGCTCGAGTGAAGCGCGCAGCAGGGATTTGCCGATGCCACGGCCGCGGTGCTCTGGCAGGACGTAGACAAGACCGAGTTCGCAGACCTTCGGGTCGTCGGCGTGGAAGCGCACGACTTCGCAGAGCCCGACGATGACGCCGTCGACGTAGGCCAGCCCGGTCAGTTGCGAGCCGCCTCGGTCTTGCAGCCTCGCGCCGGCGTCGCGGATGCGCTCAAGGTCCCAATTGATCGTGTCCATCACGAGCTCGCCGCGAGGGTAGTCGCGCGATGCCGCGGTGAGCAGGCTGGAGAACTGTTCCACTTCGTTCGCGCCGGCCTTGCGCTTGGAAAAGAACCCTGGGCCTTCGATGACTGCGAACTCGGCTGCCACAGTACGAGGCAGTGCCTCCAGTGCAGTGATGCCGAACGTGGCCTGGTCTTCCCGGAAAGCAGCGGCATAACCGGCTTCGGCCAGCGCGGGGGATGCCGGGGCGTCGGGCAGGTGGGTGACCCAGAGTTGGCGGATGGGGCGTTCGAGGCGGGTGGAGAGGTCGTCGAGAAGCGACAGCGCTGCGGCCCACGGTTCGGGCGGTTCATCTTCGCCGGGCATGGGCGCGATCTCGGCGTCGAAGGTGAAGTTCGCTTCGATCACGCGACGGTCTTCGAGCAAAGGCAGGGAGATGAAGAGCCAGGCGTCGGTGTGGTCGAGGTCGTCGTCGAAAAGTTCGCGGTAGCCCAAATCCGTCACAGGGCGGGGTGCCTGCTGGGAGGTGAGCACGAAGAGGATTGCTTCCGACTCGGCGGACGGCTCGAGGCGCTTCGCAATGTGCGATGCGGACACACCAGAGGTGGCAAGGCCTGTGATGTCTTGGATGGCGAGCGTGGCGGAAAATGCGTAACCCCCGACCACTGCCTCCGATGAGCTGGGCCGGGGGACGTACTGCTGTGGTGTGAGCACTAGCCCTCGTTCACAGCCTTCGCAGCAACGTCGGCGAACTCCTGCCACTGCTTCGCCTGCTCACGCAGCGTTGCTGCCTTGGCGGCGTTGCCCTTGGCCTCCGCCTCCTGAGCCTGGCGCTCGAAGTCGTCGGCCTTGACCTGGAACTGGTTGACCTTGTCCTGCTGGGCAGGGTTGGTCTTGCGCCAGCGGGAGTCTTCGGCCTCGGAGACGCGCTGCTCGATGCGGGCGATCTTGTCCTCGTACTCGCGGATGCGACCGCGTGGTACGAAGCCGATCTCGTCCCACTTGTCCTGCAGTTCGCGCAGTTTCGCCTTCGCGGCGCCGAGGCCCTTCGCGGGGTCGATCTGCGCGTCGTATTCGGCGATCAGCGCATCCTTGGCTTCTGCATTGGCCTCGAATTCGCGGTCGCGTTCCGCGTTGACGGCGTTGCGGGCTTCGAAGAAGTGGTCCTGGGCGGCGCGGAAGCGCTCCCAGAGCTTGTCGTCTACCTCGCGTGGGGCGCGGCCGGCGGCCTTCCATTCCGTCATCAGGTCGCGGTAGGCGCGGGCGGTGTTGCCCCAATCCGTGGAGTCCTTGAGCGCTTCGGCGCGGTCGACGAGTTCTTCCTTGATCTTCTTTGCCTGGGCGCGGTTGCGGTCCAACTCGGCGAAGTGGGCGCCACGGCGACGGTTGAAGCTGTCGCGGGCGCGGGAGTAGCGCTTCCACAGCTCGTCGTCGGTTGCGCGGTCGATGCCGCGGATGCCGCGCCACTCCTCGAGGATGTCGCGGATTCGGTCGCCGGCGCGCTTCCATTCGGTGGAGTTTTCTGCCAGGTCTTCGGCCTCGGCGGCGAGTGCTTCCTTGCGGGCGATCGCTGCCTTACGCCGTTCCGCCTTTTGTTCCTTGGCCTGCTCGCGGGCATCGGCGGATGCGGCAATCGCAGCATCGAGGCGGGTTTCGACGGCGTCGAGGTCGCCGATTACTGCGGCGTCGTCAAGCGAGGCTTTCAGCGCTTCGGCGGATTTGCGGATCGCGTCTGCGTCTTCCGGGTGAGCGCGCAGACGGGTCTCGATGAGTTCGACTTCGGTAACCAGGTCGTCATAACGCTGCCCGTAGTGTGCGAGGCCTTCCTCGGGCGTACCTGCCTGCCAGGACGCGATCTGGCGTTCAGTGCCGCCGCGGGTGAGGAAGACGTTGCCGTCTGCATCAACACGGCCAAACTTCGACGGGTCCGACGGGGTACGGGCCGGAACAGGCGCCGGTGTAACTGACGGGGCGGCAGGCGCCGCGGCCGGGCGTGGCCGAGGCTTCGGACCCTTCTTCGCCATGGCGGCAGGCGAGGGGATCTTGCCAGAGGTGTTGGTGGGGTTCGACTCGGTCATAGTGGTCGTCCTTTCCGCGGCCTTGGGGCCGCACTGTGCCGCGCGCCGCGGCTGCCTTTGCGCAATGCATGCGATCGTACAGCCACACGCATCGCTGCGGGGTGATTTGGGTCTCTGGGTAGGGTTGAGCGGGTGAGAGCAAACCTTTGGATCATCCCTGGATCGCCTGCGTTGGCGCTCTCGCCCCACGACGACGCCTCGCAGCGCCTCCTCGCCGCCACCCGTGCGTTGGCAGAAACTGCAGGTGGCCGCGCCATCGACATCGTCTGCTCGCTCGACGAGCAGTGGCACACGGCGCACACGGGGTCGTTTCGTGCCTGGGGCGGCCCTGACATCACGGTGCGTAGTGGGAACCACTTAGGAGAGCTGGTCGCTAGGTTTGCGCTGGGGGACCCGGAGGTTCGCGAGGTACGTTCGCGCATTGACGACCCTGACCTCGCCGCCATCACCGTTGTCGTCGTCGACGGGCCTGCGGGGTTAACTCCGCGCGCCCCGCTGGCCTTGGTGCCCGGCGCGCCGGAGACGCACGAGGCCATTGTGCGGTGGTTGGACGGTGGTGAAGCTGTGCTCGTCGATACGCAGGTGCTCGAACCGGAACTGTGGCGCGAACTCGCAGGACTTGAGCGCAAGGATGCGCGGTTGATCGATGCCGATGACACGCTGGGTGTCGGACGGTATGTAGCGGAGTGGAGCGTATGAATCCCATTGCAGTTGTAGGGCCCACTGCCAGCGGCAAGTCCGCGCTTGGCATTGCGCTGGCGCACGAGTTCGGCGGGGAAGTGGTCAACGTTGATTCGATGCAGCTGTACCGGGGCATGGACATCGGCACCGCGAAGTTACCGGTGGAGGAGCGCGAAGGCATCACGCACCACCTGCTGGATATCTGGGATGTGACCAAGACCGCCTCCGTCGCGGAGTACCAGACGCTTGCCGTGGCCACGGTTGAGGAGATCATGGCGCGTGGCAAGGTGCCGGTGCTGGTGGGCGGTTCGATGCTGTATGTGCAGTCGCTTATCGACGCCTGGTCCTTCCCACCCACCGACCCCACCGTGCGCGCCCGCTACGAGGCGCGTCTGGGGGAGATCGGCGTCGACGCGCTGCACGCCGAACTCGCCGAGGTCGATCCGGAAGCAGCCAGCATCATCGAGGACAAAGACCCGCGACGTACCGTGCGCGCCCTCGAAGTCATCGAATTGACCGGCAAACCGTTCAAGGCTTCCCAACCGCCGAAAAATGCCCCTCCACGTTGGGGCACACGTATCCTCGGTTTGCGCACGAATGCCGAGTGGCTCAACCCCCGCATCGAGCTGCGCACCCGCATGATGTTCGAGCATGGGCTTATCGACGAAACCCGCGCCCTGGTCACAGACGGCCTCGTCCGCAATTCCACCGCCGGTCGCGCCATCGGCTACGCGCAGGTCCTCGCCATGTTCGACGGGGAACTCACCGAAGAACAAGCGCTTGAGCAGACCATCACCGGTACTCGCCGTTACGTGCGCCGGCAGCGCTCGTGGTTCAACCGCGACCCGCGCACGGTATGGCTCGACGCCGCCGATTCGAACGTGGTGGAACTCGCGTTAGACTCGCTGGCGTGAAGTTCCTGAAAGCACATGCCACCGAAAACGATTTCGTCGTCCTGATCGACGTCGACGACCAACTCGACATCACCCCAGAGTACGTCGCCTTCCTGTGCGACCGCCGAGCCGGCGTCGGCGGCGACGGCCTGCTGCGTGTCGTCCGACGTGACGGTATGTGGTTCATGGACTATCGCAACGCCGACGGCTCCATCGCAGAGATGTGTGGCAACGGCATCCGTGCCTTCTCCCATGTGCTCGTCGCCGAGGGGCTTGAAGATGCCCGCGAGTTCGACGTGGACACCCGCGCCGGTGTCAAGCACATCCGTGTGCTCGAGGCTGATGAGGCCGATGCCGTCGTCTCCGTCGGCATGGGGGCGGTTCAGGTCACCGGTGTATCCACCGCATCGATGGGGGACAACCAGTTCGCTGGCATCGGCGTGGACGTGGGCAACCCACACCTCGCCTGCGTGATCCCGGAGCTGACACCTGAAGGGCTTGCGGAAATGGATTTTGTCGCCCCGACCTTCGACCCGGAGTTCTTCCCTGAAGGCGTCAACGTCGAAGTGCTTACCGAACTTCGCGACGGCGAGGCGCACATGCGCGTCTGGGAGCGCGGCGTCGGGGAGACACGCTCCTGCGGCACCGGCACGGTTGCTGCAGCGCAGGCAGTGCTTGCAGACGCCGGAATTGAAAACGGTGCCGTCACCATCAACGTGCCCGGTGGTGCCGTCAAGGTCGAGCTCAACGACGGCGTAGCCACCATGACCGGTCCGGCCACCATCGTGTTCCGAGGAGAGCTGGTCAGCACACTTTAGCGGAAAGTTTTTGTAAACCACGTGTGTGGGGGATTTTCCTGCCTTACAATGCACCTGTCGTTGTATCCCCAGCCACCCGACAGGAGTTTCCCATGCAACGCAAAGTAATCGCCTCGGCCGTCGCGCTCGGCCTCTCGGCATCCTTGATCACCATCCCTGCTGTAAATGCTGCTGAGGTTGGCAAAAAGGGCGAAGGCACTTTTGGAGAAATTTGCCTACTTCGTCTGACGGACGCTGAGCAGGCTTACCGTGACAAAGTTGTGGGAGATAATTCTTTAACTACTCTTTTCAGGGATACGGCAGCTGCAATTGAAGTGGTCTATCCGCAGGTAAAAGCGCCTGCCGATGCTTTTCTTAACAACCCGACCGTGAAGGCTTATCTCGAAGCAAAGCAAGCGAAGCTTGAGCCGGCAGAAGGGATAGCGGATGCCTATGAAGCTTTAACTGAGAAGGAATCACACCGTTTTCCGGAGAAGTCCGAACTGGCCTTTGCCTACATCGCATATCTAGAATCCCGACTGGGGGCCGCCTACCCTTCGCCGGGGGACCTTGGAGACTCGAAACAGTTTCTGACGTCGAGGGTTGTTGCATCCGACGACCCGTATAAGGCATCGAGCTTTTTTGATCTGTTGGATGAAGATGAAGAGGACATGCCGATTCCAGCAAACAAAATTGCTGCGTTGCAGGCAGCATTTGAAAAGACACCGTACGGCCGGATGTTGCGGGTGATTGAGCGTGACTTCGGCTCTGCAATGACTGCAGCGCAGAAGGCTTGCTTGGCTGGTGGGGACCGTACTATTGCGTTCCCGACCAAGCCTTCCAAACCAAAGCTGGACGATAAGACCAAGCCGGGTGACAACAACCCGGGTGACAACGATAAGGACGCTGGCTCGAGCGATGCCGGCAAGATTGTCGGCATCATCGCCGGCGTGCTTGCTGCTCTCGGTCTGATTGCTGCAGGTATTGTGTCGTTCGCACCGCAGCTTGGGATCAAGTTGCCGTTCTAAAACCGCAACGTTAAACCGTTACGCCGGGCCGATCTCTTTTGCGGCCCGGCGTGCGTCGTCCCAGGCCTCCTGAAGTTCGAAGGCGCGCTCGTCAGCGACCATCAGGATGCGTTCCAACTGGGTTTTGTCGGTGCCGGGGGATTCGAGATAACCGTCGACGCGCTCAATGAAGCGTCGCGCAGAGGATGCTCGAAGCAGAAACTCGTTGATTTGGGGCACAGAGTTATCGGGGTTTGCCAGGGCGGGGTAGTGCAGCGTCCGGTCTGCGATATCGGCGGCTGATGCGCCGTTTTGGAGCTTCTCGTATGCGTCGAGAATTTCGAGGATGTCGTCGCGCGCGTACTGCAGTGACGAGCGCATTGCTGCCACTTCGGGGTCAGGCTGCAGATGTCGGCTGATGAAGAATGCACAAACAATCAGTAGGGCAGACACGAGCAGACCGGGTAGTTTCAGCGTCAAGACAAGCACTACTGAGGCGGCGAGTACGAGCGCGCCGAGTAGTGCTCGTGAGAGGTCTTTGTCCGGTGAACTCATGGTTCAAGCCCTACGGGATTAATGGCCGCCGCAACCGCAGGATCCGCCGCAACCGCCGCAGCCGCCACCGGTCGGAGTGGGGATGGAGCCGGCCATCACTGCGGTGCCTGCGATGACGGAGTCGCGCGACGGCAGGTCGCCGTCGGGCAGGCATACGTCGAACGGGAACGCGGCGTCGACGGAGACGTGGATGAAGCGCTGGCCGGTCAGTTCGGAGGTGCGGTATTCCGCATCCAGTACGCGGCCGGAGAATTCGGCGCGTGCGTCCGGGGTAGCGGCGGCACCGGATGCGACTGCTTCGGCACCCGGGGAGGTTACCGTGCCAACCACCGCTCCCGGGTGCAGGGCCAGGTAGGCATCGGTTGATGTGTAGCACTCCGCTGTCAGCGCGAGTGCGGTCACGGAGAGTTCTTGCCATTGGAGCGTGGGCTCGTCGACAAGCAGCGGCCCCTGGGCAAGATTCACGGTCAGGGATGCCATCGCGTTGCCGCGTGGGTCCACCACATCGGCGAGCGCAACTACGTCGTTGATTGGGGTGACGTGGGCGTATGCGCGGGTTACGGAGTCGAAACCTGCGAAGGTGGCAAACGGCTCAACTGCCAAAATGTTGAGCTGCGCACCTGAGGGGTCGGCGTATTGGATCAGTTGGCCGCCGCGCACTTCACCGGTGACTGCGAGACGGTCGGTGGCAATGGCGGCTTCCACAGCGTCCTGCCACTTCTCAAAGTCCAAGCCGATTGCGGCGAGGTCGTTGCTGATTGCTGTGCTCATGGCGCCCGATAATAGTCGCAGTCGCACACGGGGAAGAATCTCGGCCGTATCTGCGTTTAATGGGGTAGATATGAAGAGGACATTTCAAGCTCCATTAAAGGATGTAATGACTGAACCCCACCTTGACCGTTTCGGCGGTAACCGTGAGCGCTTTTTGCGTGACGACGACACCACGCCCGAGCAACGCGCCCACGACGAACTTCTCCGTGAGGCTTTTCGGCACAACACCGTTCCCGACGAATCCGCACCGACGGTAGGCGCGCTTGACCTGGAGGAGCGCAACGCGTTTCGTTCCGTGACCGGGTCGACCGAGATCCGCTCGCAGGACCAAAAAGACATCACCGAGGTGGAGTACCGCAAACTCCGCATCGAACAGGTCTTGCTCGTTGACGCGTGGACCGAAGGCACCCTTGCGGAGATTGAGGCTCGCATGTGGGAGCTTTCAGCACTGGCGGAAACAGCCGGCGCTGAAGTCGTCGACATGCTGTATCAAAAGCGCGACAAACCTGATCCGGGTACTTACATCGGCTCCGGCAAGGTTGCGGAGTTGCGTGAGATTGTGCTGTCTACCGGCGTTGACACGGTGATTTTTGATGGTGAGCTTTCGCCGTCGCAGATGATCGCGCTGGAGGAAGCCCTCAAGATCAAGGTGATCGACCGCACGATGTTAATTCTCGATATCTTCGCCCAGCACGCGAAGAGTAAAGAGGGCAAAGCACAGGTCAGCCTTGCGCAGATGGAGTACCTCTACAGCCGTACCCGCGGTTGGGGTGGCAACCTGTCGCGTCAGGCGGGCGGTCGTGCTGGCTCCAACGGCGGTGTGGGCCTGCGTGGTCCTGGTGAGACGCGTATCGAGGCCGACCGTCGCCGCCTGCGCACCGAGATGGCCAAACTGCGCCACCAGCTGCGCGATATGGAGACTGCCCGAGAGATCAAGCGCGCGCAGCGCCAGCGCTCCACTATCCCGAAGATCGCGATCGCGGGCTACACCAACGCGGGTAAATCCTCGTTGATCAACGCGATGACGGGTGCGGGCGTGCTGGTGGAGGACGCGCTGTTTGCCACTCTCGACCCATCGACGCGCAAGGCCAAGTTGGCAGACGGGCGCAACGTAGTGCTGACCGACACTGTCGGGTTTGTGCGCCACCTGCCTACCCAGCTGGTTGAGGCGTTTAAGTCCACGCTCGAAGAGGTCAGCGGCGCCGACCTTGTCCTGCACGTCGTGGACGGTTCGGATCCGTTCCCGCTGAAGCAGATCGAAGCAGTCAATGCGGTCCTTGCAGAGGTCACACGCGACTCGGGCGAGGAGATGCCGCCGGAGATCGTTGTGGTGAACAAGATCGACGACGCTGACCCGATCGTGCTCGCCGAACTTCGCCACGCCTTTGAAAAAACCGGCCGCACCGCGGTGTTTGTGTCCGCGCTGACGGGGGAGGGAATCGACGAGCTAGAGGCGCGCATCGAGCAGCACCTCAACTCTATCGACGCGCACGTGACCATGGTCGTGCCCTACACCCGCGGTGATGTGGTAAGCCGCGTGCACGAGGAGGGCACAGTGCGCTCCGAGGAGTACGAGGCAGAGGGCACGCGTATCGACGTCCGCCTGCCACGTGTCCTCGCCGACCAGTATGCGGAGTTCGTCGTCTCCTAAGCCTGGCGGTTCGGGTTGGCGTTGACCCCGGTGTTAGCGCCAGTAAGGGTCGAACGCCTTGTAGGTTTCGGCCCCGGTGAGCATCTCGGCGGCGCTTTCGTCTACGACAACCTTCGCGGCGTTGTGCAGCTGCAGTGCCGATGCCGGGCACGATGCGGACAGAGGCCCCTCGACGAGTGCTTGTACCGCGTTAGCCTTCGCCGGGCCAGTGGCGATAAGCACCAGGTGGCGTGCCTCAAGGATGGTGCCGATGCCCTGTGTCAGGGCTTGGCGCGGGACCTCGTCGGCAGAATCGAAGAAGCGTGCATTGTCCTCGATCGTGCGTGGATGCAGGTCGATGAGACGGGTACGGGAGCGCAGCGAACTCGTCGGCTCGTTGAACGCAATGTGTCCGTTTGCGCCAATGCCGAGAATTTGGATATCTACACCGCCCGCGTGGCGGATGGCGTGGTCGTAGGAGGTAGCTGCTGCCTGGGGGTTGGCGGCCTCGCCGTCGGGAGACGCAACGGACGAATCCGGAATATCGATAGAGCCGGTGAACTCGCGGCGGATCGTCGAGTAGTAAGACTGCTCGTGGTCACGAGGGATGCCGTAGTACTCGTCCAGCAAGAAGGCCTTGCAGTTGGCGAAGCTCAAGCCTTCTTCGCGGTGTCGGCGGATGAGCTCTTTATAGGTTGGGTTGGGTGAGGATCCGGTCGCAAGGCCGATGGTGGCGCCTTGGCGTGCGAACGGCTCGATGCAATCGGCGGCGTATGTGCCGACTTCCTCGGGGGTGCGTCGAATGATGATGTCCATGAGGAGCAACTTACCCGCTCGAACTGCTGCGGCTGCGATTAGCTATGCAAAGCGCGCGAGGGCCATAATGAAGACTCGTGACGAACTCAATTGGTTGGACCCTGCATGGCGACGGACGCCATGTGAAACCCGGGGCTGTTGTCGCTCCCGACGAACGACTGTCGTGGTCGCGCACCATCGGCATCGGCATGCAGCATGTGGTGGCTATGTTTGGCGCAACACTGCTGGTGCCCACGCTCACTGGCTTCCCAGTAAACACCACGTTGCTGTTTTCCGGACTTGGCACGATTATCTTTCTGCTGATCACCCGGAACCAGTTGCCGAGCTACCTCGGCTCTTCTTTTGCCTTCATCGCCCCGCTGACCGCGTCTCAGCAGTATGGCATTGGATCGCAACTCGGTGGCGTGCTGCTGACGGGTGTGGCGCTCATCCTTGTCGGCGTGATCGTGCAAAAAGCCGGCAAACGCGTCATTGACGCCGTAATGCCCCCTGTAGTCACAGGTGCGATTGTGGCGTTGATCGGCTTTAACCTCGCACCGACTGCGGTCAGTAACGTACAAACCCAGCCTGCTGTTGCAGGCGTGACTTTGCTGACCATCGTGGTGGTCACGGTTGCAACTCGCGGGATGCTTTCCCGACTGTCCATCCTGATTGGTGTGTTGGTGGGTTGGCTCTTCGCCGCGCTCACTGGCGGTTTGAGCGAGGACGCGCTGGCCACCATCGGTGACGCCGCCTGGGTTGGCCTGCCGCAGTTCCACACTCCGGAGTTCCACCTTTCTGCCGTGCTAGTGACACTTCCGGTGCTTGTTGTGCTCATTGCTGAAAACGTCGGACACGTCAAGGCGGTCGCCGAGATGACCCACCGCAACCTGGACCACATGCAGGGCCGGGCACTGATCGGCGATGGCATCGCCACGACCCTGGCGGGTGGCTTCGGAGGCTCCGGCACCACTACTTACGCAGAAAACATTGGAGTCATGGCCGCGACCAAGGTGTATTCCACCGCTGCATACTGGGTGGCCGCCACCTTTGCGATCATCCTCGCGTTCATCCCGAAGTTCGGCGCAGTCATCTTCACCATTCCTGCCGGCGTGCTCGGTGGCGCGTGCCTGGTGCTCTACGGCCTGATCGGCATGCTTGGCGTGCGAATCTGGCAGGACAACAAGGTCGACTTCACTGACCCGGCGAACCTCACCGCAGCTGCCGTCGCGCTGATTGTCGGCATCGGCAACCTCACCTTCGAGGTCGGGCAGGTCACCCTGGAAGGCATCGCCCTCGGCTCCGTCGGCATCATCGTTATCTACCCGCTGATGCGGTGGGCTTACGACCATATTGGTGAAGGCCAGTTCCGCTAACCTCACCCATCAAAAAGACTACGCCCGGGCAACCACAGTGGTTGCCCGGGCGTAGTCGTCGCTAAGCAAGAAGCCTTTACTCGTCGTCGAGATTTTTCGCGATCAGTGCGGCGATCTTCTCAACCGCCTCGGCATTATCAGAGGTGACGATGACCTCATCGCCGTGCTCTGCACCCATCGCCATGATCATGAGCGAGGACGCAGCATCAGTCTCATCGTCCTCGTCGCCGCCGACCAGGGTAAGCAGGATCTCGTCATCGTACTCACCAGCAGCGTCCGCAATCACCGTCGCCGGACGAGCGTGCAGACCAACCGTGGAACCGACCTTGACCGTCTTCGAAGCCATAATGCAACTTTCCTTTCACGCGGTTTTTCAAGAATGCGTTTTGCAGTCGAGTGTACGCCCTTGTGCTTAAGCCGACACGAGTTCTTCCTCGCGTTTCGCAGCCTTTCGGATCTCATCGTTAGGCCACCACTGTTTGAGCGCCACAACAGCGAGCGTTGCCACCGCGACACCGGCAGCCAACGCCACGAGCATGCCCCACCACGGGTGGTAGGCGAAGATCACAAACACGCCACCGTGCGGTGCCTGCGCACCCACGCCAAGGGCCATCGAGACCGCACCTGCGGTTGCGCCGCCAAGCATCATCGAAGGGATCACACGGAACGGATCTGCAGCTGCGAACGGGATCGCACCTTCAGATACGAAGGACAGGCCCAGCAGCCAGGCAGACTTTCCGTTCTCCTGCTCAGCCGGGGTAAACAGCGAGGAACGCAGGAAGGTGGCGATAGACAGCGCGATCGGCGGCACCATGCCCGAGATCATCACCGCAGCCATGATTTCGTACGCACCCTGGGTACCCGCAGACAAGCCAGCGGTGCCGAACAGGTAGGCAGCCTTGTTCACCGGGCCACCCAGGTCGAAGCACATCATCAAGCCGATAATCACGCCAAGCAGCACGGCAGACGAACCGGACATGGACTCCAGCCACGCGGTGAGTCCTTCCATGACAGCGCCGAGCGGACGGCCCAGCAGCAGGAACATCAGTACGCCGATGATCAGCGATGTCAGCAGCGGGATGATTACCACCGGCATGAGCGAGCTCAGCCAGCGCGGAACCTTCCAGGTCTGAATCCAGTGGGCGATCACACCTGCGAGCAAACCGGTGATCAGGCCACCGATGAAGCCAGCGCCGACCATCACGGAGATTGCGCCGCCGACGAAGCCAGGCGCGATGCCGGGGCGCCCAGCGAGTCCGTAGCCGATGTAGCCGGACAGTGCCGGCACGACGAATTGCATAGCCATCTGCCCAGTGGCGAAGAGCACTGCGCCGAGGTAGAGCAACCAGCCGGAGCGCCTGAACGCAATGAGTTCGCCGTCCACAGTGATCTGATTGCCAGGCAGGTTAGTCGGGGAGTGCTCGGTGACCAGTGCCTGCCAGCCATTCGCCATGTCCGCGCCGCCGAAGAGGAATCCGAGGGCCAACAGCAGGCCACCGGCGGCGACGAACGGCACCATGTAGGAAACGCCGGTCATGATCGCCTGTTGGATGCGCTTGGGCCAGCTCTGTGTCGCGGCAGACGCGGTGTCGTCACTATCTGCCTTCGACGCTGCAGCTACTCGAGGTGCGTTTGGGTCCTTCGATGCGGCGATCGCCTCATCGATCATCGCGTCAGGTTCGTTGACACCACGCTTGACTGGACTGTCGACCACGGGCTTACCCGCGAAGCGACTCTTTCCGCGAACAGCGACATCATGGGCGAAAATCACCACATCAGCGGAATCGATAAACGCCTGGTCGAGCGGATCCCCACCGGAGGAGCCTTGCGGCTCGACACGAAGATCAACATTGTCGCGCTTGCTAGCTGCTTGCGTCAGTGCATCCGCTGCCATGTAGGTGTGTGCAATGCCGGTCGCACACGATGTGACCGCTGCAATACGAATTGGCGCATTGCTTTGCGACGACACCACCGCATCGGCCTTCTTCTTCGGCTCAGCCTTCTTCGGTTCAGCCTTCTTCGGTTCAGCATTGACCACGCCGTGCACAAGATCCACAATCTCCTGCTCGGACGCGGCGGAGCGGAGGTTATCAACGAAATCGCCGCGGATCAGTGCGCGGGCGAGCTTCGAGAGAATCTTTAAGTGTGCCTTGCCGCCGCCTTCAGGTGCTGCAATGAGAAACACCAGCTCGGCGTCACCGTCGGGGCCGTTGAAGTCAACAGGGTTGGACAGCCGGGCAAACGCAAGCGTGGGTTCGGTGACAGCGGCACTACGGCAGTGCGGGATAGCGACCCGTCCGTTCACGCCGGTGCCGGCCTTAGCCTCGCGCGCGACGGCTGCCGCAGCCACCGCTGCGGCATCAGTCGCACGGCCAGAATCTGCGATACGTGCAGCGAGCTGGCCAATGACATCGGAGGGAGAAATGCCAAGGTCAGCATCAAGCGTGACAAGTTTTGGCGTGATGAGAGGTTGATTCACGTTGTCTTCTTTCATGCAGTTATACGGGGAACACGTGAGTGTGTTCAAGGTCGATATCGGAAGGAGAGGGGATGCCAGTGCCCGGCAGCGACGCCGCAGCCGAGCCGTACGCCACTGCACGGCGGAGGCACTCGGCTGGTTCATCCCCGGCGATCCGTGCCATCAGGTAGCCAGCCAACGAACTATCACCAGCGCCGACGGTTGAGAGCACCGTGACTGGAGGTGGGGTCGCCGCCCACGCACCAGCGCGAGTAACTAAGCATGC
The DNA here is from genome assembly GCF_001835805.1 of Corynebacterium sp. HMSC034B08. Lineage (NCBI taxonomy): Bacteria > Bacillati > Actinomycetota > Actinomycetes > Mycobacteriales > Corynebacteriaceae > Corynebacterium > Corynebacterium sp. HMSC034B08. The sequence goes on along the minus strand of NZ_KV825964.1, from coordinate 263,517 downwards.
ACCGGCGCCGCCTAAGGTGACCAGTACTTCGTTGACCCCGTGGTCAATCAGTTTCTGTGCTGCCGAAACGGTGGCGGCGTAGTCGCCCTCGGAAGCGCTGCGCTCCAATGCGCTGCCGTCGCCACCGGTGAGCTGCGCGAGCTCAAACGCGTTTGGCTTCAACACGTCCGGCGCGCTCGTATCGAGTCGCTCACCAATTGCCTGCAGCGGTGCATCGGAAGTATCCACTGCGACCAGCGCGCCAGCATTAACCCGACGGATGCGCTCCACAAGATCTGCGTACCAGTCAGTTGGGACACCAGGGGGAAGCGATCCTGCAAGAACGACGGCTTCAGCGTCTGCGACGACTGAATCTATAGCTGATTCAACGGCCGCCTTTTCGTCGTCGCAAAGCCTCGCTCCTGGTTCGTTGATCTTTGTCGTTGTTGCGTCATCTTCAACGATCGCAGTATTGGTTCGCACCGATGCCGCGATAGCAACGGGGTGAAACTGCACCGGCAGTTCACGGATGACGTCCGCAAACGGATCGGAGGGGGCACAGGGGGCAATCGCGATGGTTCGAATGCCCGCTTTGGCACACGCGTGCGCGACATTGACCCCTTTTCCACCCGCCTCTTTTCGGGTCTGGGAAATCCGCGCAACCTCACCGCGTTTAAGCACGGGGACGTTTACGGTCACATCCATGCTGGGGTTTGGGGTGAGGGTGACTACCCGCACCGTGTTCTTTGTGCTGCTCACACAACCAGTGTGTCCGACTGTATCCGTTTTTGCAACGAATCCCACACAATCGGAATTAGTGTGTGCTGGATGTCACCGGCGCAAGAACGACCTCAATATCATTGCGCTCGAGATCTTCGAGGAATGTCTCAGGTGCACCACTATCGGTAATGACGATGTCGATGGCATCGAGGGGTGCGAAACTGACAAGGTAATCGTTGCCGATCTTCGATGAATCACACAAGACCACGACCTTCTGGGCATTTGTGACCATGGCCGATTTCACGGCTGCTTCCTGAGAATCGGCGGTAGATAGGCCGTGGTCAATCGTCAGAGCATTGGTACCAATGAATGCGACATCGGCGCGGAGCAATGCCAACGTTCGAAGTGCAGTCGCACCAACTACCGCTTGCGTAATTGCACGAACTGACCCTCCAAGAAGCTGTACGCCATCAAGGCCTGCGGAGGAAAGATCCAGGGCGATTGGCAGCGAATTTGTCACGATAGAGCAGTCTTGAGCGCGGGTGCCCTCGCAAAGCAACTGTGCAAAGTAACTGGTTGTAGAGCCAGAATCCAGAAAAATCGCGGCGTTGTCGTGGCGGGGGAGAAAATCCAGTGCAGCTTTCGCGATCGCGGTTTTCGCATCAGATGCCGCACGAGACCGGGCATCGAGCGGGAGTTCAGAGGTGAGAAACGCTTGGTTTGCAACAGCACCACCATGTACGCGGTGCACAATCCCATCGGCGTGAAGTGCGGTGAGGTCGCGGCGGATCGTTTCGGCAGTGACATCGAACTTCTCCGCGAGTTCAGCGACGCTCACCCTGCCTTCCACAGCAGTAAGTGACGCAATCTGGCGTTTGCGCTCCTCGGCGTACATCGCACTCCTCAAACGTTTTGGTCGGAGTACTCAGTATTTCAGACATTCATGCCCGGATGTCTGCGATTGTGTTTGTTTTGCCCCTAAAGGAGGGCAAATTCCCGCTAAAGGGTGCGGAAAACGGAAATAACACGCCCCATGATCTCTGCGTTATCGCCCTTGATTGGGGCAAACGCATCATTGTGGGGAAGGAGCCACACACCGGTGGAATCGCGGTGGAACTCTTTGACTGTCGCCTCGCCGTCAAGCAATGCAGCGACGAACTCGCCTTCCTCGGCAACAGGCTGCGAACGTACAACAACCCAGTCGCCGTTGAGGATGCCGGCATCGCGCATGGACTCTCCAACAACCTGAAGCATAAAAACGTCGCCATCACCGAGTAGGTCGCTAGGAAGTGGGTAATAGGTGTCGACGTTTTCTTCGGCCAGGATAGGTGCACCAGCTGCTATTTGTCCCAAAACTGGAACGAAACGCGCGGGAGTCGCGTCCTCGGGCGTGTCCTGCTGGGGGGTTTTGCGCTTCGGTTTGGTTGTCTGTTGCAGGTGGCGCAGATCCACGGCACGCGGCTTATTGGGGTCGCGGCGCAGGAAGCCCTTCTTCTCCAGTTCCTTGAGCTGGTATGCCACGGATGAGGTTGATTGCAGCCCGGTAGCGTCGCCGATCTCACGGATGCTTGGCGGGTAGCCGCGGAGCACAACGGCGTCTTGGATGACCTGAAGGATTCGACGTTGCCTGTCTGAAAGTGTGCTCATGTCGAGATTGCCTGCGTCAGATTTTTTCTTTGCCACCGCTCTTCCTCTTTCCGCGTGTCTCTGTTTCTAGGTCTGTAGGCATAGAACCTACCAGAGAGGGCAAGTTTGTTCGATATTTTCCGCTTTGGGCTAGACAGTGTTTGCTCGCTTTGCTATAAATCGAACATGTAAGCGGAATCGAACATACAAACGATTACATATTCGAACATGTCGAGTGCATTCGTACAGTGGTGCACGAGATTGAAGGAGAGTGAAATGTCGGTAACGATTAATCCAGCAGTGAACAGTGGGTATGGGAGCGATTGCGGTGTATCTCGGACGCCTCGGTTAGCGCAGCCGGTCGAGGTGTGGGACCTTAATCCAGGACGAGATCGTAGCGGTGTTTATAGCGGTGTTCGAACGCTTGACGTTATTGATCGAAAAGGTGAGCGTACAGAGAACCTAGGTTATGGACGTCGGGAATATGTATCTGAGGCATTCGAATCTCACCGCGAGGGCAAGGAAGGTTTCGTCTTAGCAGCGTTGCTGACTGGAGCGCTTTTAGCCGGCTCTGCGTTTGGTGGAGTGTTTAGTGATGCAGACCAGGTGCCGGGATCGTCCCAGCCGGTTTTCATCGCAGACTCTGAGGCGGTCCGCTAGAGGGGTATTCTGAGCCCTATGTATTGCCCCTTCTGTCATAACGAACAGACCAGAGTCGCTGACTCCAGACTTGTCGAAGCAGGCTCTGCAATTCGCCGTCGCCGTGAATGTACAGAATGCGGTGGTCGATTCACCACTGTTGAAAACGCGGTACTCACCGTCGTCAAACGTAATGGAGTAAGTGAGCCGTTCGACCGCGACAAGCTCATCGTTGGTGTGCGGCGTGCATGTCAAGGTCGGGACGTTTCCGACGATGCACTGAAGCGCCTCGCACAAGAAGTCGAAGAAATCGTGCGTGCGCAGGGCAGCTCGCAGGTTCCTGCTCACGAGATTGGTTTGGCAGTACTCGAGCCACTTCGTGCGCTTGACGAGGTTGCATACCTGCGCTTCGCATCTGTGTATAAGTCGTTTGAAAGTGCCGACGATTTCGAGTCGGAAATCAGGCTTATGCGTCGGCGCGACCGCGAAGAATATCGCTAGCGCAGCGCATCAATTTTCTTCTCAATCCGGCGCTGGCTGACCGGTCGGGGAGTGCCAAGTCGCTGCGCGAACAAACTGACCCGCAACTCCTCAATGAGCCAAAGAATATCCTTGTAGGCCCGCGTCTTCGACCGTTGTGTGGGAAGTCGCTTCATATGATCAGCAAGGTAGCGTTTCACCCCATCGACAACTTCCTGGCGGTCAGCATCTCGGTCCGGGTCCAGACGCATATCCTCCAGCCGGATCCGCATCGCATCGATATAGCGCGGCAAATGCTGCAAGTGCTGCACCCCATGAACCGTTATTGCGTGACGGGGGAGGTAGAAGACGAGCTGCGAACGCATGTCATCAATCGCAGGCCCCTCCCACTGATCGAGCTCCACCGAAATGTCGGCGTACGCGGCAAGCGCTGGAGCAGTGTTGACCACAGCACGCCTTACACCACCCGAGACCTGTGGCTTAATCTCGGCGAGAAGGGCGTCGAACTCCTCCGGAGTGCGCACCGGCCCCCCGTGCGACATCATCAGATCACGAATCACTGCTACACGAGCATCCTCGACCAGGCCATTTGCTCCGCCGTGGGGATAGCGGTCAACAGCGACCTTGTGGCGCAGCGGTAGGCCCTTGGTCATCTGCTGCGCATTAACGCTGATTTCGCGCAACAGCAACGTCAGTGTCGCAGTGACCATCGACGCGTCGGCAGCAGCCTTCGTCGGGTGCACCGTGACCTTGACACCGTCTTTTGTAGCTTCGAGTGCTGGGTAAGCATCAACCTCGTTACCGTCGATTGTTGTGGTCACAGTCTCCGGTACAGCGCCGAGCGAGTCCGACGTCCACTTTTTTACAGACTCAGACTCCGATTGGCGTCCAGCTTTGGATACAGACGACTTAATCTTGCCCGCCTGACGGCGTTTTAACGCTGCGAGATCCTTGTCGTGGTCGACGATCTTGCCGCGGCGGTCGATTGCCGCATAGGTAACCTGCAAGTGCGGTGGCAACGCCTGGGGGTTGAAATCCGTGGCGTTAATACCGCGGCCACCAACGCTTCGAAGCGCATCGGCGAGCGCTTCAGTAAACGGGATGTCCGTGTTGACGTCCTCGGGCATTACCTCGAGTGCACGCTGCGCAAAGTCGGGGGCGGGGACGACGGTTTTACGTAACGCCTTCGGTAGGGTGCGGATCATCTCGGCAGCGAGTTCAGAGCGCAAGCCTGGGACGAGCCAATCGAAGCCGTCAGGGTCAAGGTTTGCCAGGAGTGGCACGGGTACCTCGACAGTGACTCCATCAAACGGGTCGCCCGGTTCGAACTTGTAGCGCAGTGCGTATTCCACGGAGCCCTGGCGCTTGGCCTCGGGAAAGGCGGTCGCAGAGGCGTCAACGTTGTCGTCGTCAAGCAATGCGTTCGGATCGAAGTCCAAATAATGCTTGTCTTTCGCACGCTGTTTCTTCCACCACGAATCAAAGTGGCGAGCGGTGGTGACATTGTCGGGCAGGCGAGCGTCGTAAAAGTCGAACAACGTATCTTCGTCGACGACAAGGCCGCGGCGGCGAACCTTTTCCTCGACCTCGGCTGCTTCCGCAAGCAACGCTTCATTGTGGTCGATGAACTTATGGTGACGGTTCCAATCGCCCTCCAGCAGCGCGTGGCGGATGAACATTGTGCGCGCAGCGGCAGGATCCACCCGGTGGTAGGGAACAAGCCGATCACGCACGATGGTCACGCCGTAAAGCATGGATTTTTCGTGGACCATCGCTGCGGAACGCTTACGCGACCACACAGGTTCCGAATAGGAGTGTTGGAGCAGGTCGCCGGCGGCACGCTCAACCCAAGCAGGTTCGATCTTGGCTACGTCACGAGCCCAGAGCCGTGACGTTTCGACGAGTTCAGCGGCCATGAGAAACTCCGGAGGCCGCTTAGCCAGCGACGAGCCGGGAAAGACCATAAACCGTGTCCCGCGCGCTCCCTGAAACTCTTTGGAATTGCCGTCACGCGCGCCGATATTGGAGAGCAAACCAGTCAAGAGCGACTGGTGGACTGCAGCTGCATCGCGCTCACCCGCGACACTATCGGCGGGAGACCAGCCGAGCTGTCGCTCCACGTCGCGCAATTGGCGGACAAGATCGCGCCACTCACGGATGCGCATGTAGTGGAGGAACTCGCGCTTCATACGCTTACGGAATGCGTTGCCGGACAGCTCGTCGCGGGAATCGCCGATGTAGTCCCACAGTTTCAGCGATGACAGGAAGTCGGACTCTTTGTCCTTGAAGCGGGCGTGTGCTTGGTCGGCCTGGGCCTGGTACTCCAAGGGGCGTTCTCGAACATCCTGGATGGTCATGGCTGCGACGATGACAGTGACGTCATCAAGCACGCCGAGGCGATTGGCCTCCACCAGCATGCGGGCCATCTTGGGGTCCACAGGAATGCGGGAAATATCGCGGCCAACGTTGGTGAGGGTCGGTGCGCCACCACGTTCTTTTTGCGAGATCGCCCCCAATTCGTGCAGCAGCATAAGTCCGTCGCGGACCGCCTTATGGTCAGGCGCCTGGATGAAGGGGAACTCATTGATATCCCCAAGCCGCAGCGAGATCATCTGCAAGATGACTGACGCCAAGTTTGTGCGCAGAATCTCCGGGTCAGTGAACTCTGGGCGCGCTTCGAAGTTCTCCTCCGAATACAGGCGGATGGCAATGCCGTCGGCGGTACGGCCCGATCGGCCCGAACGCTGGTTCGCGGAAGCCTGGGAGATTTCCTCGATAGGCAGACGTTGGACCTTGGTGCGTGTCGAATACCTCGAGATACGCGCCAGGCCAGTGTCCACCACATAGTGGATGCCCGGCACGGTCAGAGACGTTTCGGCGATGTTTGTCGACAACACAATGCGACGACCCGAGTGTGGGGAGAACACACGGTGCTGCTCCGCGTTGGAGAGGCGACCGAACAGCGGAACAACCTCAACGCCACGCCAGTGCTGCTTCTCAATCGCCTCCATGCAGTCACGGATGTCGCGCTCTGAAGAGAAGAAACACAGAATGTCGCCGTTGCCCTCACCCATAAGTTCTTTGCAGGCGGCGACGACACCGTCGATCATGTCGGTGTCAATCTCCTTGATGGAGCCGTCTTTTTTCTGAATCTGCTCAACCAGTGGTCGGTAGCGGATTTCGACTGGGTAAGTACGCCCGGAGACCTCGATAATCGGAGCTGGGTTGCCCTCGGCGTCGGCGAAGTGGCTGGCAAATGCCTCCGGGTCAATGGTCGCAGATGTGACAATCACCTTGAGGTCCGGCCGCTTGGGCAGCAGTCGCTTGAGGTAGCCCAGCAGGAAGTCGATGTTGAGTGAGCGCTCGTGGGCCTCGTCGATAATGATCGTGTCGTACGCGTTGAGGAAGCGATCGCGCTGCATCTCTGTGAGCAAGATGCCGTCCGTCATCAGCTTGACCGCAGTAGACGGGGTTACTTTGTCGTCGAAACGAATGGCGTAGCCGACAGATTCACCGATGTCCTGGCCGAGCTCGTCGGCGATGCGCTCCGCAACGGTGCGAGCGGCGAGTCTGCGCGGCTGCGTGTGTCCAATCAGTCCACGCCGGCCACGCCCCATCTCCAGCAGCATCTTTGGGATCTGGGTGGTCTTGCCCGATCCCGTCTCGCCGGCGATAACAACGACCTGGTTGTCGCGCACCAGTTCCATGATGTCGTCGCGGCGCGCAGACACCGGCAGGTTTTCCGGGTAAGTAATTTCAGGGATCAGAGCATCGCGCTTCTCGACGACACCCCGTGCCCTCTCAATATCCTTCCCAATCGCCCGCAGCGCATCCGGCGCGCTCGCATTTTTGAGTCGCCTACGGAACCGTCGAACATCCGCAATCGGTACAGCATCGAGCGCATCGTAGAGCTGCGGCTTCGGCGGGGCGGGGGAGGAGGAAGAATGATCAGTCATAGCCAGAGGCAGAGCTTAGCGCGGAAGCAGGGATTTACCTGATTCCAGGGCCCGCTCATACGAAGCCTTCACGAGTTGCCCTAACTGCTCGAACTCCGCAACACGCTGCGAGGACGCGCGGTAGACCAAGCTCACCGTGCGTTGCGCCTGTACGCCGTTTGCAAACGTTGCGGAAGCGACTCCGGGGCGAGAGCACTCAGTGCCTACCGCGGAGGCCGGAATCAACGTTGACCCCAGCCCTGCCACGACCAACTGGACGATCGTGGTCAGTGACGATGCGCGTGTCACAGCATGCTTGCGCGCGCCGGGAGTTGCCTCAGCGATCTTGCACAGCTCCACAATCTGATCCCGGAGACAGTGGCCGTCATCCAGTAGTAAAAGGTTGAGGTCCTTCAGGCTGTCCAGCCCCAGATCGGTGCGGCCGGCAAGTGGATCGTCCGGATTGGTCACTGCCACAAACGGCTCGTCGTAAAGCGGCAATTGCTCCAAACCTGGTGCGTGCGTCGGAGTGGCAAGCACTGCCAGATCGAGTTGCCCGTCGCGCAACATTTTTAACAGTTGATCCGTTTGGTTTTCTACGATGCGCGGTTCCAAATCCGGGTAGTTTTCCTCGATCCCAATAAGCACTCCCGGAAGGAGATACGGCGCAATTGTAGGGATGATGCCAATGTTCAGTGGGCCGGCGAGCTCGCCGAGCGCTCCGCGCGACTGGGCAAGAAAAGCATCGGCAGCGTCGAGGGTTGCCTTCGCATATGGCAACAGCGCTTCACCGGTGGGGGTGACGATCACGCGCCGGGTGGAACGCTCGATAAGTTGCAGGCCAAGACCATTTTCAAGCGACGCCAAAGCCTGTGACAGGGAAGGCTGGGAGATGCCAAGTTTCGCTGCTGCGCTCACAAAGTGTTTCTGTTCTGCAACCGTGACAAAGGTACGGATCTGTGCGAGTGTCGGTTTATACTCTCGATTGCTCATACTTATGAATCCTACACCGGCTAATAGGTTTTTGGTTGCAACCTTCTGCGAACTGTGTCATACTGTTTTACGTCCGAAACACATTCGTTTGACCAGATTCTTTTGGAGGATCATCATGCCGATCATGACCGTTGGAGAGCGTTTTCCGGAGTTCGACCTTCTCGCACTGAAGGGTGGCAACCTGAAGGAAGCTAACGCTGCTTCCCCGGACGACTACTTCGAGCGCGTCTCCCTGGATAAGTACGAGGGCAAGTGGAAGGTCATCTTCTTCTACCCGAAGGACTTCACCTTCGTTTGCCCGACCGAGATCGCCGCATTCGGCAAGCTCAACGAGGAGTTCGAGGACCGCGACACCCAGGTGCTCGGCGGCTCCATCGATAACGAGTTCTCGCACTTCAACTGGCGTGCAACCCACGAGGAACTGCTGGACATCCCGTTCCCGATGTTCTCGGACATCCGCCACGACCTGATCCGCGCCCTCGGTGTTGAGAACGCTGACGGTGTCGCAGACCGTGCAACCTTCATCATCGACCCGGACGGCATCATCCAGTTCGTGTCCGTCACCCCGGACGCTGTTGGCCGTAACGTCGACGAGGTCCTGCGTGTCCTCGACGCTCTGCAGTCTGAAGAGGTCTGCGCTTGCGATTGGCAGAAGAACGACCCGACCAAGAACATCGACAAGATGGCTGTGGTCCAGGAGTCCCTGAAGTAGCACCCGAACTTTAGTTTCCGTGCCGCCCCGCGCTCCTTACCGCTGGAGTGGCGGGGCGCTCCCATACCAACTGAAAGGATCAACGTATGTCTATCGATAACCTGCGCAACGCACTTCCCGAGTACGCAAAGGACCAGAAGCTCAACCTTGGTTCGCTGACCCGCTCGACCGAGCTGAATGAGCAGCAACTGTGGGGCACGCTCGTCGCCTCCGCGGCCGCGACCCGCAACGCAACCGTCATCTCCGAGATCACCGACGAGGCCAAGGAGCACCTCTCCGAGGAGGCCATCGACGCAGCCTTCGGTGCGGCCACTGTCATGGCGATGAACAACGTCGCGTACCGCGCTAAGGGCTGGTTGGGTGACGACTACGCCAACGTGAAGTTCGGCCTTCGCATGAACATCATCTCCAAGCCGGGGGTAGAAAAGGCTGACTTCGAGCTGTGGTCGCTCGCCGTTTCCACCATCAATGGTTGCGAGCACTGCGCCGTCGCCCACGCCAACACCGTCCGCGAGGAAGGCCTGACCAAGGAGCAGGTCTGGGAGTCCATCAAGGTTGCCGGTGTTGTCCAGGCTGTTGCCCAGACGGTCACTATCGAAGACGCACGCTAAGCCACTAGCGCGTATCGACGATTAAACGCCGCTGGCCCCGAACCTTTCTGTTCGGGGCCAGCGGCGTTTCGTCGTTAGGCAGAGCGCTCTACATGGGGCTGAGCACCTTGGTGGTCAGGGAGAACAGGTCCTTCGGATCATCCGGATCGGCGACCAACTCAATATAGGTCTGGAAGTCGGTGCCAGCAGTCGAGTCGCGCAGGTAGCGCAGGGCGGAGAAGTCCTCGATTGCGAAGCCGACCGAGTCGAACAGTGTGATCTCCTCATCGCTAGAGCGGCCCGGGACCTTGCCTGCGATGACCTTCCACAGTTCGACGACCTCGAAGTCCTCGCCCTTGTTTTGGATCTCGCCCTCGATGCGGGTCTGGGGAGGGAATTCGACGAACACGGTGGCGTCGTCAAGAATGCGCGGATCAAGCTCCGTCTTGCCGGGGCAGTCGCCGCCCACACCATTGATGTGGACGCCCGGGCGAACCAACGAGTAGTCCAGGATGGTGTTCTGGGCCTTGTCGGCGGTGCAGGTCGTAATGATGTCTGCGCCTTCGAGCGCATCCTCAACGCTGTCGGCGATGTAGACCTCGATGCCGAGTGGCTCGATATTGCGGCGGAACTTCTCCATAGCGTTCGGGTCGATATCGAAGATGCGAACCCGCTCGATGCCCAGCGCCGCACGGAACCCGAGTGCCTGGAACTCTGACTGGGAACCGGAGCCAATCATCGCCATGACTTCAGAGTCCTTGCGCGCGAGGTACTTTGCCGCCATTGCGGAGGTTGCAGCAGTACGAAGTGCGGTGAGCAAGGTCATCTCGGCTTCAAACGTAGGGTATCCGTTGTCTACGTCAGCCAGGAAACCGAAAGCGGTCACAGTCTGGAAGCCACGAGCCGGGTTCGACGGGTGGCCGTTGACGTACTTGAATCCGTATTCGATTGAGTCGGAGGTGGGCATCAGTTCAATGACACCGATAGGGGTGTGGCTGGCCACGCGCGGAATCTTGTCAAATTCCTCCCAGCGGACGAAGTCCTTTTCGATGTATTCGAGGATGCCGGCGATGATCTTCTCCACACCGTGGTGGTCGATCCAGCGGCACATGTTGGTGACGTCGACAAGTTGAGTCATATGGGCAGTTCCTTTCAAAAGTGTGAGGGGATTAATGGGTAACGATTGGGGGATCAATGTCGGGTGCTTGTTCACCAGTGACGTGCTCGTAGTTCACGTGCGAACGCGAGATGAATTCAACGCGATCGCGGACCTTGAACCAGCCGAACGCAAGCGCCGGCCACATCAGCAGCGACACAATCAGTGTCCAGGTGCCAATTGGGTAGTCGAAGGCCATGAGCACGACAACCAGCCCAAGGAACAGCAGCGAGACAATATCGGTGAACGGCGAGAATGGTGCGCGGTAATCCGGACGGGTGTACTTGCCCTGCCGGGCCAGCCGCACAAAGCGCATGTGCGACAGGGAAATTGCCGCCCAGGACGCCATCGTGCCAAGTGCCGCGATATTCAACACAACCTCGAACGCTGCCTCCGGCACGAAGTAGTTGAGCACAACGCCGAACAGGGCGACGCCGGTGGTCATCAGAATGCCACCGTAGGGCACACCACCCTTGGTGACCTTGCCTGCCCACTGCGGTGCGGAACCGGCCTTGGACAGCGAGTACATGATGCGGCCCGTGGAGTAGAGGCCGGCGTTCAGGGAGGACAACGCAGCGGTGATGACCACCAACTGAGTGATAGGACCGGCATACGGCACGCCGATGGAGTTGAAGAAAGTCACAAACGGTGACTCGTCACCGGAGTACTGGGTGTACGGCAGCAGCATGCACAGCAGGAGCGCGGAGCCGAAGTAGAACACCAGCAGGCGGAAGACAACAGCATTAATCGCCTTCGGGATGTCCTTACGGGGGTTCTTTGCCTCACCAGAGGTCGTGCCCAGCAGCTCGATACCTGCGTAAGCGAACACGACGCCTTGGATCACGATCAGTGCCGGCAGTACGCCGTTCGGGAACCAGCCACCGTGATCGGAGATGAGCGTCAGGCCAGTCAGATCACCACTCGGATTGCCGAAGATGACCATGAAGATGCCGACCGCGAGGAACGTGAGCAGGAACGCCACCTTGATCAGGGAGAACCAGAACTCCATCTCGCCGAAGAACTTCACCGAGACGAGGTTCATGCCCGTCACAAGAGCGATGATCGCAAGTGCGATGACCCACTGCGGAATGTCGTTAATCCAACCGTAGAACTGGCCGAACCAGCGGATGTAGATCGCAAGTGCTGTCGCGTCAGCAACGGCGGTCGCTGCCCAGTTGAACCAGTACAACCAGCCCGAGACGTATGCGGCCTTCTCGCCAAAGAATTCGCGAGTGTAGGACACGAACGAACCCGAGGTTGGACGGTGGACAATGAGCTCACCCAGACTCCGCAGGATGAGGTATCCGATGAAACCGCAGAGCAGGTACATCAGGGCTAGCGACGGTCCGGCGGCCTCAAGGCGCGAACCTGCGCCAAGGAACAGACCGGTACCGATCGCCGAGCCAATTGCGATCATGTTGATCTGACGGGTGGACAGCCCTTTCTGCAAGCCGGCATCTTCGTCAGGAATGACGCCAGCTTTAGGACGAGTTGATGCTTCCGATGGTGGTGGTTTCGTAGTCATCGGGTTCTCCCAGGGTTGTGTCGGTTAGTGGGGGACTAGTTCCTGATGCCGGCCGGGTCGTGGATGACGCCGAAACCGTGCAGGGTTGCGGAGATGGCCTGCTCCAGTAGGTACGGGAGCAACTCACGTCGACCGTCGATGAGCGCCGGGCTATCAAAAACAGCGGTGGTGATGTCGCCGTAGATGTCTGCTGGGGCATCACCGATAACGCGGATGCGCGACGGGGTGCCTTCCACACGGTTCGCATCGACCGTGATCGCAGCAGCCTCCAGATCCGAGGCGATTTCCGCAGGAGCAACGACACGGATCTCGGAGCCGGTGATCGCTGCTGCGAGCAGCTGGCGGTAGACATCGCGCAAGCGGTAGTTCTCACCGACGTAGATCACGACCGGCTCGAGCGTGTTGCGGTAACGGAAGATGTTCGCCTCCGAGCGAAGACCAGAGTGGTCGTGACCACGACCGAACTCGCGGTCCCATGCGCGCTGGTCGTACTCAGCAGCACGGGAGAGCCAGCCGTAGTCCTCCGCATCGACGTTCGGGCGGAACGCCTCCAGCTGCTCCTGGATATCGGCGGAGATGCTCACGCCCGGCGACGGAGCCACACCATCACGGTCACGCCACGTGCCCATCTGTGCCACATAGTTCGGGCCACCAGCCTTCGCGCCTGGGCCGACCGAGGACTTCTTCCAGCCACCGAACGGCTGACGCTGCACGATTGCACCGGTGATACCGCGATTGACGTAGACGTTGCCAGCTTCCACACGGTCGAGCCAGGTATTGATCTCGTCGCCGTCAAGGGTGTGAATACCCGCAGTCAAGCCGTAGCCGGTGGAGTTCTGCCACTCAATAGCCTCATCGAGGTCCTTGGCGTGCATGATGCCCAGGACCGGTCCGAAGCACTCGTTCTGGTGGTACCAGGAGCCAGGCTTAACGTTGTCGCGGATACCGGGGCTCCAGAACTTGCCTTCATCATCGAGCTTCTTCGGCTGGAGCAACCACTTCTCGCCCGGTTCGAGCTTGGTCAAACCGCGCTGCAACTTCTCTCCCGGAGCTTCAATCAAGCCGTTCATCGTGGTGGAGAGCTCGGTGCCTGGGCCGACCACGAGGGTGGATGCAGCGTCAAGGAGCTGGCCACGAATACGCTCAGACTCGGCCGCGGAGCCGACGAGAATTGCCAACGACGCAGCGGAGCATTTCTGGCCCGAGTGGCCGAACGCCGACAGGTACAGGTCGTTGATCGCCAGATCCGGGTCGGCGGACGGCGTGATGATGATGGCGTTCTTGCCCGAGGTCTCAGCCATGACGTTAAGTTGCGGGTTCCACGACTTAAACAGTTGGGCTGTCTCAGATGCGCCGGTGAGGATGATGGCGTCCACGGCGTCGTCGGTAAGCAGTGCCTTGCCCGCTTCGCCTTCGTCAGCGCGAACGTACTGCACCGTATCCGGGTCGATGCCCTTCTCTGCGAAGACTGCCTGGATGCAATCCGCGATCAGCTTGGCGCACTGCGTCACCTGCGGTGCCGGCTTCAGGATCACAGCGGAGCCTGCAGCCAACGCCGCCATGACACCGCCGGTCGGAATGGCGACCGGGAAATTCCACGGTGGAACGACCACGGTGAGCTTGTTTGGCTCAAACTCTGCCTCAATGTCGTCGAGGTGACGGGCGCTATCTGCATAGTAGTCGCAGAAGTCGATAGCCTCGGAGATCTCCGGGTCGGACTGGTCGACAGTCTTGCCAGCCTCGTGCGCAGCAACGGAGATGAACTCGCCACGGCGGCGCGCGATCTCGTCACCAATCGCCTCGAGCACTTCTGCACGCTCGTTCGCGGACAGCGCGCCCCACGCCTTCTGCGCCTCGAGTGCGCGCGCGATGTTGTCGCGGATAGCAACCGGATCGGTGATCTCCTCACCGGTGTCGATCGATGGCGGAGTGCTCAGGTGCTTGATCGCCCAAGCACGGTTGGCCTCAAGGGCAGGATCCGTATCCGGCTCGTTGAAGAAGCGGCCGGTCGTTGCGGAAGCATGTGCGACGTGGCGCTCAGTTTCCGTATTACGGTCTTGCGTGCGGTTCGGGCCATTGTGCACGTCCCAACGGTTGCCGACAGCCCAGCGGAAGACGTTCTCTTGCTCCTTAATCGGATCGCGGTCCTCAGTCTTCGGAGCGAACAGGGCATGCAGGAAGTTCTGCGGGGCAGCGTTCTCTTCGAGACGACGCACCAGGTAGCTCACCGCCACGTCGAAGTCATCGCGGCCGACAACCGGGGTGTAGAGGATCTGGTCGCCGTACACCTCGCGCACGATTTCCTGCTGCGCAGGGGACATGCCCTGCAGCATCTCAGAGTCGATCATCGCGGTGACACCGCGGCGCTGTGCCAGCTCGTATGCCAACGCAGACGTGAACAGGTTGTGCGAAGCGATACCGATAGAAACCGCATCTGCAAACTCAGGGCGCAGGATGAAATCCAGCAGGCGGTAGTAGTTTGCGTCCACCTCATCCTTGGTCAGGTACGGAGCCTGCTCCCAACCCTTGACTTCAGCGTGGTGGCGTTCCATGGACAGGTTCGCACCCTTGACCAGACGGATCTTGATCTTGGAGCCACCGTCGGCCACACGCTTCTGGGCGAAGTCGGCCAGGTACTCGAGTGCACCAAGCGTGTCCGGCAAGTACGCCTGAAGCACAATGCCGCCCTGGTAGTCCTTGAACTCCTCCTCGCTGAGCAGCTGCGTGAACACGTCCAGCGTGAGATGCAGGTCGTGGTACTCCTCCATGTCCATGTTGATGAACACCTGAGGGCTACGGTCGCGCGCAGCGCGGTACAGCGGGCGGATGCGGTCCTTGACCAATCGAACGCATTCGTCGTAATCCCAGTGGTTGAGCTGCGACACCATCGACGATGCCTTGACGGACACATAGGTAACGCGTGGGTTCTTGATCAAATTGAGGGTGCGTTCTGCACGATCTGTTGCTTCCTTCTCGCCGAGGACGGCCTCACCGAGCAGGTTCAAGTTGAGCTGCTCGCCGCGCTGCTGCGCGTTGTCGAGCAGCTTGTTCAGTGCGTCACTTTCGGCATCGAGAACCAGGTGGCCAACGAGCTGGCGGAGACGGGCACGTGCCGCAGGAACAACTACGTTTGGCAGGAATGGGCCGACGAAAGCACCAATTCCGACGAGTAGGGAGTTGATCTGGCCGAGGAATCGGGCGTCGACACCGCGCGTGATCGCCCGCAGTGCGTGTGCTGCGACACGGTTGCTTTCCGGGCGCATGACGCGGTCAACGAAGTCCATGGTGAAGCGGACACCGTTTTCGTCGCGAAGCAACTCAGCGAGCTGCTGGGTGGAGGCGTCGTCGGCGTCTGCTTCGGCGGTAGCTTCCATCCAGTGGTAGGCGCGAGCAACAGCTGCCTCGATTACTGCCTCGAGGTCATCGCTATTCGACGGCGCGATCTGGTTGGTGCTCAGTTGTGGCATTTGTGTTCCTTATCACTCATAACTGACCAATGTGACAGGAATTAAGATAAGGCACAACTGCGATTTTCAATGCAATTAGATGCCGTCGCACGAGTCGTGCGAGGAAACCTGCAGCGCACAGCGTTGACGGGTGGGGAAAACGGGGGATAAAAATAACCCCGCCACATGCATAGTGCAGTGACGGGGTTTGAAACGTTGGTGCGTTACAGGCCACCGAACGGGCCGCGCAGCGGGTCGAACGGCTTGATCGTCTCGTCGATCTCGCCGGTCACAATCTGCTTTGCCAGCATCTTGCCGGACAGCGGGCCCAGGATGATGCCCCACATGCCGTGACCACCGTTGGTGTACACGTTTGGCACCTTCGTCGCGCCAACCAGTGGGAGACCGTCCGGAGTGACCGGGCGGGAACCGACCCACTCGTCCTGGCGATCTTCCCAGTCGATGCCACGGAAGAACGGCTTCGTCGAGTGAATCATCGAGGTAATACGGCCTGGCTGGAACGGCTCATCCGGGCCGCGGAACTCCATCGTGCCTGCGATGCGGAAGCGACCCTGGTACGGGGTGCAGGCGATCTTTGGATCCGGCAGATACACCGGGCAGGTAGCAGGCTCAGCTGTCTCAACCGAGAAGGAGTAGCCGCGACCAGCCTGAATCATCGTGTTCACACCAAGCTGTTTAGCCAAGGACGGAAGCCACGCACCGGTTGCCAAAACAACGTTGTCGGCCTGCAGCCACTCCCCGGTGGAAAGCTTCACGGCTGGCTTGCGGGTGGAGGTGACCTCTACGACCTCAACACCCGTCGTGATCTTGCCACCGCGCTCGATAATCGAATCTGCAATGGCCCGGCAGTACGGACCCGGCTCGATGAAGCGCTGACCGCCCATGCGGTAGGTTGCGCCGACCTTCTCGGTCAGCATCGGGGCGTCAGTGCGGGCGTCGTCAAGCGTGATCTGCTCGAAAGGAATATCTTGGCCGTGACGCTGAGCGCCTTCGACTTCCTTGAGGAAGCCGGCGGCTTTGCCCTCGTTTTCGAAACCGATGATGAACGGACCCTCATGTGTGGAGGCCTTCACACCACCTGCTTCGAGCTCGTCGAAAGCAGCGAGGGAAGCAATATCTGCCTTAGTGAGGCGAGCCATGGTCTTGTCCCATGCGCGTCCCGTCGCGTGTGCCATGAAGTTGGCGCAGAAGCGCCACAGTTTCGGGTCGAAACGCACCGGCACATCCAAGGCTGCGTGCTTATCAAACAGTGCGGTCGGGCCGTATGCCCACAGGCTCGAGTTGGACAGCGGGATCGTCTTTCCCGGTGCCAACCAGCCGGCGTTGCCCCAGGAAGAACCGGCCGCAACATCGATGCGTTCGAGAACTTCCACCTCATGGCCGTATTCCTGCAGGTGCCATGCGGTTGACAGACCGGTCATGCCGGCGCCGACAACAATTGTGCGCGTCACGTTGTGCTCCTTGTCACGCTAGAACCAAAGTTTGCTCCACACAATCTAGCCGGGGTTGCTGTGTTTTGGGGCAAATTAGAGCTTTCCGTTTAGCGCGACGGCTTCTACTGGCCCCGAAACTCCAACGAGGAGACCCGAACCTCACCCGCTTCATCGGATGCGTCGAGATCCACCACACCGTGAATCTGGAACGCGTTGTCGCCTTCGGGGTCGTTAATAATCTGGGTGACCTGCCAGGATCTGCCGGATTGATCACCGATGTGGAAGAATTCAGGACCGCGTGCGTCTGGGCCAAGATCGACATCGTCGTACTCGTCGAAGTAGTCGTCCATCGCCCCCGGCCAATCCACCCGCTCGTCTGTTTCTAGGTAGTCGAGCATCTCGGCCAACTCATCTTCTTTCTCATAAGCGAACAGTTCGACCATTCGGAAGAAGTAGTTGCGGACCATGATTGTGAACGCACGACGGTTGGCGGTCAGTGCGGATGGGTCTTGTACACCAAACGCCAGCTCTCGGTCGATGGTTTCCTGGCTGACAGGTTCGTCTTCTCCGGTCATGTGCGCCCATTCGTCGATGAGCGACGAGTCCACCTGACGAATCATCTCGCCGAGCCATACGACGATGTCCTCGAGCTCGTCGTTCATGTAGGCATCGGGGATGGAGTAGGAGAGCGTGCGCCAAGCATCGGTGAGGTAGCGAAGCACCACACCCTCGGAGCGCGCCAGCCCATATGTGGAAATGAGATCGGAGAACGTCATTGCGTGCTCGATCATGTCCCGCACCACAGACTTCGGCGACGGCTCGAACTCCTTCGCCCATGGGTTGCCTTGGGTGAAGGTATCGAACGCTTCGTCCAACTCGTCGGTCAATGGCTTCGGATAGGTGACATCCTCAATAATCGCCATGCGCTCGGTGTAGTCAACACCTTCAGCCTTTAGCGCAGCAATTTCTTCTCCACGAGCGGCTTTCTCTTGCGCTTGGAGGAGTTGCCTCGGGTCGTCGAGGATCGCTTCAAATGCTGAGATGACATCAAGGGTGTATGTATCCGATTCCGGATCCAGCAGGGTAAGAAACGCCAGTGCGAACGGAGCGAGAGGTTGATTTAGCGCAAAGTCGCGGTCGAGCTCCTGCGTCAGCGTGTATGGGCGAAACGCGGGAGAGTCCGGAGTACGTTCCACCACTCCAGCGTTAATCAGCCCACGGAATAGCTCCACTGCGGTGAGGATGTCCCTGTTCTGCTTCGCACGGTTGTCGTGGTTGTCGCGCAGTAACTTGCGCATGTGCTCGTAGCCGTCACCAGGGCGTGCCACCACGTTGAGCAGCATCGAGTTGCTCACCTTGAACTGGCTTGTCAGCTCTTCGGGTTCAGCGACCTTCAGACGTTCAAAAGTGTTCTCAGACCAGGAAACTTCACCGTCGCGGGCAGATTTCTTCCGTATCTTCTTGAGTTTCTTCGGATCATCACCCGCCTTGCGGCGCAGCTTTACGTTTTCTATCTCGTGTTCGGGTGCTTCCACCACTACAGTGCCTTCGGTGTCGTAGCCTGCGCGACCTGCGCGGCCTGCGATTTGGTGGAATTCACGCGACTTCAAGATGCGCTGGCGAGTTCCGTCGTATTTGGCCAACCCAGTGATGAGCACTGTACGAATCGGCACGTTAATCCCCACACCGAGCGTGTCTGTACCGCAGATGACCTTCAGTAAGCCGGTTTGGGAAAGCCGTTCGACAAGGCGACGGTACTTCGGCAACATGCCTGCGTGGTGGATTCCGATGCCACGACGCACAAGTTTGGACAGCGTCTTGCCAAACGTGGTGGTAAAGCGGAAATTGCCAATCTCTTCAGCGATCCGCTGCTTTTCCTCATCCGTAATGATTTTCATGCTGGTCAGCGCCTGCGCTCGTTCGGTGGCTTCGCGCTGAGAGAAATGCACAACGTAGATCGGTGCCTTGCCGTCGGCGAGCAGCTCCTCAATCGTCTCGTGCACCGGCGTGAACACATAGTGGAAATCCAGCGGAACGGGACGCTCAGCGCCGCCCACATAAGTGGTGGTGCGCCCGGTGCGTTTCGTCAGGTCCTCCTCGAGCCACGCAGTATCGCCTAGTGTCGCCGACATCAGCAGAAACTGTGCCTTTGGCAACTCGAGGAGCGGAACCTGCCAGGCCCATCCGCGCTCCGGCTCGGAATAGTAATGGAACTCGTCCATGACGACCTGGTCGATCCGTGCATGCTCGCCCTCTCGTAGCGCGATATTTGCGACGATCTCCGCTGTGGCTGCAATGATTGGCGCATTGGAGTTCACCGTTGCGTCACCGGTCATCATGCCGACGTTTTCAGCGCCGAAAATCTCGCACAGCGCGAAAAACTTCTCGCTTACCAGTGCCTTAATCGGCGCCGTATAAAACGATCGTTGTCCACGGGCGAGGGCAATGAAATGCGCCGCGTTGGCCACCATGGACTTCCCGGATCCAGTTGGGGTAGCCAAGATAACGTTGTCGCCAGCGAGCAACGCTAGCGAAGCTTCCTCTTGAGCAGGGTAGAGGCTGATACCGCGGGACTCGGTCCAGGAGGTAAACGAGTCCCACACCACGTCCTCGAAGAGGGACTCTGGTGCTTCGGCAATGTCGGAGAGCATGTCTGTGAGCGTCACGCTCACCACCGTAGCTGACCGCCCCGACATCCCATCAGCATTTAGGATGTTGCGCCTGTGTCACCGTCGCTGTCGCCGTCATCTACTTCAGCGTCGGGGTCGATGAAGTAGTAGTCACGCAAGCGCCGATCAGTGTCCTCATCGTGAGGCAGACTGCGCTGTTGACCACGGTTGCGGTCACGGTCCTCTATGGCGGTGAGGTAGTTCTCAAAAGCCTCGCTGATTTCCTCACCCGAGGGCATCTGTGCCTCACCGGGCATCATGGCTTGCGGGTGGTGGCGACGGTATTCCTCCATCTCCTGGTCATAGTGTTCCTCCAAGGCCTGGACCACATGGGTGATCTCAGCGGAGTTCGTCGTTTGTTCTGCAAGTTGCTGGGAGACCCGCTTCATGTCGCCTTCCAACGAACCAAGCGGGAAGGTCAACGTGGTGGAATCCTCTACCGACTGCAAGAGCTGGAAAGTTGCGTGCGGGTACGGAGAAGCAGCGACATAGTGCGGGACGTGCGCTGTGTAGCCTGCGACATTTCGCCCACGCTTGTGGAGTTCGCGCTCAATGAGAATTGCGGCGGAGCCAGGAACGCTCACCATACCGTCGAAGGTGTACATCGAGCCGACGAGGTCGGTGTCGTTGCCGTGTGCTGATACCACAAGGGGGCGAGTGTGTGGCGCGCCCATAGGGGCAGCGTAGAGGCAGATCGTTTTATCCACATTGAAACGCTCGACGAGGTCGGCGACTGCATTGCTAAACGCTTCCCAGCGAAGATCCGGTTCAGGCCCGGACAGGAGCAAGAAAGACTTGCCCTTGCTGTCGCGCAGGACCCGCATATCGAGTTGCAGGTCTGCAACGTCTGCGATTTCAGCATGGGCGAGTGTCACCGTTGGGCGTCGTGAGCGGTAGTCGATGAGCTCGTCGTTGCTAAACGTCGCCACCGTATGGGTCTCTAGCGCGGCCTTAAGATGGTCGGCTGCAGACTCAACTGCGTGACCTGCGTCGGCGTAGCCGTGCATGGCAATAATCAGCGCCGGGCCCGATTGGGAGGTGCTGTCCACGGTGGGCGAGGGGTACTCAAGCTCGTACATCTGCTGATCGTAAGTCACGGTTGTAGATCTCCTGAAATGGTATCGCTGATTCCCCCACCACAACGAAGGAAGCGAGCAAAACATTCCCCGTTATGTTTTTGGATGGAACCGAACACTGCTTCAGTGCGTCTGATATTTATGACAGACACTCAACCACAAGGAACTCATTCATCGGATGGTGCTGGCGCGGCGCACCACGACACCTACACATTGCAATCGCCCGCGCACTTGATTGCATCACTTCCTGGAACTCTCGGTTACTTTCCAACTGAAACTGTTTCGCTGATCACCTTGCAAGCGCGTCCGGGGGAACCTGACATCTTGGATGTTGGGCCGTACTTATGCTCTGATTTGGGCAGCACAGAGCAGCTTCGCAACATGCTTGAGCAACTGCCAATAACGCAACGTGTGGCGACGTTTGGCGTGATCATTAGCCGAGTCCCTGATTCGGAGATGGTCAAACAGGCCGTTAAGGAGTTGCGAGACAGTTATCAGGGGATTGTGCCACTGGTCGACGCGTGCTGGTTAGTTTCGGAAGTCGCTGATGGCACCCCGTACCGCCTCGCGTTCTCCAACGAGACGGAGAACGCACAGATCTGGGGGTGGGAGGACACATTCGCTTCGGGTACGGTCGCTTCGGTGATCGCGTCGCCGGCGATGCGGCCGTACATCGATAACGGCTTGCTGCCGGAGCTCGATCGCGCGGATACGTTCGAGCACTTCGACCCGCTATTGCTCAGCGATGCTGTGCGTTGCGACGAGGTCGCGCCCGCTGCGTATCGACGAGGCCTTGACCTAATGGATCTGGTCTCAGTGGCACCTGCTCTTGCGCGCCGGGACGTCGAGCGGGCCTGCGAGCTCTTCGTCTCAACGCCAGCGGATTCGATCATTGACGGGGATGGATACGTTGAACTGAGCGATGTGTTTCAGTCGGATGACGAAGTCGAACTTATCGCCGCGATGCTGAGCAGAAGCCGGTTGCGCGACTGCTTAATCGTCGACGCGCTTGCATACCCGTTCGGGGCATCCGCGGTGATGTTGTGTATCGCGAGGAACTTCACCGGAGCCATTCGGGCCAACGCGTTGTGTCTTTGGGCGATGGTTGCCCTTTCCCAACGCTTGTACGCATGGGCGGGCACTGCGTTGCGGTGCGCAGACGAGGAAGTTCCAGGTCATGCGCTGTCGAATCTGCTGCTGCAAGTGATGCTGGCGGGCAAGGCAGAAGAGATTCTTGAAGTGAGCAGTCGAGCATGCAGAGACACGTGGCTCGAATTCGGAGGTTAACGCGCCGAGTGCGAACGGCTTCCCAGTTCGCGGGTGAACGCCCATGCGTCCTCGACGATTCGGCGTAGATCTGTGCGGGTGGGGTTCCAACCAAGCTCACTTTTGATCTTTTCGGACGACGCGATGAGCACAGCCGGATCGCCTGCACGGCGAGGAGCTACCTCAGCTGGGATGGGATGGCCGGTGACTTCGCGACACATCTCCACAACTTCTCGCACCGAATAGCCAGCACCGGAACCAAGGTTATAGATCTTGTGTTGGCCAGGCGTGTTGTTTTCCAAAGCGAGCATGTGGGCGTCGGCGAGGTCGCGGATGTGAATGTAGTCGCGCACGCAAGTACCGTCGTTTGTTGGCCAGTCATCGCCGTACATCATGATCTTGTCGCGGTAGCCCATGGCAACCTGCAACACAATGGGGATGAGGTGGGTTTCAGTGATGTGGTTTTCACCAACACCGTTGTGTGCGCCGGCGACGTTGAAGTAGCGCAGACTCGTTGCGCCGAGGCCGTACGCATTGGCGTAGGACGTGATTGCGTGGTCAATCGCTAGCTTGGAGGCGCCATAGGGATTCGTTGGACGTGTTGGCGCATCTTCGGTAATCGGCACGGTGTCTGGTTCACCGTAGGTGGCAGCGGTCGAGGAAAACACCAGGGATTTCACGTCGTGCTTGCGCATTGCGTCGAGCAACGCGAGTGATACTCCGACATTGCCATGCCAGTACTTGGCGGGATCCTCCATCGACTCGCCGACAAGCGAGCGTGCAGCGAAATGCAGTACGCCATCGATGTCACCGTCAGCCAGTACGTCGTCGATAACATCGACAATGTTTCCCTCAACGAGCACAGCCTGCTCAGGGACAGCGTAGCGGTTTCCAGTGCTGAAATCGTCGATAATGGTGACGTCGTGGCCTGCTTCAAGCAGTGCTTGCGCGCACACACTTCCGACGTATCCTGCGCCGCCTGTGACTACAAGTTTCATGGGGTTTCTCCTCGAAGCGTTAGTTGAGCGGTTCGACGCGCAGCGCGTGTGCCAGCTCAGATGGAAGTACAACAGTTTCTCCGTTGGCGGTCTTGACTTCCAGCGCGCCGTCTTCAAATGGAGTCAACGTCACTTCTTGGCCGACGAAGTGACCGATGCCTGCAAGGGAGACACCGTCTGTCAACGGGACCTGAAGAATTTCCGAAATCTGCACAACACGCGCTCTGGTCGGTTCCTGGATTCGAAGATCGGTCGCTCGAGTTCCGCGTGTCTCGGGCACCCCCTGTGGTGCTCCCAGCTCTTCCAGTGCGGGGATCGGGTTACCAAATGGGGAGTGGGTGGGGTTATCCAACACTGCGACAAGGCGACGTTCGACCTCTTCGCTCATGACGTGTTCCCAGCGACATGCCTCGTCGTGCACTTTCTCAATATCAAGGCGCAGCACGTCGGTCAGAAGACGTTCCGCGAGACGGTGTTTGCGCATCACCGCGGTTGCGAGTGCGCGCCCTTCCTCAGTGAGGGAGAGGGAACGGTCTTGCTCAACAACGATAAGTCCGTCGCGCTCCATGCGTGCCACAGTTTGCGACACGGTGGGGCCAGACTGCTCAAGCCGTTCAGCGATGCGAGCGCGAAGGGGAGTGATGCCCTCTTCTTCCAGCTCGTAGACCGTTCGCAAGTACATTTCTGTGGTGTCGACGAGGTCACGCACGGTTGTTGGTTCCTTCCACTCGACGAGGCAGCAGCTGTTGCTGCTATAACGAACGTTCGACAAATACTGTAGCCCAGCGATAGTGACCTAAGTCCCATCACTGGGCGTAGTTGTTGTTTTTCCTAATGGCTACATTGCGTAATCGCGAAGACGGTCTGCACGTTCGCCCACACGAAGCTTCGCCATGACTTCGCGTTCGATCTGACGTACGCGTTCCCGGGATAGTCCGTACTGTCGGCCAATCTGGTCCAAGGTGCGCGGCACACCGTCAGTCAGTCCATAGCGCATGCGGATGACATCCTGTTCGCGCTGCTCAAGGCCGTTAATGATGTCTTGAATGTCGTCATGGCGCAGCGTAGTCACGACGGCGTCTTCGGCGTCGGTGGCTTCCGCGTCCTCGATGAAGTCACCCAAAGGCGCCTCTTCATCTGCACCGACCGGCATATCCAAGCTGACGGGGTCGCGGGATTGGCGCAGCAGCATTTCGATCTTGGACTCTTCGATGCCGGACTCTTCGGACAGTTCCTCGTTCGTCGGCTCACGGCCGAGAGATTGATACATTTCGCGACGAATACGTGAGAGCTTGTTGACCTGTTCGACAAGGTGCACAGGGAGGCGGATTGTGCGGGACTGGTCAGCCATACCTCGCGTGATTGCTTGGCGGATCCACCAGGTGGCGTAGGTGGAAAACTTAAAGCCCTTGGCGTAGTCAAACTTTTCCATCGCACGAATAAGGCCGAGGTTGCCTTCTTGGATGAGGTCCAACAGTGGCATTCCGCGGCCGGTGTAGCGCTTCGCAAGCGATACGACCAGGCGCAGGTTCGCCTCGAGGAGGTGCGCGCGCGCCTTGCGGCCTTGCTTAGCGAGGATTGTCAGGTCGCGCTTTTTTGCCCGGGTGAGTTTCACCTCCGGATCGTCGAGAAGATGCTGAGCGTAGAGGCCAACTTCGATCTGTTGGGCAAGCTCGACCTCTTCTTCAGCGTTGAGTAGGGCGGTTTTGCCGATGCCGTTGAGATAAACGCGTACAAGGTCTGCGGATGGGTTGTCGTTGGTCTGATTACGTCGGCTACCGCGGTCGACGTTCTCTTCTTTTTCTGTGGCACGATCCGGCTGGGTCATGTGACAACGCCTCCTCGGACTGGGGTGAAACACTTCATGTTGCATCGCTGCAATCTGATAGAGCAACGGTCCGAGGTGAAGAGGTGTTCCCGCGGGCACCATTTATATTCATTGAGCGTTACGTTTCTACCAACACGGTGAACGGCCCTTCGTTGACACTCTGGACTTGCATGTTGGCGCCGAATCGCCCTTCTTCGACATGAATTCCGCGTTCACGCAGTGCCGACGCGATCTTTGCGATGATTGGCTCCGCAACTTCGCCAGGGGCAGCGTCTCCCCACGATGGGCGGCGACCCTTGGCAGTGCGGCCTAAAAGCGTGAACTGGCTGACTAAAAGCACCGGAGCATTGACGTCTTCAACGGACTTTTCCCCGTCGAGAATGCGCAGTTCTGCAATTTTGCGGGCCATCTTTTGCCAGGCTTCTTCGTCGTCTTCGCGGCCAACGCCGACAAGGGCGAGGATTCCGCCTGTCTCAGCGCAATTGATAGCGCCGACAACGTCGCCGTCGACGGTGACGGAAGCCTCGGAAACGCGGGTCAGGACGGCTTTCACAGGATATTCCTCTGTTTCTGATCAGATAGCGGCGATTTCTGCGGGTAGGACAACGCCATGACGGACAAGATCAACTATGGCTGCCGAGCTGGATTGCTCAAGTTCATGTAGTGCAGCCTCGTCGTTAATACCGTTGGCAGCAGCGTAGAGCCCAGTGACGTCGCGAAGCGCAAGGCCTTGCGGGTGCAGCCCACGAATAACGGAGAGCACCCCAGCATCCACGGTATGGGTAAACCGTGGCCCGTCCGTGCGAGTCACACGGATGACCTCGGGTGCGAAGCCGATACCGGTTTCGGTGTCGGCCAAACTGACCTCCTCAAGCGCGACCCCTGGGCGCAGCATGTATTGGGCATCAAGAACTTCGGCGAAGGATTTTCCACGCAGCCAATCGCTACGCAGGAAGTATTCTTCAACCTCCGGTGCTAAGCGGTCAGTGAAATGCTGGGATAGTTCCTCAGCGGTGACCTCAGTTGCGGCATCGCCGATATCTTCCAAGACAATCCACCCGAATCCGATTCCAGTGACGTTATTTTGCGCAAAGTGCTCCAGCCACCGTTCGGTGCGTTCGATGCCTTCAGTAGAGCGGGGGTCGATGGATTCGTCGCGAAGCCACGTGGAGACGTACATCCCCGGATCCACAACATCGCGCTGCAGCACCCAGGCGTTCACTCCTGTGCTGGGCAACCACGACGCCACCCGAGACTGCCAGGACGCATCCTTGCTGTGCACCCAGGAACCCAGGATGAAAGCACGGCCACCTTCGGCAAGATGTTCCACTGCGCCGGAGACAACGAGCTCGGAGGCCGCATCAAGATCCAAGCCTGAATCGCGGTAGACATGGCCCACCTCGGGTAGTCCGACAACAAATGGGGGGTTGGCCACAATGCGGTCGAACCGTTCGCCCGCAACAGGTTCAAACCAACTTCCTTGCCTCAGTTCCACATTGTCTACACCGTTGGCAGCAAACGTCGCTCGAGCTAAGTCCAGCGCTCGACCGTGAACATCTGTCGCGACAACTCTCTTAGCAACGTGAGCCTGTGCAAGTGCCTGCACCCCCGAACCCGTTCCCAAATCCAAAACAGACGACACCGGTGTCTGAGGCGCAGCCGAAAGCAGTGATAAGGAAGCGGCGCCAACGCCGAGAACATGATCGTGTCCTGGGACGATGTCGGTCATCGACGCGTCGAGATCGGAAAAGACAAAGCGCTCCTTATCTGCGATCGCATGCGGGCGCACATCGAGTGCGATGTGAAGTTCGGCATTGTCGGTTGCAGGGGCGACCACGCAGTCGTCGATAAGCAGCTGCACAAGCTCTTGCGACAGCACATCACTGAGTTCCGCTGCGGTGCATGGCTCGCGCAAGATAAAAAACCGGATCAACCGCGACAAACGGGACCCATCCTGGCACGCGTGGCGCACTACTCCAGGCTCACCGCGAAACATCGCCTGCGTCGCGGCTGGCCCAAGGTGCTCAGCAATCCCTGCGGACGTAAAACCGGCCTTTGCCAATGCTTGGGCAAGAGTTTTCGCTGTCTCCGGGCTTACCGTTACTGAATCACTCATCGTTGTCTCCTGTTGCATCATCCCCACCGTCGTCGTGATCGATGATATCGGGCACGTTTGCCGTGCTTGACGACGAACTCTCGAGCGCCGTACGACGAGAATTCTCCAACCGAATCTCCTCACGCACTACCGCAGGCTTGTACACGTTTTTTGAGCGTGCATCCCGCTTCTCGCCCTGTGCGTTGCCCAACACCACCGCAATCCACGGCAGCGGTACCGAGACGACGAACAATATTGCCGCCAGCACCCACCAGCTCATCCACGCAGCCCAGATCGCGGCGAGGATGAACGGTAGGCGAAGCCCCTGCAAAATGGCGTACTGCTTCTCACGAGACTGCCGGTTTTGTTCAGGACTCGTCACCGCGTCTGTGATCAAAGCGCGGGCCATGCGACGACGCCGACGCGAGTGAGGCACAGAGGAGTCGACGACATCCTCGGCTTGAGCGTCAACCGTCTGATCGTCCTGGCTCAAACTAGAGAACAACCCGTCACGGGCTCGGTC
This sequence comes from Corynebacterium sp. HMSC034B08, assembly GCF_001835805.1. Taxonomy (NCBI): domain Bacteria; kingdom Bacillati; phylum Actinomycetota; class Actinomycetes; order Mycobacteriales; family Corynebacteriaceae; genus Corynebacterium; species Corynebacterium sp. HMSC034B08. Next base: position 235,807 of record NZ_KV825964.1, on the reverse strand, counting down.
CCGCGGATCAGAATCGGGGGAAACGTTCTCATTGGTGCTCATATGCGTCGAGGTTAGCCCTCCGGCTTAACCTCTCGCTCAATTTGGGGCATGATAGAGCGCGTGAACACGACGACGAAGACACTTGAACGCCCGGATTTGCGGGAAGATACCTCGTCGACAACCGACGACGGAACCCCGAAGTTTTTTCACTACGTCAAAAAAGACCAAATTGTCGACTCTGCGATTTCCGGCAAAATGGTCGTCGCCCTGTGTGGCGAAACCTTCCCGGTGAAAAAACAAGCAAAGCCCGGCTCTCCGGTGTGCCCGGACTGCGAGCGGATCTATAAGGGGCTGCGCCGCAAGTGACAGCCGCGTCTTCTGGGCCTTCGCTGCGCAAATGGCAGCAGGAGGCCCTCGATTCGTTTCTGAGTACCAAGCCACGCGACTTCATGGCTGTGGCAACGCCCGGCGCAGGTAAGACCACCTTCGCGCTCACGCTTGCCTCGACCCTGCTTGCTGACCGCACCGTTCAGCGCATTATCGTTGTCGTACCGACCGAACACCTCAAGCACCAGTGGTCGGACGCCGCCAAGCGGTTCGGAATGTCGTTGGACCCAAACTTCACCAACTCTTCGGCAGTCAACGCCGCCTACGACGGCATCGTCGTCACGTATGCGCAAGTAGGTATGCACCCCTTCAAACACCATGCTGTCGCTTCAGCACGACGCACGCTGGTGATTCTCGACGAGATCCACCACGCAGGTGACTCCAAGAGCTGGGGTGATGGTGTCTACGAGGCATACAACGACGTCGAACACCGACTCGCTCTGACCGGTACACCGTTTCGCTCCGACGACTCCCAGATCCCTTTCGTGCGCTACGTCGAAGACGGCGCCGGCCACCTCGTCTCAGAATCGGACTACACCTACGGCTATTCCCACGCACTGGCCGATGGCGTCGTCCGACCCGTGGTGTTCCTTGCATACTCGGGCGAAGCACAATGGAAAGACTCAGCAGGGGAGGAGTACTCAGCTCGCCTCGGCGAACCACTGAACGCCGAACAAACCGCACGTGCATGGAAGACCGCACTGGACCCGAAAGGTGACTGGGTCGCAGCCGTCCTTAATGCTGCACACACCCGCCTGATGAAAGTCCGCGCAAACATGCCAGACGCTGGCGGACTAGTCATCGCCACCAACAAAACCACCGCCCGCGCATACGCGAAGATCCTGGAAAAGCTTTCCAACACCCCAGTCACGCTCGTTCTTTCCGACGAACCAGGCTCCTCCGATCGAATCGACGAATTCTCAGCATCTCGCGACGAATGGATGGTCGCTGTCCGCATGGTGTCCGAAGGCGTCGACGTGCCACGCCTATCCGTCGGCGTCTACGCAACCTCAGCATCCACACCATTGTTCTTCGCCCAGGCCATCGGACGCTTCGTCCGTTCCCGCATGCCCGGCGAATCGGCCTCCGTCTTCCTGCCCTCCGTCCCAGTGCTGCTGCGCCTGGCTGAGGAAATGGAAGTTTCTCGCGACCACGTCCTAGGCAAACCTCACCGCGAATCCGGCTGGTCCGACGAACTGCTCGAGCAGGCCAACCGCACCCAAAACGAACCCGACGAAACCTCCGGATACGAAACCATCGGAGCATCGGCGGAGCTCGACTCGCTGATCTTCGACGGATCCACCTACGGCACCCCAACAGTCGCCGGCTCTGCAGAGGAACAAGACTTCCTCGGACTGCCCGGCCTCCTCGACGCCGAGCAAGTACGCACCCTGCTGGCCAAACGCCAGGCCGACCAACTCGACGCACGCGATGCTGAAGAAAAAGCGCGCCGGGCAGAGGAACGACGCGCTCGTGAACGAGCGGAGATCCTCGGGGAGCCGCAGAAGGTAACACAGCCGGTGGAGGAGACTCCCCAAAGTGCAACTGCAGCTGACGAACTCCCTCAGCTACGCAGCGAACTCAACGCGCGCGTATCCATCGTCGCCAGCAAAACTGGTCGCCCACACGGTGCGATCCACACCGAGGTACGAAAGGCCTGCGGAGGTCCACCGACTGCACTGTGTAGCGCGGAACAGCTCCGAGAACGCATCGCATACCTTCGTGACTGGTGACACCGAAGTCGGTACAGTGGGCGGGCACATTACGTAAAACGAGGAGAAACGAATGACTGACCGCTACAACCCCAACGGTTACCCGAACGACCCGAACGGCCACCCTGAGGGAGTCTCGCCCTATAACCAGCCGCAGCCGGAAGGCTACGACACAGCGAACAACTACGCCGGCTATGAGGCACCAGCGGGCTATGACACGGCCCAGAGCCCCTCCGCTTACGGCGCGCCCTACGGCACAGCGCCGGTAGGGGAGCAGAAACCTAATGGCGTTGCAATGGCAGCCCTGATTTTCGGCATTCTCTCGATCCCTGCCATGTTCACGTTGTTCGGTGCCATCATTCTTGGTGTCATCGCGGTGATCCTCGGCATCGTTGGTATCCGTAAATCGAAGAACATCGTGGGGCCGGGTTCCCGCAAAGGCATGGCGGTGACCGGCCTGGTCCTAGGCGCTTTCGCAATGATCGCAACTGCGGTGATGATCTTCTGGGGTGTGTACTTTGCCAAGGACATCATCGGCGATTGTGAACAGTACCAATCGGACAACGCTGCATACCAGAAGTGCATCGAAGATGGCTTCAATGAAAAGATAAATGAAATGGAAGGGTCCTCGAACTAAAGACCGCGGTGATACTCGCCGTAAACGAGTAGCACCGAGTAAAGCGCAAGCTCAGCGCCCCGGCAGATACATGATCTGGCCGGGGCGCTGAGCTTTGTCGCGTGAAAATTTAGTCCAGGTAGTCGCGCAACACCTGGGAGCGCGACGGGTGACGCAACTTCGACATCGTCTTCGACTCGATCTGGCGGATACGTTCACGCGTGACGCCGTAGACCTGACCAATTTCATCTAAGGTGCGCGGCATGCCATCGCTCAAGCCGAAGCGCAGGCGAACGACGCCAGCCTCACGTTCGGTGAGCGTGTGCAGAACGTCTTGCAGCTGATCCTGTAGAAGCGTGAAGGACACGGCATCCACGGCAACGACTGCCTCGGAGTCTTCGATGAAGTCGCCGAGCTGGCTATCGCCCTCGTCACCAATCGTCTGGTCGAGCGAAATCGGCTCACGAGCGTACTGCTGGATCTCGAGGACCTTCTCCTCGGTGATATCCATTTCCTTTGCCAGTTCGAGCGGCGTTGGCTCGCGACCGAGGTCCTGCAGCAGCTCACGCTGAATGCGGCCAAGCTTGTTGATGACCTCGACCATGTGCACCGGAATACGAATGGTGCGGGCCTGGTCTGCCATAGCACGCGTAATTGCCTGGCGGATCCACCACGTGGCATAGGTGGAGAACTTGTAGCCCTTGGAATAGTCGAACTTCTCAACGGCACGGATGAGGCCAAGGTTTCCTTCCTGAATCAGATCCAGGAATGCCATCCCGCGGCCGGTGTAACGCTTGGCCAGCGACACGACGAGACGCAAGTTCGCCTCGAGCAGATGGTTCTTTGCCTTACGGCCATCACGAGCAACCGCGCGGAGATCACGCTTTACCGCAGGCGTGAGCTTTGCATCCTTGTCGCCTTCTGCAGCAGCACGTGCCATCTCGTCGAGACGGTGCTGTGCGTAGAGTCCTGCCTCGATGCGCTTCGCAAGAGAGACCTCTTGCTCTGCATCGAGAAGTGCAACCTTGCCGATTTGCTTGAGGTAGGCACGAACAGAGTCCGCGGATGCGGTCAGCTGAGCATCCTTGCGTGCTTGGCGCAGGGCAGCGGATTCTTCAATGTCCCAGACAGAAGAACCGTCGTCCTCTTCTTCCTCGTCATCTTCGTCTTCGGTCTCGTCGGCGTCGTCCATGGCACCGTCGAGATCTTCGTCGAACGCGTCGTCCTCATCGTCGCCCATGTCCGGGTCGTAATCCTCGGCATCTGTCGGATCCAAGGACTCGTCGTCCGCGCTTGTTGCCTCGAGATCCTCGGTCTCGGCTTCGTCCGCCGTCGCTGCAGCGGTTTGAGCAGCCTTTGTGGTGCGCTTCGCCGCAGACTTACGGACAGTTTTCTTCGCGGACTTCTTTACCGTCTTCTTGGCTGTCTTTTTCGCGGTTTTCTTCGCAGTCTTTTTAGCAGTCTTTTTCGCGGTTTTCTTCACTGCTTTTTTGGCTGCTTTCTTCACCGTCTTCTTGGCAGGCTTCGAGTCGGTACCGGAACCGTTGCTCTCGCCACCGTTTGACGGATCCACAGGCTCGCCATGAACGGTGTTGTTGCTTGAAGCTTCGCTGGCTACCACGTACGCCCTTTCGACTCATCAGACTATCTCGGGGCCGGGACCTCGCAAGAGGTTCGGCCCACAACCACTGCGATGTGCACTTCATCGTTGTGAAGTGCAGTTGGTGCAGTGTTTGCTACCACTGGAAAACCAGGGTACGCAGGCACATAAAAATTTTCAGAACGCCCATCCTAGCAAGCAGGTGAACGTTCCATTTTCATGTGCCTACTGCACGTATGGGCGCGTAGCCCGAATATGCAGAATGTCAACACCCTACAGGATTTACCTATGAGGTGAGCCAGCGACATGACCGGCACCGGCCTTGGCAGCGCCCACGATGCCTGCTCGATTCAGTAACTTGGCCACAACTACTGGAGTGTTGACGTTCAGCAGTGGAACCCACTGGTCGCTGTTTTCCGAAACACCGCCGCCAACGATGATGACATCCGGGTTGAGGAGTCGTTCGTATTCGCAAAGAACAGTTTCCACGCGCTTGGCCCAATCGTCGTAAGAAAGGCCTTCCCTCGTGCGCACGGCGGATGACGCAAGGTGTTCGGCCTCCGTGTCGTCGATAAGCAGATGCCCGAGCTCGCTATTGGCAAAGAGCTGACCGTTAGCTAGAAGCGCTGAGCCGATACCCGTGCCAAACGTCAGAAACAAGGCAGAGCCGCGCTGTGCTTCGGGGCATCCGAAAGACACCTCCGCAAGCCCGGCTGCGTCGGCATCGTTGAGCACAGTGACATCGTGCTGCCCCAGCACGGTAGAGAAGAGCTCAACCACATCCGTGCCCACCCAAGTCGGGTCAATATTCGCCGCAGTGCGAGCAATGTTGCGGACAATCACGCTCGGAAGCGCAATCCCAACCGGGCCTGACCATGCTGCTTGACGCGTTAGCTGCGCGACCGCCTCTGCAATAGCGTCAGGGGTCGCCGGTTGTGGCGTAGGCACCTCAAGTCTTTCACCGTGAAATTCGCCACTGTGAAGGTCGACAACCGCAGCCTTCAGGGAGGAGCCTCCAACGTCAACTCCAAAGCCGAACCGGGATGAAGGGGAAACTGAGCGCGACACGTGCGACTCGTTGTGTGGTTGAGGTGAGGTCATGTGCGCAGTGTACAAACTTGCACCCTTGTGCGGATGATGTCGAAAAAATGAGTTTCTACCAGCAAAGATGACAGAAGCATGGACGTGCTTTAGTATTCCGCTCAAATGTCGCGTGTAGAGGCGCGATCAAGCACGACGTTGAGCTGGAGGAACATCAAGCATGGCCACCGATTACGATGCGCCGCGCCGCCGCATGGACGACGACATCGAAACCGACTCCCTCGAAGGCCTGAAGGCAGCAGAGGTTGCAGGCAGCAGCATGGACGATGATGGGGAAATTGTTGAGCCTGTCGAGCCCCCGACGCAGGACCTCTCGGGTGAGGAACTCAATGTTGAGGTCAAGCCACGCCAGGAAGACGAATTCACCTGCGCGTCCTGCTTCTTGGTGCAAAAGAACAAGCGCCTCGCCTATGTCGAGGACGACGGCTCCAAGATCTGCCTCGACTGCGAGTAATTAGTACCAGGCGGCGCAAGCCGTTATCCGCTCCTCGCGGGGATTAGGAGCGGTCCTTAAGGCTCGGAACGAATGCATCAAGCACGGCTTCCGGGTCTTTTGCTGAAATAAGCCAATACGGCGTCGGATCCTCAGGGTCATCGAGCACGAGAAGAACATGCTCGGGCACCCACGACCGCGTGATGAGGAACGCTGCCGGATCGAGTTGCCTACCCAAAGCATTCTGGCGGGCGGAAGCCGGCACAACCGTCGCGCGGTCCACGACCGTACTGGGCAAGTTCGCATCCCCGGCGAGCAACCAGCGGGTCCCGTCAGGGTCCTGCTCAACGGTTAGGGTGTAGCGCGACAGCCATACTAAAAACCAGACCGCCAACGCGCCTGCGACAACAAAGCCGCCGACAAACCACCACATGTTGCGGTTCAGTGCGAGCTCGCCTGCGAGGAGCAGCGTCAGGCCTGCAACTGCAGCCCACCAGTACCAAGGCACCCATTGGCGCTCGGTATACAGCACTTTCGCTGCATCCGGAGCGGAAGTGTCGGAAGGATTCACTGGGTTCGTAGTCACCCCTCATACCTTAGGCATTGATATCGGAGGAACCTAGCTGCCGTATGGTTGGCAGCGTGGAAGAGCAACAATCAATCGCGCGTATCGACGACACCATCGGCCCAATCGCAGTTAAGCGACTTGACCCTGATTTGCCCTTGCCTCACCGGGCTCACCCGGAAGATGCCGGAGCTGACCTTTACTCCGCAGAGGATGTGACGCTCCAGCCAGGTGAGCGAGCGCTTATTGGCACAGGAATTGCGATTGCGCTTCCTGTAGGCACAGTGGGATTGATTCACCCGCGTTCCGGGCTCGCAGCAAAGCAGGGCTTGAGCATTGTAAATACTCCCGGAACCATCGATGCAGGGTACCGGGGCGAGCTCAAGGTGTGCCTCATTAACACCGACCGGTCTGAGCCGATTGTCATCACACGTGGAATGCGTATCGCACAACTCGTCGTGCAACGTGTGGAACTGGCAAGCTTTCAAGAAGTAGACGAGCTCGATGAGACGGTCCGAGGCGCTGGCGGCTACGGATCGACTGGCACGAACTAACTCTGTGTCGCTCTGGGGGCTACAGTCTTTAGCGACGAAAACGTACTGAGAATTTAGAGGAGGTACCTGCAATGGCAATCTGGCCGTTCAGGAGGAAGAAGAAAGCCGAAACAACCCCGGAACCGCAGAAGGTTGTAGAGGAGTCAACCGCGGCACCGGCAGCGTCCGAGGCTGAGGTGCCCGAATCGGTTGCTGATACCCAGTCGGCATCTGCTACGGCAGATGCGCAGGTAGAGGCGCCGGAGCTTCGTGTGGCAGAAGGCGTGCAGGTTCTTACAGATTATGACCCGATCAATGGCTCCACGGGTCCGTTCGATGGCGATAACGTCAACATTGATGACTTTGACTTTTCGGACTTCTCCCAGGCCACGCTGAACCTCGGATCCATCCGGATTCCACTGCCGAAGGAATCCCAGGTCCAGGTGGAGATGGGCGAGCAGGGCCCCAAGATGGTTCACATCGTCACCCGCTTCGGCCGCCTGACCCCGGTGGCGTTTGCTGCTCCGCGAACCGGTGGTTTGTGGGAGGAATCTTCCGACGAGATCATCGAAGGTATGCGTTCTGAGGGTATGCCCGTCGAAATTGAGCAGGGGCCCTGGGGTCAAGAGATCGTAGGAACCGGCACTAACGGCGTCATTCGAATCATCGGTGTGGAGGGGCCGCGCTGGCTCTACCGCGTGACACTTGCTGCTCCGTCCGGTTCGGAAGACCAGCTTGCGCAACTTGGTCGTGAAACGGTCGCGCGCTCGTTTGTTTACCGTGGCGACGACCCGATTCTTGCTGGAAACTCTCTCCCCGTTGTGCTTCCTGAGCAGCTGGCAAAGCAGGTGCAAGAGGCTGTGGAGGCGCGTGCTCAGCAGGCTCAGGGCGCTCAGGAAGCCCCCGCGGAGGGTAACCCGAACGTGCTGAGCGACGCGTTGCAGAAGATCATCGCTCAAAATGTCGAAGGCCAAAAGCAGCTCCGCGAATTCCGTGAGGCGCAGCGCGCTCAGCGCCAAGCCGGACGCGGCAAGTCCGAGTAGCTGTGACTGACGAGATTACTGCCGGCCTCGTGCTGAAGTTGTCTGTGAGGGCAATGGCGCACGGGGGAGAAGGCATCGCCGACGCCCCAGACGGGCGCGTCGTTTTCATCGCGGGCGCAATTCCCGGCGACACGGTTGAAGCGCGACTGACCCGTGTGAAAAAACGCTGGGCACGTGCAGAGCTTGTCAAAGTAGTGGATCCATCGCCTCACCGGGTCAGATCGGCTTGTCCTGCGGCAGCAGCAGGTGCGGGGTGCTGCGACTTCGCGCACATTGACCCGGCGGTACAGGTATCGCTCAAACGCGACGTTCTTCTTGGCCAACTCGGTGCGCTTGCGAGCAAGAGTGGTGTTGTCGAGGCGGATGTCGTCGAGAAGCAATTGCGGGTTGTGGAGCTTGAACCCAGAACTGGTTGGCGCACCCGTGTCCGCATGGGCGTTGACCCGCAAGGACGAGCCGGAATGCGTGCACTGAAATCGACAGATGTTGTCGGTGGTGTCGTGTGTAGTCAGGTCGCGCCGCAAGTGCTCGACGGCATCATTGGCGACGACGCGGCTCGATACACGCCCGGCAGTGAGATTGTGGCGGTCGTGGATTTCCGCGGGAAACGTCACGTTGTGGAAACACAGTCGGCGCAGCGTGGCCGACGCGTTGAGCGTATTCACAAGGTGCTTGAAGGCCCGGGGTTGGTCACCGAGGTGGTAGACGGTCACGAGTTTTCCTTTCCCCCTACAGCATTTTGGCAAGCGCACCTCAACGCGGCGCAAACCTATAGCGACCTCATTAAAGAATGGGGAAGCGACAACTACACGCACCGTAACGGATGGGATCTGTACGGAGGCGTCGGTGCATTTGTGCCTGCGATCAATGAGGCAATCGGCGGCGGCAGGATCGACAGTGTTGATTACTCCGCTTCGGCGACGGCGACCCCACAGCCAGTGGAAGACGAGTTTGATGTGCATCGCCACAATGCGAAGGTGGAAGTTGGAATCAGCGAGCTTCCGGCTCCGGGACTTGTTGTCTTAGATCCGCCCCGGTCAGGGGCAGGGCGTGATGTCGTCGACAAGATTGCGCAAGCGGCTCCAGAACGCATCATTCACATCGGTTGTGATCCAGCAACCTTTGCGCGCGACCTCGCAGGCTTTGGCGCGCACGGATTTAGAGTCGAGCACATCGCTCTTATCGATGCTTTTCCCAATACTCACCATTTTGAGGTCATGGCATCACTTGTGCCTGACCACAATGGTGGTGCGGAGGAATAGGGTCAACCAATTTCGGAGTGTAAGCTGACCAGAACCGATTCCGCACTACGCAACGTGCGGAAACCATACGGGAACACTGCAGATGCGGACCGCATCGCGGCGAAAAACCTGAAGGAGAGCGACAGGATAGTGGGACTGCTCGAGCATATTGAGACACCGGCAGACGTGCAGAAGCTCGCGCCGAGCCAGCTCAACGCGCTCGCGGACGAGATCCGGCAGCTGCTCATCCAGAAAGTGTCAGCAACCGGAGGACACCTCGGACCGAACCTCGGCGTTGTTGAGCTGACACTGGCGCTGCATTACGTTTTCGATTCCCCGAACGACCCGATCATCTTTGACACATCGCATCAGTCGTATGTGCACAAGATTTTGACTGGACGTGCGAACCAGTTTGATTCCTTGCGCAAGAAGGGCGGTCTTTCTGGGTACACGTCGCGATCTGAATCAGAACACGACTGGACCGAATCTTCCCATGCCAGTGCCTCGCTGTCCTATGCTGACGGTCTTGCCAAAGCGAAGGAACTCACCGGTAGTTCGGACGATCACGTCATCGCAGTTGTCGGTGACGGAGCGCTCACAGGTGGCATGTGTTGGGAAGCACTCAACAACATCGCGGCCGGAAACCGCAACGTTGTCATCGTGGTTAACGACAACGGCCGTTCGTACTCTCCGACGATTGGCGGACTGGCCAATAACCTGACCAAGCTCCGTGACCAGCTAGCCGCTATTCGGATCCAGCCTGGCTACGACGAGGTCATGGAGTCTGGGAAAAAGACCCTCAAATCTATGGGGTGGGTCGGAGAGAAGACCTTTGATGCGTTGCATGCGCTCAAGGAAGGCGTGAAGTATCAGGTTCTTCCAACCGAAATGTTCCCGGACCTTGGTATGAAATATGTCGGTCCGGTCGAGGGGCATGATCTCAAGGCACTGCTCAACGCCTTTAAGTATGCCAAGCGCTACGAGGGGCCGTTGATCGTGCATGTTGTCACTGAGAAAGGCCACGGTTTCGCCCCGGCAGTCAATGACGTAGCCGACCAGATGCACTCTACCGGCGTGATCGACCCTGTAACAGGAAAAGCACTGGCCACCTCTAAGCCAGGTTGGACCGCCGCTTTCACCGAAGAGCTGCTTCGCGCAGGCCACGAACGCGATGACATCGTTGCGATCACTGCGGCAATGGCGGGGCCAACCGGTCTGCAGCCATTTGGTGAGCAGTTCCCAGACAGGTTCTTCGATGTGGGGATTGCGGAACAGCACGCAGTGACGTCTGCCGCTGGTATGGCACTCGGTGGATTGCACCCGGTTGTGGCGATTTACTCGACCTTCCTCAATCGTGCTTTTGACCAGTTGCTTATGGATGCAGGTTTGCTCCACCAGCCGGTTACGTTAGTGCTGGACCGTGCAGGCGTAACTGGCTCCGACGGCGCAAGCCATAACGGTGTTTGGGATATGGCGATCGCATCGATCGTCCCGGGTGTCCGTATCGCCGCACCTCGAGACACTCAGTCGTTGCGCGAAGAGTTCAGGGAGGCCCTTCTTGTCGACGACGCCCCGACGATCGTACGGTTCCCGAAGGGCTCTGCCGGCCCGACGATCCCGGCACTGCGAAACGTCGGCGGTGTAGATATCCTCGCCGAACCCACAGGTGATAGCAGCGATTCAGAAATCGACGTGCTACTCGTTGCCGTCGGCGCATTTGGTCAGGCCGCGCTCGAGATTGCAGATGCGCTTGTCGACGACGGTATCCGCGTAACTGTTGTCGATCCCCGTTGGATCATTCCCGTCAACGCCGCGCTGTGTGACCTGGCTGTCGAAGCTGACATGGTTGTGGTCTATGAAGACGGCATCATTCGAGGCGGCGTCGGATCTGCTATCGCTGAGGCGTTTTCGGCAGCAGAGGTGGACACACCGCTACGCCAACTCGCGTTTCCGGATGTGTTCCCCCTGCACGGGTCCCGCGACGAAATCCTCCAGGAGTACGGACTCGATGCGGAGTCTGCCACCCTGCAGATTAGAGAGTGGGCACAGCGACTCGCTGACAGCGAGTAAGGCGCTATTGAGCGCGCTTCCTGCGACGGCGACGTGCTGCAGCTCGCCCAGATGACGGGGTTTTGCCCTGCGGGATTCTTGCTGCTTTCGCTTCAGCTTGGGCCCGCGCGAGCAGCGGTGCCGTAAGGGCGATCTGCCATGGGCGTGCCCCAGCACGCTTCAGTTGCATAGCAGCAGCGTCAGTGCTCCATACGGCGTCGGAGTCTGGG